>DASXKQ010000273.1:0-20087 GCA_036496745.1 Polyangiaceae bacterium
ATTCGCCACCGTCGAAGTCACCGCCTCCAATCAAGTTCGTATCGAGATGAAACCCGGCGCTGCTCGCGGATAACAGGACGCCGCCTTCGAGCTCTCCGCCGAGTTCGGCGAACCCCTCGGTCTTGTAACGGCTGAGCACGCCGAGCGCCCAGCCTTCCTTAGTGCTGCCGAGTAGACGCACCTGGGCCGTGATGGAGGGGGCAAAGGCGTTGTTTTCTTCACGACGCTGCGCATCGAGCAAGATCACCAAGCGGTCTATTGGCGCGCCCCATACGCGCAGGCCGCCATTGGCGAGCGCCTTATTGCTGGAGGCGGACAGACGGGCCTCGCCAAAGCCGCTCGCCCCAAGCGACGAAGCGTCCGCTCCGAATGCGTTGGTCGTGTAGGCGACGAGCGGAACGTCCTGCGGGAGGTTGTGCCGGCGGGCGTCTTGCTCCGACTCCGAAGGCGCCGGGCGATCAGATGGTTGTGGCAGCGGCCGGCGCGGAGGAGCGGGTGAATCCACAGCGTCGCCGGGTTGATACGAGCCATAGAGGCCTCCCTGCTCGGCGCTGGCGCTAGCGACGACGCAGAGCTCTATCCCCAAAACGGCGACCCAGATGAGCTTTTGAGAGATCATGGCGAACTTTCGGCTTGGTGCCCCGGATTCCGAAGCAGCTTAGTACCACAGGCATCGGGTCGACGGCTAGTCTCGGTCATTATTTGTTTGCGCGCGACGTTGTGCGTGAGAAGTGCTGAGAAAAGCGTGCGTGAAGCGATGCCTATTGAAATAGGCGTTGATACGGTCACCCTCTGCGGTCGAAACGGTGACATTGAGTGATGATCGGCGACGCAAAGCTGGGTCGCGCGCGCGGCGACCCTGTACGGCGCGTAAGAGGAGACGAGAAATATGCGGATCGTGAGAGGCGTGTTGATTGCTCTGTCACTCCTGTTCTTGCTGGCGACGCTGGGGCTCCCGTTCGGCGTGAACTTTGCGTTCCACGGCTGGTACCTCGACGGTGGCGCGGCCAAGGTTGCGGCAGCCGAAAGGGCCCTGGAGCAGAGAGTGAACGAGGTGAAGAAAGCCACGGGCGGCAAGATGCCCCCTGCGCTGCAGAAGGAGCTCGACAAGGAAATGACGGAAGAGCGGGCGCTACTCGCCGTCACGCGGAGCATGGCCAACTGGGAGCTCGTGGGCATGATCGTGGCGCTCGGGTTGGCGATTTCGCTGTTCCTCCCCAGGCGCCTGGTTCCGCGCTTGGTAGCCGGTCTGCTGATCTTGGTTTCGGTCTTGGCGATCGCGAGGGTTCCGGATCTCAGCATCGCGGTCGGCGAGACGAGTGGCTTCGAGATCAAGACCTACGGCGGGTGCTCGATAGTCGCGGCCCTGTTCGCCATCTTGGCTTCTTTGATAGGCGTGAAGAGCCCGCTCAGTGCCGTAGCGCCAGAGTCGCCCGACGCGTCGCTGGTCGCGACGCGCGACTAGCACCACTGCTCGTTAGGTCACGCACCGCCGCGCACCGGGGGCACCGCGCGATTCATGAGGTTCAAGAGCTCGATCGGCAGCGGGAAGACGACCGTGGTGTTTTTCTCGACGCCGATCTCGACCAGCGTCTGCAGGTAGCGGAGCTGCATGGCAGACGGTGTGCGCGCGAGGATTTCGGCCGCTTGCTGCAGCTTCTCCGCGGATTGGCGCTCGCCCTCCGCGGCGATGATCTTGGCGCGCCGCTCGCGCTCGGCTTCCGCCTGGGCGGCCATCGCGCGGCGCATGACCTCGGGCAGCTCGATGTCTTTGATTTCGACGGCCGAGACCTTGACGCCCCAGGCGTCGGTCGCTTGGTCGATCACGTGCTGCAGCGCGATGCCGATCTTCTCGCGTTCGGCCAGGATCTCGTCGAGCTCGTGCTGCCCCAGGATGTTGCGCAGGGTGGTTTGAGCGTACAGCGAGGTAGCCAAGAAGTGGTTGGCGATCTTCAGGACGGCGTCGATCGGGCTCATCACGCTGAAGTAGATGACGGCGTTGACCTTGATCGTTACGTTGTCTTTCGAGATCACCTCTTGGGGCGGTACGTCGTAGGTCACCGTGCGCAGATCGACGATCGTCATCCGATCGATGAACGGGTAGAGCAGTCGGAGCCCTGGGCCCTTCAGGTTCTCCTTGGTGACGCGGCCGAGGCGAAACACCACGCCGCGCTCGTACTCTTTGACGATGCGCACCGATTTGGCGACGACCAGCAGCACGAGCAGCAGCAAGAAACCGACGGATCCGAACAGTGCTTCCATTTTGTCCTCCTCACGTGACGCGCCGAACGACCAGGCGCGTCGGTTGTAGCAACACGGATTCGATGAGCACTCGCTCACCCTCGACTATGGATTCCGAGCTCTCGGCGGGCCAGCGCGCGCCGTCCACGAACACGGTGCCCGAGCGCGCCGCCGCCTCGGCGCCGAAGCTCGAGCGCGCCTCGCCCACTTTGCCCACGAGCGCCTCGACGCCGGTCAGGGGCGGCTGCGAGAGCACCTTGCGCGCCGCGCGAGTCGCCAACAGCACTAGCCCGGCGGCGAGCACCACGACGGGCAGGAAGAGCGCGGGGTTCACGCGCCGCGCTCCGCCGAAATAGTCGCCTTGATCGACGAGCAACATGCCGCCGAACAAGATCGCGACGACGCCCGCGCCGGCCAGCACGCCGTGCGTCGGCACCTTGACCTCGAGCGCGAGCGCGGCCACGCCGATCAAGAGCAGCGCGACGGCCGAGAGCTCGATCGACAGCACCGAGCTGCCGAGCAAGCCGAGCACCAGGCACAACGCGCCAATGGCCCCGCCGGCTCCGATGCCGGGTGTCGCCAGTTCGTACAGGATTCCAAGCATGCCGACCGAGAGCAAAAGCGAAGTGAGCGTCGGGTCCGCGAGGTGATCGAGCAGCGTCTCGAACGCGGACGGCGCTATCGCGATTTGCTCGAGATTTTGGGTGTGCAGAGCGTGCCCGGCGACTTCCCGGCCGTCGAGCGCGTCGAGCAGTGCGCGGTCATTGGGCTCGATCAGCTCGATCAGCTTTTTATCGTACGCTTGTTCGGCCGTGTAACTGGTCGACTCGCGCACCATCGCTTCGGCTTCCGCGCTCGGCCGATTGCGGCGCTCCGCGAGCGAACGGACGAGCGAGCTGAGGCTGTTGGTGACCTTGTCGTTCAGAGGTCCCTCGATGGCCTTGCCGCCCTCGCCGACGGGGTGGGCGGCGCCGGTGCGCGTACCCGGCGCCATCGCCGCGACATCGCCGGCCAGTAAGATGAAGGCACCGGCGGACGAGGCTTGAGCCGAGCGCGGACTCACGAACGTGACGACGGGCACGCCGGCGTTCGTGAGCGCCGTCACGATTTCCTCCATCGAGCCCACCAAACCTCCGGGCGTGTCGAGCGAAACCAAGAGGAGCTTGGCGTGTTCGGCGCGAGCGCGAGTGACGGCGCGCGAAACCAAGCGCGCCTTGACGGGGTTGATCACCCCCGAGATCCGGAGCTCGACGAACGCATCCGCGGCGCGCGCGCTCCGCGTCACCGTCGCGAGCGAGCTCAGGCAGGCCAGCCACAGGATCAGGAGGCGTGCCCCGCGCATGGGACCTACGCAGATTCCGCGCCGACGGGCGCACCGTCGACGAGCGTGAGCACTTGGCCGCGTTGCGCGGGCAGGCGCGCGCCCGGCAACAGGATGCCGACCAAGTTCAGCGGATCGCAGGCCGCGATGTTGCAGACCTCCCCGCGCTTTTCGAGCTTTTTGACGCTACGGAGCATGTCCACGGCTTCCGGCAGCGCGAATTGCTCACCCACGAAGCCGGTCACGAAGCGGCCGCCGCGGATCACGCCGCGCGCCTCGAGTCGGCGATACGCCCACACCAGCTCGCGGTAGGGAATCGCGATCGATTCACGCGCGAGCAGGTCGTAAAACACGACGCCCCAGCGCGCCAGCAATTGCTCGGCGACGGCTTCCGCCAGCTCGTCGCGATCCGTTTGCGCGCTGCGGGGCACGAGCGCCCAGCGCCCTTCGCGCAGCGAACGCGCGCTCGCGCCGCGGCGGAGGCCCCGGCCGAATGCGTTCGCGTGAACGGCATGCGCGCGCGTGACAGGCGAGAGCAGCGCGCGCAGCGCGTTGAAACCGTCGGCGGCGATCAAGCCGCGCGCAACGGCGTCCCACAGCGCCTGCGCGAGCTCGGCGCGCGACACGTCGAGCAGCGTCAGGAGCTCGCCGAAGAACAGCGCGCCGCGTTGCCGCAGCACGTCGAGTAAGCGCGCGCTGAGATCGCCGCTCGGTTCGCTCGGTTCGGCGTCGCGCCGGACCGCGCTGAGCAGCCACGGCAGATCCTCGCGAATCGCGAGCGTGATCGGCGTCGCGCGCGAGACCGTGGCGCTGCGCGCGTCGTCGCTCGGGCTCGCGCGCAAGCTGAGCCGGCCCCAGCTGACTTCGCCCGAGAGGCAGAGCGCGTCGAGCCACTCGCTGCGATAGTCGCTCACGCGCGCGGCGAGCAGCTCGCGCTCCCACGCGCCGGAAGCCGCTTCGAAGCCCTGCAATTGTTCGATCACGCTGAGCACGCCGCGTTGCCCGCTGCGCCGCGTGTCTTGCGTGAGACCTTGAAAGCGCAGGAGAAAGCGCATGAAATCTTGCGCGCTGACGGGCTGGATTTCTTTGCGCAGGGTGGCTTGTGTGTAGAAATGAATGCGAGTGAGGGCTCTGCGGGAGATGTATTGGGTGCTCGAAAGGTCCTTGAGAAACTCGAAATTTCCGCGCATGGCGAAGCCTTCGGCTTCCAGGCGCGCGAGGGCGATCGCGATGTCGCCGGGCTCGAGGAGCGCGATCTCCGAGAGCTCTGCCGGCGTGACCGGGCCGCGGATCTCGAGCTGACCGCGCAGGGCCTCGGCCAGCAACAGATCGCGATCAGGCAGCGTTTCGTTGGCGACCGAGGGGGGCAGTTTGGGTTCGGGCTCGAAGCGCGCTTCGGGGAACAAACAGCGAACGCGCGGGACGGACTCGGTTGCGCACCAGGCGGGCCCGCGCGCGGTGTGTACGGTGAGCGCGCGCCCGCCGAGGCTCAGGCATTCGAACAGGGGTTGCCAGTTGCTGTCGGGACGGCAGATGCGGAGCGAGAGCAACAAGTCCCAGAACTCGCCTTCGTCGCGCGGCTCGGGCCACACCTCAGCGCGGACGCGGGAGATGGCTTCGGGATCGAGCCGCGCCAGATCGCGCGCTTGCACGGGCAGGCCGCGACGCACTTGTACGGCGCGCGTGCGGCGCTCTTCGAGCGGCGCGTCGTCCAGGAACGTGTAGGGGCGGCTGTTCAGGATTTCGTGACAGAGCGGCGACGGTTCCGTGGTCTCGCGAAAATGCAGGCGCACTTGGCCGCCGGCGATCGCGTCGAGCAGCTGCTCGAGGCCGCGCGTGTCCATCGCTTCGTTCAGGCAGTCGTCCAGGGTTTGGCGTACGAGCGGGTGATCGGGGATCTCGCGCGGGCCGACCGCGTTGTCTTGGCACGCCGCAAGCGACGGAAACACGGCGGCCGTGACGTCGTCGACTTCCATTCGCTGAATTTGCGGCGGGTTTTTCTTGCCGTTTTTCATGCGCAGGACGACCAGGGCCCGGTTCAGGTTCCAGCGCCAACGCGCCGCCCACATCGGCGTGACGAGCACGGCGTGTACGAGCGCATCGGGCACGCCGCGCGGCGCCAGAAAATCGTGCACGTCCGTCATCGGGAAGCTGTGCTGCGGGCCGAGTGACAAAATCACCGAGTCATCACTGGCCGCGGCTTGCAGCTCGAAATCGAACGAGCGACAAAAGCGCTTTCGCATCAGTAGGCCGAGCCCGCGGTTGAGTCGGCCGCCGAACGGCGAATGCGCGACGAGCTGCATACCACCCGTGTCGTCGAAGAAGCGCTCGAACACGATGTCCTGCCGCGTCGGCAAGAGACCGAGCGAAACCCGCGACGCTTCCAGATACTCGCTGAGCGCTCGCGTGGCGGTCTCGTCGAGGGAGGCTTCGCGCGCGGCCCAGCGCATGCCGCCGTGCACGCCGCCTTCTTCGAGCGCGCCCTGCATGCCTGCGCGCAGCTCCGACACTTCCTCCGATAGTTCGACCGTGCGCGCGGGGGCTTCACCGAGCCAAAACGGGATGGTCGGTGCGGCGCCCTCGGCGTCCACCACGCGCACGACGCCCTTCTCCACCCGGCGAATGCGCCACGACGTGCTGCCGAGCAAAAATACGTCGCCTGCCATGCTCTCGATCGCGAAATCTTCGTTGATGGTGCCGATGAAGGTGTCGTCGGGCTCGGCCACCACGCGGTAGTCCGCGTTGTCCGGGATGGCGCCGCCCGACGTGATCGCCGCGAGGCGCGCGCCGCGCCGCGCTTTGAGCTCGCCGCTCATGCGGTCGCGCTGCAAGTAGGCGGCGCGCTTGCCGCGACCCGTCGCGATGCCCTGCGACATCAACTCGACGACCGAGTCGAAATCTGCGCGCGGCAAATGCTGGAACGGCGCGGCGCGCCGCATCAAGTCGTAGAGGGCGTCTTCCTGCCAGGTTTCGGCCGCGCACTCGGCGACGACCTGCTGTGCCAGAATATCCAGCGGCGAGACGGGTTGCGCGATGGCGTCGAGGCGCCCCGCGTGCACGGCGCGCAGCAAGGCCGCGCACTCGACGAGCTCGTCGCGCGTGAGCGGGAAGAGGCGCCCGACCGGCGTCGCGAAGCGGCTGTGACCCGCGCGACCGACGCGCTGCAAAAACGTGGCGATGCTGCGTGGCGAACCGACCTGGCAGACGAGCTCGACCGGTCCGACGTCGATGCCGAGCTCGAGCGACGCCGTGGCCACGAGGGCCTTGAGCGACCCTTCGCGCAAGCGCGTTTCGACGCGCAGCCGGCGCTCCTTCGACAAACTGCCGTGGTGCGCGGCCACCTGATCCGCGCCCAGGCGCTCGGCCAGCAAGTGCGCGAGCCGCTCGGAGAGCCGGCGCGTGTTCACGAATACGAGCGTGGTGCGCCGCTCGAGCACGAGCTTGGCAATTTGGTCGAGCACGTCCGCCATTTGCTCGGTCGAGGCGACGGCGGAGAGCTCCGTGCTCGGCAGCAGGAGAGCGAGGTCGAGCTCGCGACGGTGACCGACGTCGGCGATTGTGCAGCGCGGCGCGCCTTCCGGCGTGCTGCGCGTGGCGCCGACGAGTAAGCGCGCCACTCGCTCGATCGGGCGCTGAGTCGCGGAGAGCCCGACGCGCTGCGGGCGCTCGCGCGCGACGTGTTCCAGACGCTCGAGCGTGAGCGCCAGGTGCGAGCCGCGCTTGTCGCGCGCCACGGCGTGGATCTCGTCCACGATCACGGTGCGCACGTGCCGCAGATTTTCTCGGCTGCGGGCCGAGGTGATCATCAAATACAGAGACTCCGGCGTGGTGATCAGAAAGTGCGGCGGGTGCTTGACCATCGCCAGCCGGCCTGCGGGCGGCGTATCGCCGCTGCGCGTGGCGACGCGGATCGCGGGCGCGGGGAGGCCGAGTTCCTCCGCTACGGCCCGGATTTCCGAGAGCGGGCGCTCCAGGTTTTCGTGGATGTCCGTGACCAGCGCCTTGAGCGGCGACACGTAGACGACCTCGGTCGTGTCTTCGGAAAGCTCGCCGCGTTCGGCCGCGCGATACAGTCGATCGATGCAAACCAAAAAAGCGGACAGAGTCTTGCCGGAGCCGGTGGGCGCCGCGATCAGCGTGTCCTCACCGCGCGCGATCGCAGGCCAGCCCGCCTCTTGCGCGGCCGTCGGCCCGTGCTCGAAGCGGCGCTCGAACCACGTGCGCACCGCGGGATGAAACGGCGCGAGCACCGGCGAAGAGCCGCGCCACGACGGCTCGCTCGGCTCGACGCCTGGTACGAACGCGGAATCGTCGAGCGCGGACATCGCGCGCGAGAGTAGCAGTCAGCTTCAGGGCTGGCGAGCGCGTGCCGCGAAGTGCCGACAGAGTAGGCTTGCGGCCGCCGGGGAATCGCGCCTCGCCGAGGTTTCGATCGCGGCGTCGTACAGCGCGCCCTCGAGCCCGAGCGCGCTCAAAAATACCGCGAGCAGTTCCGCGAACTCGCGCTCTTCTTCACGGCTGAGCGGGCCGCTCGTGTTTGCAATGCGATCCGCGCGAGCGGCGAGCCGGCGTCGGGCGGCCATCTTGAGCTTCATCTTCAGCACGGCGAACAAGAAAATGGCGGACCCGTTCATATCTGCTGAGACGCTATCGCGACTCGCTTGCCAGCTGGTATCGAGCGTGCGCTCTTCGGCTTGCCAGAGCGGGGAGCTGAACGCGCCCTCCAGCGCGCGGAACAAGCCCACTTGTTCGTCGTAGCACGCCCTATCCGAGAATTTCGCGAGGTGACACAGATCGTGCAGCGCGAACGCGAGCGCACCATCGTGCGGCGGGGGACAGACCGCGTCCGGCGGCAAGAGCGTCACGATGCGTGCGCCGCACGCTTGCAAATGCAGGATCTCGGCGGCAGTCGCCGGTTGTTCCGTGAGGACCACGGGAAATGGTGTGCCGAGCACGCTGAGCCCGCGCAGAGCGAGCTCGGATACGCCGCGCACGCGTTGTTCTGCAAACACGCGCGTTGAAGCGCCTTCACCCGCGTTTGCCAGCGGTATCTGACGCTTTCCTTGGCGCCAGTGATGCGGGTGCGCGCCGCGCAGGGCGTCGAGCAAGTAGCTTGCGACGCGCTCTTGGCGGTTGAATCCGTGCCGGCCAGGCTCAGGGGTTGCGACCTGTGCGCCGCGCCAGTCGAGTGCCGAAGAAGCACGCACGCCCTGAGTCTACTCGACTGGCGCGTGTCGCGTCAGCCGTGCGCGTGCGCCGGGCGCCGCGCCGAGCTCGGCGCGCTCGACGGCGTCGCGCGCGCGGCGAGCATCGGGGCAAACACGTCGCGGTAGGCATAGGCCAAAAATAGCTCGAGCGCCGTGAGCACGATCGGCAAGGCGAGGCCGGCTGGCGCCAAGAAGGCGTGAAACGCCAGAATGTTCACGAGCACGGGCGCGAGCACGGTGAGCGCGAGCGGCACGTAGCGGCCCGACAACAATAGAATGCCGGCGAAGACCTCAGTCGCCTTCACCAGGGCGAACAGATAGCCGGAGGCGATGAACGCGCCGATCAAGGCCGCCGGCGGTCCGCTCATCGGCGGCTGCGGCAAAAAGTGCAGGAAGCCATTGAGGCCGAAGACGGTGAATGCCGCTCCGAGCAAGAAACGGCCGGCAGTCACGAGTTTGCTGGAATTCATGGGAATGACCTCGCTGTGGTGGGAACCAGCTGAAATCTAATTGTTGCGTAGAAAACAACTAGTGAGGGACAAAGCAAAAATTGGTTGCTATTGTGACAACAATGGATTTGAACCACATCGCGGTGTTCGTGCGCGTGGTCGAGCTCGAGAGCTTCACCGCGGCGGCGCGCGCGCTCGGTTTGCCGAAGTCGTCCGTGAGCCGCACCGTCACGCGCTTGGAGGACGAGCTCGGCGTGCGCTTGTTGCAACGCACCACGCGCCAACTTCACCTGACCGACGCCGGTCACGCCTTTTTCGAGAGTGCGCGGCGCTCGCTGAGTGAGCTCGAGGAGGCGTCGTGCAACGTCGCTGATTTGGGCAAGGCTCCGCGGGGAGTCGTGCGCGTGACGGCGCCGCTCGACATTGGCATTCTCTCTATGCCCGACATCGTGTCGTCGTTCGTCGCCAAGTACCCGAAGGTGCACGTCGAGCTTTCGCTCTCATCGCGGGTGGTGGATCTGGTGGCGGACGGCTTCGATCTCGCGCTGCGCGCGGGCAAGCTCAGCGACTCGACCTTGGTCGCGCGCAAGATTGGCGACGCCGAGCTCGGCTTGTTCGCCGCACCGGACTACCTCAAGCGGCGCGGCCGCCCCGCGCGGATCGCGGACCTGCGCGAGCACGATTGTGTGCTGTTTCGCGGCCGCTCGGGGCGCGCGCGTTGGACGCTGCACGGGCCGAAGGGAGAGGAGTCGGTCGACGTGAGCGGTCCGCTCAGCGCCGACGATCTGACGCTCGTTCGGCGCGCCGTGGAGCGAGGACTCGGCATCGGTCTCTTGCCGACGGTGATGCCCGCGAGCTGCGCCAAGCACTCGCCGCCGGAGGCGACCGTGCGCTTGTTACCCGAATATGCGGAGCGCGGCGGCGCGCTCTACGTGCTGACGCCGTCCGTGCGCTTCCAGCCCGCGGCGGTCGCGCTATTCCGTGATTTTTTGGTCGAACAGTTATCAGCCGCCTTGCGCCCGCCGCCGAAGCGAGCGGCGCGTCTGCGCAGCATTCCGGGCGCGAGGGGCCGAGTCTCGACCTGAGCAGGGCTGGAAGAGGCCGCGCTTTTCCGCAACTTTTAGGAAAGAAAACGCACAGCGCGCCCTTTCAGCTATTGATCATGGCAGTGAATACAATGCGATTCGGGTACTGCGCTTTCTTCCTTCTGCTGGCGGGCTGCGGTTCGAGTGGGGGCGGCTCAGCGCCGCCCGTGGGCGACGCGGGCGACGCTACAACGGGCGGCAACGGGGGCGGCAGCGGCGCCGGGACTTCAGGCATTGGCGGCAGCGCCGGTATCACTGGCGGAGGCGCGGCCGGGGCGAGCGGGGGAGGCAACGCGGGCGCGAGTGGCAGCGCGAGCGGGGGAGGCAACGCGGGTGCGAGCGGCAACGCGGGCGCGAGTGGTAGCGCGAGCGGGGGAAGCAGCGCGGGCGCGAGTGGCAGCGCGGGCGCGAGTGGCAGCGCGGGCGCGAGTGGCAACGCGGGCGCGGCCGGGACCACGGGGCCACTGACTCCCCAAGAGGCCGTCACGCAGATGGCTCCCGGTTGGAATCTCGGCAATTCATTCGATGGGTCGCCGAACGAGACGAGCTTCGGCAATCCCACGCCCACTCAGGCTCTGATCGAGGCCGTGCATTCAGCCGGATTCAAGACGCTGCGGCTCCCCGTCACCTGGACCAATCACATTGGCGCGGGCCCTGCGTACACCATCAATGCAGCGTGGATGAGCAAGGTCGTGCAGACGGCGCAATGGGCCGTCGACGCAGGCATGTACGTTTTCGTCAACACGCACCATGAAGCGGACGGCAACGGGGGTTGGGTTACTTTCCCTCAGTCAACCACGAGCGCCGCCGGAGTGGCGGCCGAGGTCACGGCCGTGTGGGGCCAGATCGCAACGGCCTTCCAATCTTTCGACGATCATCTGATGCTCGAGTGCTTCAACGAGCCCAACGAGGCCGGCGGTGGAAATACGCCGCAGGCGCAGACCGATCTCAATTTATATCTCGAGGCGTGCGTGAACGCGATCCGCGGCACTGGCGGAGCCAACGCCACGCGCATCGTCATGATCCAACCCGTAGGCGCAAGCCCGATCCAGGCAGGCATCCAAGCGATGCAAAAGGCGAGCATCATCAATGATCCCAATCTGGTGATCTCCCTACACACCTACTACCCGACGAACTTCGGGCTGGGCACCACGCCATACGCTTGGGGAAGTTCTTCTGATTACACGAAAATGCAGAACTCCATCGCCCAGCAGATTCGCGTTTGGCTGCCGACCCAGGCCGTTTTCATCGGCGAGTGGGGCTCCATGGGCGTGCAAGTAACGACCAACCGAGCGGCACACGCCCTGGCCTACGCTCAAGACACGACAACCGGCGGCCTGGTGCCCATCTGGTGGGACAACGGCGGGTCCGGCAACGGCTCGTTCGCGCTGTTCGATCGCAAGACATACGCTCAGACGTACCCGACCATCGTCAGCGGCCTGATGACGGGCGTCCAAAATGGCCTGGCGATGCCCAACAACTGGGCAACTCTCGCTAACCCCTGAGGGTGTTCCGGCGGTCGTGCTAGGGCGTCTTCTTGATCTTGTACAGACCCTGGCTCTGGTTCCCGCCAAAGTAGAGATCCGTGGCGTCCACGGCCAGCACGGACGCCAGCGCGTTCGGCACCAGTTGCGCAGCCGCACCGCACGGGATCATGTCCGGCGTGCAGTTGGGACCGCCGATCATCACGCGGTAGATCCCGTCAAAGCTGCCGAAGTACAGGTACGTACCGTCGCTGGCGAGCGCGCTGCCAATTTGGCCGGCGTTGCCGTTCGCGCTCGGTACTTCACTCGCGAGCAACACGGGGATCGACTTAGCGAGCGTGGGCGATACGATCGCCCGGATAGTCAGAGTTTGGGTGAGGCCATTCGAGCCGAGCTCGCTGAAAAATAGCATTTGCGCGCTGGCGTCGCCGATCAGCGCGGCGATCGTGCTCTGCGAGTTGGTGAGCACCGTGCCGAGCGTCGTTTGGCAACCCATGCCGCCCGTGCCGGTCGCCGTGCGCGCGACGCCGCTTACCATCGTGGAGCCGCCGCCGACGGTAGGCTGGCTGATGTAGTAGACGTTATTTGCGTCGAGCGCGATGCGCGCGTTGCCCATCGGGCCATTGAAAACGTCGGTCGCGAGCACGCCGCCGATGTTGAGTTGTCGGTCGAACCTTGCGAGCGAGCCGCCGGTCGTGAAGTACGCGAGCGAGCCGTCGAGCGCGACGTCGCCGGGGCTTCCGCCGCACTGGGCCGTCGTTAGCGTTTGCCCGGGTCCGCTCGCGGTGACGGTGATCAACGAACCCGTGTTGTCGACGAAGTACAGCGAGGAATCACTCGGGTCGAGCGCGATCGCGTTCACTTGACCGAAGCCGCCGAGCGGCGTCGCGCTGCCACCCGTCTTGAGGATCTTGGCGATCCCTTGGTTGCTCGAGAAGAACACGGTGTCGGTGCTGAGCGCGATGTCGCTCACGTTCACTTGGTCGACCAGCAGCGTGGCGCCGGTGCACGCGTTGGCAGGGCCGTTGCAGATACCGCCCGTGCCGCCGTTGCCGCCCGCGCCGTTGCCGCCCGCGCCGTTGCCGCCCGCGCCGCCGGCGGCGTTGCAGGTGCCGAGCTCGCCCTGACAATTGTTGTGCTCGCATTGCACGGCTTGTGTGACGCACGCGCTGCAGCTGCCGTTCGGATCGCAGCCGCAGGCGCCGTTGCAGCCGCAGTTCGGGGAATTGAAACACGGCAAGGCGCTGCCGCACAGCCCGCCATTCAGATTGCCCTGCGTGAAATCGGGGCCGAAGCAGGACGTCAGCGTGGCGCTACAGAAGTGCGTCAGGCAATCGACCAGGTTTGGGCAACCGAGCGCCTGCGCGAGGTTCGAGTTCGTGAGTGGGTTGCAGGTGCCTCCGCCATTGCCGCCGTTGCCGCCAGTCGGCCCGGCGTCGACCCTGCCCGCCGCGGCGGGGTCTGGGCCGTCTCCGAAATAGCCGTGACAGGCTTGGCTCAGCGCCAGCGCTGACGACGCGCAGAGGAGCGCGTAGCGCGTGCGCCGTGCGCGCCCTAGAACCTGGATCAACGATGCGATGCTCATGGGAACGTGTAAGCCACACGCAGACCGAACTCGAAGTGTGCGCCGAGTTTTGAGTCGGAGCCGTTGTTGCAGGAGCTGCCGCTGCACGTGTTGGTGCACGTCTGGCCTCCGTTGGAGCCTGGTACGCAGCCGTTGTTCTGATTGCCGTTGTTCTGGTTGCCGTTGTTGTCGTCCTTCGGCTGACCCTCGCCCCCGAGGTCCGGTCCGCCCTGCACGAACAGGCCCGCTCCAAGCGCGGGGATCGGGTGTGCGTCGACTCCGACCTGAAACCCCGGCTGGAACGAGCCGTTGTTGTCGTTGCCGGTGGTCGTGAGCCCGGTCTTGGGATCAAAGCTCCGATATTTCGCGAACGTGCCGTGAGCTCCGACGTCGAAGCCAAAGTACGGATCGACGATCGTTTTCGGTAGGATGTGAAAGACGAGCATGACGCCTGCTTTGAGCATGCGGCAGTCCGTGTAGCCGTAGCGCACGGCGGGATCGCCCGGATACTCCGGGTTCGGGCCGTGGCGCGCGACGCCGCAGGTCTCGCTCTTGTCGAGCCCGCCGTATTGCCCGTAGATGCCGAGATAGGTGGGGCGGCCGAGGCGGTAGCCGATGTCGAACTGTACGGGCACGAAGTGCACCGTCTCATTGCGATAATTGGTGTCGTTCGAGCCCTTGGCTTTGGTTTGGGCGGTGCCGTACGCCAGACGCAGTCCGAGCTCCATGTCGTGCAAGGGGCCGGCTGGTTCTTGCGGCGTGCCGGTGGCCGCGGTCGTCGCGGACTCGAGCACCACGTCGATGCCGCGCTTTTCGCGATCTTGCACGACGACTTCGCTCTGGTATGGGCGCATGCCGGGCGCCTCGACGCGCAGCGTGTGTCCACCGCTGCCGAGCTTGCCCGAAAAGTGTCCGCTGCCCACGCTCTTGCCATCGATGAAAATCGAGGCGTTTGCGGGCGCGTTGACGTCGAGCACGCCTTCGTGCACCTCGGGTTCGAGCTTGACGTTGAGCGCGGCGTCTTTGCTGCCGCCGACCGGAACGGCCTGCGAAAACGGCAAAAAACCGGGCTTTCTCAGCTCGATTTGGCGGGTGCCGATGTCGACGGTGATCGGTCCCGGCAGCGGCGAATTGCCGACGTTCTCGCCGTCGATCAAGACCTGCGCTCCGGGCTCGTTCACCTGAATGCTGAGGCCGACGGTAAATGAGTCGATCGCGGCCAGCAGCTCTTGCGCGTCTCTGCGATCGTCGCTGCCGATGATGTCGCCGCTTTCCGCCAGATAGCGCTTCACGAGGTCGACGACCTTGGCGTAGTGGCGCATGCCCTTTTCGCAGGCCGCGGCGTTCCAGAGCAAGCGTGGATCCTTCGATAGGTCGTAAGCGGCTTGGAATTTCACGCGCGCGCCGGCGTAGTCGCCGTCACCGTACAAGAGCTTGCCGGCTTCGTAGTCCGCCTTGGCCTCATCGCTCAGCGCATCCGCGAGCGACTTCGGTCCCGGCGGTGGCGCGGGCGGGGAAGGCGTCGCGGGCGTCGCGGCGGGCGCGTCTTTGGCGGGTTTGGGTTTCGGCTTGGCGGCGAAGCACGGCGCGCTCGTCGCGTGAACGGCAGCGAACGCCAGCAGCGCCGGCAACGAACGAAGACCCCATGCCGCGAGCCTCATTTGAGGCCGATATCGAGCGGGTTCCGCTTCTTGACCGGGGGAGCGGCGGCCGGCGCGGCGGGCGGAGCTGGAGCGGGCGGCGGAGGCGCAGCCGCCGCGGGTGGCGGCTTGCTCACTTTTGGTGCGGTCCCCAGCGAGTGACGTGCGCCGACCAGAGCTCCCGCTATCGGTGACGAGGCAACGGTTGCTGGGACCACGCTGGGCGCCGAGTTTGCGCTCGCCCCAACGCCGTCCGACGCGGCCGCCGCTGGAGCGGCGGGCACGGGCGTCACCTCCGCGTTCAGCAAAGCGGGCGCTGTCGCGGTGTCGAGGTTTGCCGTCGTCGGCGCAGGGACGGACGGTGCGCTTGCGCCGCTCGCGGCGGTCGGGTCCAGTTTCGAGCCGTGGCCGCGCAGCACGAACGCAGCGACGCCTCCCGCGAGCAGCAAGCCGGTCACGGCGAGCACGGCGCTTCGCGCGCTCGAGCGGCGCGAAGCGGCGGTAGTGGCCGGGCTCCACGCCGAGCTCGTCGAATCACCGGTGCGCGCCGCGGATGCGCCGGAGTTCGGCGCAGCGGGCGCGAGCGAGCTCGTGTTCACGCCGGCCGCGCGCAGCACGCGCGAAATGCGGTCGACCGACACGCGCGACTTCTGCGGGGCGAACGCGGCGAGCGCGTTGGCCAGCTCCGACACGTTGGCGAAGCGCAGCGCCGGATCCTTCTGCAAGCACCGATCGACCGCGGCCACGAGCCCCGCTGGAGCTGCCGGGCAGCGCTCGTTCAGAGGCGGCGGAGCTTCGGTGAGCACGATCGCGCACAGCTCGGGCATGCTGGTCGCTTCGAACGGCACTCGGCCCGAGACGAGCTCGTACAGAATCACGCCGAGCGCCCACACGTCGGCGCGCGCGTCGACCTGGCGGGTCGAGCGCATTTGCTCGGGCGCCATGTAGAGCGGCGAGCCCATCACCGCCGCGGTCTTGGTCAGCGACATGTCCGGTTGCGATCCGGCGGCCGCGCTTGCTTTGGAAATGCCAAAGTCCAAGACCTTGACGAAGTTCATGCCGTCCGCGCGGCGCGTGAGAAAAAGATTGGCCGGCTTCAGATCGCGATGCACGATGCCGAGCGCGTGCGCTTCGGCGATCGCTTCACAGGCCTGCAGCAGGTAATCGACCGCGTCTTCGATCGGCAAGGCGCCGTGATCGGCAACTTTGCGCGCGAGGTCCTGCCCGTCCAGGTACTCCATCACCATGTACGGCGCGCCGCCGGGCAGGGACCCGACGTCGATCACGCGCGCCACATGCTCGCTCTCGATGCGCGCGGCGGAGCGGGCCTCACGCGCGAAGCGCGCCACCACCTCGGGATTCTGCGCGCCCTCGCTGAGCAAGAATTTGATCGCTACGCGGCGCTCCAGCAAGAGGTCGAACGCGGCCAGGACGACCCCCATACCGCCCACGCCGAGCACGCGGTCGACGCGATATTTTCCTGCCAGCGTATCGCCGGGTTGAACGGGGGCTTCCATGATCAGCGGCCGGGCTCCCACGAGCGACGGGCGCTCTTTCGAACATACACCACAAGACGGCGGCCGAGCGAGCCCGCCCTGCCGCTTCGGCCTTTTATATGAGCGGCGGGATGCTGCGCCGCACCGGCAATATGATGCCGAGGGTCTTGAAACACTCGTCCAAGTCGTCGAAGAAGCGCACGGGGATGCGCATGCCGAGGGCTACGCCCGAGACTGCCGCGCGCGCCGCGGATTGCGCGGAGATGAACAAAATCTCCCGCCCCCCGCTCTCCTTGAACGCGCGCAACCACTTGGCTCCCGCCGCGACCGTGCGCGGATCGAAGCCGGTCATCGCCGTGAGCTCCATGATCCAAGTCGGAGTCGAGCAGCGCGCGAGCAGCGGGCGGAACTGTACGCGACGATCGTCGGCGAGCTCGGGAGTGATGTAGCCGGAGAACCAGCTCACGATCACGTTGCTCGAAACAGACTCGCTGTAGATTTCGCTTTGCTCTGCCGGCGCCGTCAGTTCGCTAGAGACCACCCCCGCAATACGGCCAGGCTCGAGCAGAATTAATGCCTGCCATACATGTTCGCGTGAGAGTAAAATATTTTGGCTAGCCCCTACGGGACGCAGGCTGCGGTGCCGTCCGCGCCGCTGTCGCAGCGCAGACTCGATGCAGCGCAATCGACGCGAGTCTCCGTGCCGTCGAAGCACCAGGAGAGCAGCGTGTCCGCGCATTCGCCCGCGGCATCGTCGCTGCAGGCCTCGTTCGAAGCTGCATCGCGACAGCTCGCACAATCGCCACCGCGGCCGAGGGACGGATTGCGCAACAAGAATTCCTCGAGCGGCATGCTGGAGATCGATAGCTCGCGCGCCAACGCCGCGCCGACGTAGCGAAAGTGCCAAGCTTCATAGCGAAACCCCGTGACCTTCTCGAGCGCTTTGGGGAATGAAAGCGCAAAACCGAAGCGCCAAGCGTTCGCGGCGAGCCAGACGTAGCCGGCGTCCGTTGCGTTGACGTCGAGCGCCAGTCCGAGCTCGTGTTCGCTGTGTCCAGGGCGCGCGGCGCGCCCTGGTTCGGTAACGTGCGTCGAGTTCCAAAGCGCGAGCTGCTCGTCGTAGCTGCGGTAGGCCGAGCCGACTTGGCTCGGAAAGCCGGCGTCGTCGGCCGCGCTCAAGAGCTCGTGCAGCGCGGGCGCCGCGCTGGCGGCGAAGCGAAACCCGCCAGCGTCATTAACTGCGCCGTCCGCGTCGACGGTGACGAGCGCCGATTCGTCGGGGTGCCCGCACGGGCTGACGCAATGCGATGCGTCGACCCAAGCGATCGAGCCCGGCGTGAGCCCGATTTCGCATGAGGCGCTGAATTCGCACTCGTCGAAGGCCGGCGGAGTCTGCTCACCGCAGGCGAGTAGCGCCGGACAAAGTGCACCCAGCCAAAAAGCTCCGCAACTCGCGCTGGCCACGACCGATTCCGACACACACGGAGGAAGATCGCAATGCCCGACTCGACCATGTCCTGTTCTTTGGAGTGCTCAGCAGCCTGCTACGCGCTCGACAACGAGTTCGATCCGAGGCTGGACAGCGCCGCGGCGCCGGCCGCGCAAGCCCAACCGAGCGCCGCCCCGCCCGCAGATCTCGCTGCCCGTTTGCTCGTCAGCTCACTCAAGACGAGCGAGCAAGTCGTACACGCGCCGCCGGTCGGAGTGCCCGTGATCGAGACCGCCGAGCACTGCGCAAGCAAGCTCGGCGCGGTGGCGATCGCACTGCTCAGCAACGGCAGCCCCGTGATCCGGGCGCTAGGCGCGCTCAAGTCGGGCCTCGACATCAGCGAGTGCGCCGTGTCTGAGCTGAACGCCGCGCAGACCGCCGCCGATCGTCGTGCCGCCGTCGACCAGTGCGTCGCGCACAGTGGGACACCGCTTGGCTTCGTCGACAACACGCTCACCTGTGCCGTCCCGGCAGGGAAGGCCCCATGACTCGCAATGCCAAGCGCTTTCTGGGTTTCTTCCTGCTCGCGCTGCTCGGCTCGCTGGCGATCGTACCGCTCGGCCTGCTCGTTGGATTCGGCGTAGGCGCTCTGCGTGCATCGCTCGCGCCGCACGGGTCGCCAACGACGATTCACTACGTCGAAGTGCCTGCAAGCAGTCGGCACATCCCAATCAGCGAGCTGCCTGGGGAGTCGCCCTAGCGCACCGCAAGTGAGATAGCCTCAACTATCGCTTCGCGATAGTGCCGCTTCGCGGCCTTGCGGTGCCCTAGGCTTCTCCTCGGGGCTTCGCCCCGAAGCCCCGCGCCTGCTGCGCAGGCTCGCTAGTGCACCGCGCGAGGCGGCGCACTGAAACTTGAATGCATCTCACATGCGGTGCACTAGCTACGAAAGTCTATTGGCAGCGCCATTTGCCTGCGTTCGGCGCGCACATACAAAACTGATCGGTGTCGTTGACGCACGGCTGGGCGACATTGCAGTTCGTGTTGTCCACGACTGCGCCAGCACATGCCGTGGCGCAGCGCCATTGATTCCCTTGCGTCGGACAGCGGCAGAACGAGCCCTGGCCGTTGTCGCAGGTCGACGCAGGCGTCGTGCAGGTTCCGAAGTCCGCGGTGCCTTGCGGGCAGGCGGGACCGCTCGGCCCTGCTGTTCCGCCGCTCGCGCCGCCTTTGCCCGCAGCGCCTCCCGCGCTTGCGCCGCCTTTGCCCGCAGTGGCACCTCCGCCCGCGTCGCCGCTGACACCGCCGTTGCCTGCATCGCCACTCGCGCCTGCGTCGCCCGAGTTCCCGTTAGTTCCCGCGCTGCCGCTGATGCCACCCATGCCTGCGCTGCCGGCGTTCCCGCTCACG
The DNA here is from genome assembly GCA_036496745.1 of Polyangiaceae bacterium. GTDB lineage: Bacteria > Myxococcota_A > Polyangia > Polyangiales > Polyangiaceae > PMG-095. Next base: position 19,327 of record DASXKQ010000273.1, read on the forward strand.
TTGCCTGCGACCCCGGTGACTCCACCGGCGCCCGCTGAAGAGCCTCCCGCGTTCAGCCCAGCTGCGTTGCTCCCAGCGACTCCGCCGCTCCCGCTGCTCGAGTTCGTAGCAGCCGAAGCCTGCGAAGTTGAACCGCCGCACGCCGTCGCGCACGCACTCAGCGCACTCGCGCCAACCAAGAGCCACCACCGCTCGATCATGCGCGAAGCATGCGATGTCGCGCGGTTTGCGTCAACGCGTCGCGCACGACCGCTCGGAAATCTGATACCGTATCGTCAGATGCGCGACGAAAACAAACGCGTCGCTGCTAGCTCCGGGACAACGCCGTCCGCATGCCTGCCAGCAAGACTGACGTTAGATTTGTAGTGCTCACGTTGTGTCTACTGAGCGGGTGTTTGCGCCGTCCGTCCGAGTCCGCCCTAGACGCCGCCGAGGACGATGCCGACCCGCAGCTCGAAATAGCGAGCTGTACGCTGCCGGTCGGTGGCCCCTCGAGATTGATCGTGCGGCGCGTCTATGAGCGAGATCCGTCCTTCGTCTCCACGGGAGTTATTGCCGTAGTCGGCCGCGTCGTGGCGTACAAGAGCCAACGCCAATCCGCGCTGTCAGCTTCCGAAAAGATCCTATTCGATGCGCCAATCACACGCGGTGCGTACCCTATCCAGGTTGTCGAGACGCTGCGGGGTCAAGGCGCGCTAGCCGGGTATAGTTTTTTGGTGCCACACACTTACAAGGTCGACGTGCCCGCCGCGGGAGCAGTG
>DASXKQ010000274.1:0-7281 GCA_036496745.1 Polyangiaceae bacterium
GCATGCATCTAGTCGAAAAGGATCCGCGTTCGATCGAGCTCGTGATTCTCGAATCCCCAGCGGATTTTTCGAGTGCGCTTGCGGCCCAACCGCCGACCGCCGACCAAAACCATTTGATGGCGCGGAGTCCTGAGGAGTCTCTGCGACGCTTTGCGCTGCGCGTGTTCAAGCGCACGCGGCGCGTTTTGCGGGCGACGCGCGACGTGAAGCGCATCAGCTACGTTTTTTCCGACTCCGAGCCTCACAATACTACGCTGCGTTTTCGCTTACTCTCAGCACTTTCCTGCATGCTCGGTGAGCGAGGCGTGCTGCGGCTCGTGGGCCCCGCCGAGGCCACTGCCCAGGTTTTTAACTGCATGGACAACGTCCGCAGTCGTCTGCGCGCCGGGACCGAGCTCGAAGCTCAGCTGTCTCCCACCGGCTGGACCGTCATCTCTACGAGGCGAGGCAGCCTGCCTCGCTGTTGCGATCAGGACGCCCTGGGAGGCGCCGCCTGAGGTTTGGGTTTGGTGTTTGGTGTAGTTCCGTGCAACAGGTCTGGCGACCTCGTCGACCGTTAGGTCTCAGGACTCCAGTTCCACTAGCGATACATCAAGGTGACCATCGCGATGCCGATGGCGAGCGCGACGACCAAGCCGGCGATCGTGGCTGCCAGGACGGTCGCCCTGCGGCGCTTGAGCACCAAGATCAGATGTTCAGGGGTCTCTTGGCTATAGTTGATATGCATCGAACTCGTCTCCTTGGCTAACGGAGCTTGCGAGGTCCGTTGGTAATGATCGGGGGCCGCGTGCTGGGCGTCGCCGCCGCGTCGCGGCTGAGCGAAGTCGCGAGCACGCCGAGGATTTCGTTCAGATCGAAGGGCTTTCGAAACAACGCCACCACGCCGAGACGCTCCGCGGCTCGCATCGTTCGTTCGTCTGCGTAGGCCGTGACCAAGATCACGGGGATGAACGCGGTCGAGCGCCGCAGCGCGAGCAGTACGTCGATCCCACTGAAACCCGGCATCACCACGTCGGTGATGATCGCGTCGTAGGCGCGCAAGCTCTGCTGCTCGGGGACTGCGTCGATCAGCGAATTCAAAAATTCGTCACCGTCACGCGCTTCGATCACCAGGTAGCCGTCCGCTGCCAGCGCCTCCGCCAGCTCCATGCGAATGTCATCGTCGTCTTCTGCAAGCAGCACTCGGGCTGTGCGAGCGGTGCGCCCCACACCGGTTGGTTGACGCGTCACGTGGGTGGAAGTTGCATTCATGCTCTTCCAATGAAGAGCACTTGGTATGCCAGCTCGTGCAGTCCGGAAATAGCTATTCCGCGCTCGGTGAACGTGGCAGAGCTTCTATGTCGCCCGGGAGCTTCGCGACACCGTCGCAGCTTTCCCCTTCTTCGGAGCGCAGCAGCGTGCGCGGCAACGACACGCGCACGCTCGTCGCTTCGGAATCGGATCTCATTTCAATCGTGCCGCAGTGTGCCGTCACGATCTGCCGCGTCACGTACAGCCCTACACCGAGACCACCCGCCGCGCGGCGTCCACCAGCTCGCTCGAAGCGTCCGAAAATCTTGCCCAAGTCCGCTTCCCCGATGGGCTGCCCACCCACGACGGTCAGCTCGGCGCTGTCCACGTCGCACGCGAGCTCCACGCGGATCGGACCGCCTTCCCCATACTTGATCGCGTTCGACAGCAAATTGGCAAGAACCTGCTCGAGACGCAGGCGATCCCACCACCCGACGCAAGCGTCACACAGCGCGAGTTCGACGCGCGTTCCCGCGCGTTCCGCATCGGCTGCTACGCGGTCCGCTACCTGTCGCACGACCTCACACAAATCGAGCTCTTCAGCAACCAGGTCGAGACGTCCGGTCGTAACGCGCGCGACGTCGAGCAAGTTGTCGATTAGTCGTTCCAGGCGTCCGGCTTGCCGGATGGCGCCGACCACCTTTTCTTGTAGATCAGCCACGGTCAGGGTTGGCCGCTGCATGCTTTGCAGCCGCAGTTTGAGCGCGGTCAGCGGCGTGCGCAGCTCGTGCGACGCGATGGCCATGAACTCGTCGCGCGCGCCGATCGCCTGCTTGAGCTCTTCGAAATCCGAGAACGTTCCGAGCCACGCCAACACGTGACCGTCGGGATCGCACTCCGCAACCGCGCGACACCAGTGCCAGCGGTATCCCCCACTCACCTGACGCAAGCGGCACTCCGCCGAGTACGGTTCACCGGTAGCCACGGCGTGCCGCCAAGCGCTCGAACAACGCTCGATATCGTCGGGGTGCACTGCGCCTAGCCATCCGGAGCCCTTCGCTTGCTCGGCGCTCACGCCCGTTTGTTCCGACCAGCGTCGATTGAGATAGTCGAACTGACCGTCGGGGCGCGCCGTCCACACGATTTCCGGGATCGCTTCGGCGAGATTCCGATAGCGCCGCTCGGCCATGTGCTGGAGCTCTGCTACTTGCAGGGCGCGCTCGCGTCGCTCCGCCTCCTGCAGCGCCAGCGCTTGGCGGTGGATACGTTGCTCTTTGCGATACAAATCCGCAAAGACGGCGACCTTGGCGCGCAGCACGTCCGAATCGACCGGCTTGACCAAGTAGTCGATGCCGCCGACCGAGTAGGCGCGATACGCGCGCTTCAAATCCACGCTGTCCGCGGTCAAAAAGATGATCGGCGTGAGCCTCGAGCGTTCACGCTGGCGAATCAGCGACGCGAATTCGAAGCCGTCCATGTCTGGCATCATCACGTCGAGCAAAATCAAAGCGACGTCGTGCTCGAGCAGGCGCCGCAGCGCCTCCGCGCCGGAGCGCGCACAGATCGTCAAGTACTCTTGGCCGTCGAGGAGCGTCCTCATCGCCAAAAGGTCCTCCGGACGATCGTCGACGATCAGCACGCTCACTTCGCTCGCATGCACCCCGCTCGCCGAGAACGCGGACTCGCTCTGCACGTGCTCGGACGATCTTTGCTGACTATTGAGCATCGCTCATGGCCCTAGCTGGAGCGCGGGAGCAAATTGGACACGCTTTTCCGCAGCTCCCACATCGTCCTTTTCGCGCAAAAGCAGGCACGGCGGCCCCCACTGCGTAGCAGGAACCATGCCGCCAGCACTTTCGCGCGCGAGCAACGCGCGGCAGACTCGCTCGCCACACGCACAATGCCACATGTCGCAGATATCCGCAGTTGCAGGGCGTGACAACTGATGCGATCTTTCATTCGTGGAACGCTCATCGGTTTTGCTCGTGGACGAAGGCAGGTTGATCTCGCCCCGCGTCGAGAGCGAGCTCGGGCGGCACTTCCGCCTACTGCGAGTGGAAGCCCTGGGTTCCCTAGCCGTCGAGGACTTCGACGTATTGCTGCTTCCCTACGCGCTGGCCGCGAAATTTCCGAAGAATCGCAGCGATCGCGCGCCGCGCATCGTGGCGGTCGCGCCGCGTCCGCAAATCGCGGATCTCGTGCGTGCCATGCACGCCGGCGTACACGACATCGTATGGGACGCCGACGACGTGAGCGCGTTGCGGCGCGCCATCGTGGACGCCGCTCAGCACCGGCGACTGCTACTCGAACTCGCTCGGTTGCAGCGTGGCGTGCCTGTGCCGGATCTACTGCCGAGTTTGCTGGGCGAGAGCGCCGCGATGGTCGCCCTGCGCGAGCGCGTGGCGCGCGTGGCAGCCTCCGAAATCACGACGCTCATCACGGGACCGAGCGGCAGCGGTAAAGACTTGGTCGCTCGGGCGATCCACGAGGCCAGCGCGCGTCAGACGGGGCCACTCGTGGGCGTGTCGTGCAGCGCCATTCCGCGAAATCTACTCGAGAGCGAGTTCTTCGGGCACGCGCGCGGCGCCTTCACCGGCGCGGCTAGCGATCGAGCCGGTCACTTGGTTCAAGCCTCGGGCGGGACGCTGTTCCTGGACGAAGTGGCAGACTTGCCGCTCGAACTGCAGGCAAAGCTCCTGCGCGTACTGCAGGAGCGCAGCGTGCGCCCGCTCGGCAAGCGGAACGAGGTGGATTTCAACGTGCGCATCGTGGCTGCAACCAGCCGCGATCTCGAGGAGGAAGTCAGCGCGGGTCGCTTTCGGGAAGACCTATTTTTCCGCCTAAATGTCATTCATATCCGCACTCCTGCGCTGCGCGACCGGGAGCTCGACGCACTGCTGCTCGCTCAGCACTTCATTGCCCGCTACACGACGCCCGCCCACCCCGTCAGTGGCCTCACTCCCGCCGCCGCGCAGGCGTTACTGGCTTACTCCTGGCCGGGCAACGTGCGCGAGCTCGAGCACTGCATCGCCGCCGCGATCAACGCCGCGTCTGCCGATCACATCGGTGAAGCGAACCTACCGCTGCAGGTGCGTCGAGCGCCGCTCGGGGCGTCTACGCCCACGCTCGAGCCTCTCGACGCCGTCGAGCGCAAGCACATCGTCGAGACACTACGTTCCGTCGACGGCAACAAGGCCATGGCCGCGCGCATCCTCGACCTCGACCGGAAAACCCTCTTTCGCAAACTACAGACCTACGAAAAGAGCGAGCAGAAAGCCGTGCCCGCTCGACCGCCGCCGGATTCGATCCCGCCAGGCTAAGTGAAGCTCAACCTCAACGAGCACAATCTCTAACTCGGACTATCAATCCCGTAACGGCGAAGCTTGCGATACAAGGTCGCGCGATCGATACCGAGCGTGCGAGCGGCCTCAGCCTTGTTCCAGGACACCGCGTCGAGCACGAGCAGGATATGCCGCCGCTCGACGGCCTCGAGCGATTGATTTTGCTCAGCGGGTCCCCAATGCGGCGAGCGTGATGCGCGCACGCTGGTCGGCAGCTCGTCCACGCCGACGAAGCCGCCCGACGCCAGCGCAACGGCTGCCTCGATGCAATTCTGCAGCTCGCGTACGTTGCCCGGCCAGGGATACTTCAGGAGCCTGCGCTCGGCCTCGGGTGTGAGTCGATATTCGACGCCAGAGCCGTTGCTCGCGCGCCCTAGAAAATGCGTGGCGAGCTCCTGTACGTCGCCTGCGCGCTCACGCAGCGCCGGCAAGTGAATCCGCAACACGTTCAGCCGAAAATACAGATCCTCCCGGAATTTACCCTCTTGAATGGCGCGGGTCAGGTCGCGATTCGTGGCGGCTACGAGCCGCACGTCGAAAGCGAATTCCTGCGTCGAGCCGACTGGCCGCAGCGCGCGCTCTTGTAGCGCGCGCAGGAGCTTTGGCTGCAATTCGAGCGGCATATCGCCGATCTCGTCCAGGAACAGCGTGCCGCCTTCGGCTTGGCGCAATAGGCCGACGCGCGCTTCGTTCGCTCCCGTGAAGGCTCCGCGCACGTGACCGAACAGCTCGGCCTCGAGCATTTCGCTCGGGACGGCCGCGCAGCTCACGGGCACGAACGGCCCTTGAGCGCGCCGGCTACCGGCGTGCAGCGCGCGCGCCACGAGCTCTTTGCCCGTACCGCTCTCGCCCGTGATCAGCACGGTAGCCTCGGTGGGCGCGGCGGAAACCACGGCCTGCGCGACGGCCTGCATCGCCGTGCTCGAGCCAATCAGACCCGGAATACCGCCGCCTTCGACGGGAGTAGTTGCCGGTCTCACGACGATCGAGCTCTGAGCGCCGTGCCGCAGCGCGCGCTGCAAGGCCTGGGAAACCTGCTCGATCGTGAACGGCTTGGTGATGAAATCGAACGCGCCTGCTCGCAGTGCGCCCAGCGCGGATTCCAGGTCGCCAAAGGCGGTCATGACCACGACTGGAACGTGTGGCCGGTCGCCGTTCAAGCGACGGCACAGCTCGAGCCCGTCCATTTTCGGCATTTTGATGTCGGTCAAGACGACGTCGAACTCGCGAAGCGAGGCGTACTCGAAGCCAGCAGCGCCATCGCCGCGCGCTTCTACGTCGAAACCGAGGTCGTCGAGCGCCTCGTTCAACGCGGTGCGCGTATCGTCGTCGTCTTCCACCAGCAGCACTTTGCCGGGAGGGACTGGAATCGAATCGAGCTGAATGTGTTTCTCAGCCATCATGACGAGCTTCTTTGCCACGCAGCTGGCGCGCAGCAAGCCTCAGCGTAAGCAGATTCCATGCCACCAAGCGGGTCGTCCGGACAGCGAAAGCGTGGGGTCGGCCACTCGGCTCAAGCTTGCGCATTTTGTGTGAGCAGCCGAGTCAGCCGCTGAGCAAATGCGGCGGGGTCGTCCACGGGCGAGCCTTCCGCGATCAGCGCCTGATCGTACAAGAGCTCGATCCATTGTGCCACGCTCGCGGGATCCTCTTGATCCTTGCGCTCGAGGCCGACAATCAGCGGGTGCGCGGGATTGAGCTCCAAAATGCGCTTTTGCGGGACGACTCCCATTTGGCGCGCCATCATCAGCCGCTCGATGTGAGGCGCCAGCCCGCCCTCGGGCACGACCAAGCACAGCGGCGAATCGGTGAGGCGGGTCGACAGGCGCACCTCCCGGATCTTGTCCTTCAGCACGGCCGAAAAACGCTGCACGAGCGGCTCGGCGTTCTTCTTGAGCTCTTCGTCGGCTTTGCGTTCGTCGTCCGAAAGCGTTTCGTTCCCGAGCTCGAGCTTCTCATCCATCGCCGACACGAGCGGCTTGTCCGCAAACGTGCCTAGACTCGAGACCGCGAACGGATCGATGCCGTCCGTCATGAACAGGACCTCGTAACCGCGCTTCTTCAGCGCCTCGAGGTGCGGACTCGACTCGAGCAGCGAACGGGACGTGCCGGTCGCGTAGTAAATGGCCGACTGACCTTCCTTCATGCGCGAGACGTAGTCGCCGAGCGTGGTCAGGCCGCTCTGCGTCGACGATTCGTAGCGCAACAGCTTCGAGATACGCTCGCGATGCTCCAGCTCGAAGTGAATACCTTCCTTGAGCACCGCGCCGAAATCACCCCAGAATTTCAGAAAATCGTCGGGCTTGTCGGCGGCGAGCGTCTCGATCATCGAGAGCGCGTGATTCACGACCTGCTTCTTGATCACGCGCACGAGTTTCGAATCTTGCAGGAGCTCGCGCGAGACGTTGAGCGGCAGATCCTCGCTGTCGATCACGCCGCGCACGAAACGCAGGAACTTTGGCAAGAGCTCTTCTGCGTCGTCCATCACGAACACGCGCCGCACGTGCAGGCGCACCCCGTGCTTCGCGTTTGGATCGTACAGGTCGAACGGCGGCCGGCGCGGCAAGAACAGGAGCCCCGCAAACAGCTGCGTGCCCTCGACCTTGAAGTGTCGATGCGCGAGCGGCGGCTCGAAGTCGTGCACGAGGTGCTTGTAGAACTCGTTATATTGTTCTTCAGTGACGTCGCTCGGCGAGCGCTGCCAGAGCGC
>DASXKQ010000275.1:0-6542 GCA_036496745.1 Polyangiaceae bacterium
GCAGCGTATTCGACTGCAGGCACCGGTTTCGTTGATCCATCCGCCGGCACAGCGCCCGGATATGCAGCGATGGGTGTGGACGTGATCCCCGCGGGTCTCACGGACTTGAATGTTCCGATTCCCAGCGAGATTGTGGCGAGAATCCGAGTGTTCGGCGACGACTTGGGTGGGCAGACCATCAAGTCAAGCGAGCTCGATTTTCCCATCTCGCTCTGTAACGGTTGCCTGGTTCAGTACCCGCCGGATGCCGCCTCTACGACGGCCCCAGCCGGGCAGTATATCTGCGCGAGCCAATCCACCACCTCGACAACGTCGACTGGCATTGCCCCGTGCCGACTCGGCCAAGACGTGGTCTTTTCTTGTGCCTTGTGTGCCGCGACCTCGGCGGTTTGCCAAAATCCGGTAAACAACCCCGCGTACAAAGCACCCGTTCCGTAGCGAGAGGCCATGCGCATCGAGGTGCCGCTTATGCTGCTCTCGGCTCTCGTCTCTCGAACCGCCTTCGCGGATCCGGAGTGGAACGTCGCAGCCCAAGGCTCAATCTGTCGGCTCGCAGCAAGGAACACCGACTCAACGCTGGCTTTTTGCGGGCAGCTTCGGGGCGATTTGATGCTCGGCCGTGACCGCAACGACTCTGCCGGCTGGGGCCCATATTTGAGCCTGGGCACTGCGCGATTTTCGGACGCCCGCTTGGCCACTGGCCTGAGTTTGTTGCTACCGACTGCCGGTGGGGACTTTCCCGTGGTCGTGTCCGGCGGTCTACTCTCGCGCGATTTAAGCGACATACGAGCCGCAACGAACATTTTCTGGGGGTTGCGTAGCCACAACTTTCACGGCAACTACGCTATGGCGAGTGGACTCGTGCTTGGCGGCGATATCGGGACCGGCGCAGGGCGCCCAAGCACGCTCTATGCGGGGCTGCAAATCGACGGGTTGTGGCTGTTGCTCCCGTTCATTTTTGGCTACGAGTGGCTACGCGGCTCTCCCAGTTAGGAGCCAGCTTGCGCGATTCATTCGGGGTGCGGGCCGAAGTCGAACTCAACCTCAGCCGCCTCGTCGATTGACGTGATGACCGGCGCCGCGGCGTCGCCCACGGAGTCCGCTTCGAGCGCGGCGTCGATGCGCGCAACCAACGTCGTCAGCATCTCGCGAGATCGTCGCTCCACGTTGGCGCGACTGGCCCGTTCACCTTCCAGATCGTGCGCCAGGGAAATGGCCGCTAACAGCAGCGACTGAGCGGAAACGCTGCGTCCCGGGCCAGTCAAAGCGCGCAGCCGTTCATCGACGACGTTTGCCAAGCGACGCAGGTCCGCCTCTTCGGCGGACGCAACGACGCGGTACGTCTGCCCCCCTACTCGCAGCTCGACGGGGGCTTGGGGCATGCACTCGGCACGTTAGCATCCCGCACGCGCCATGGAAATGCCCGAATGGATGCGCTCAGACTCCCCACAGTTCGAACCCCAACTTGTCCACACTCAACACACATCGCCCGAAACTTCATCGCAGTAAGGCCGCCGCTAGCTCCGACAATAAGCGCAAATGTGCGTATTCCGCTCAACTTGAGCACCGAGTCCGACGGGACTTGAGCAGGCGTTCCGGGTGACTTGAGCGGGATCGGAGCGCAGCGACGGGTGCGTTGGGTCAGGGAGCGGTTTGTGGTTCTTGTTGGAGGGCTTTCTTCTTTCGGATCGACGGGCCGCCGAGTTTGACGAGGTGCGCGTTGTGCACGAGGCGGTCGCAGATCGCGTCGGCGATAGTCGGATCGCTGAGGGCTTCGTGCCAAGTTTTCGTCGGCATTTGCGTGGTGATCACGGTCGACGTTCGGTCGTAGCGGTCCTCGATCACTTCGAGCAGATCGCGGCGTTCGACGTCGTTCATAGGGTTGAGCAGGAAGTCGTCGAGCACGAGCACGTCGATGCGCGACAGCCGGCCAAGCAGCGACGAGTACTCGCCCGCGGCGCGCGCGAGCGCCAGCTCTTCGAGCAAACGTGGCACGCGCGAGAAGAGCGCGCGGTAGCCTGCACGGCATGCGGCGTCCGCGAGCGCAGACCCGAGGTAGCTTTTGCCGACGCCGGTCTTGCCGACGATCACGACGTTGTGTTTCGACTTGACCCACTGGCAGCTCGCGAGCTGCCGCATCGCGGCCTTGTCGACGCCGCGCTCGGGGTCGCAGATTACGCTGTCGAGCGAGGCGCGCGTCGCGAGCTTGGCGTCCTTCAGCCGGCGGCCGAGGCGTCGGTTATCGCGGTCGGTCCATTCGCGGTCGACCAGCACGCCGAGTTTTTCTTCAAACGAGAGCTGATGTCCTGGTGCGCTTTCCATCAGCTCGCGCACGGCAGCCACCATGCTCGTGAGCTTCATTTCGCTGAGTTTTGTGAGTGTTTCTTCAATCGTCGTCAATGGATGATCTCCTCTTTGTCGTAGTACTCACCGCCGCGCACGTTCTCGTGCTCGAGCGGCGCGCTGCGTGCTTCGGGCACGCTGGGCGTCTGCTTGTCCAGGCCGCGCTTGAGAATGGCCTCGATGTATTTTCGTCGTGGTCCACCGGCTATGCCGACGCGCAGTGCGCGCTCGCACGCGGCGTTCATGCGGGTGGCGCCGTACCGCTCGGCGGCGCGCAGAATCCCCAGACATGCGCGGTAGCCCTGCTCGGGGTTCACGTAGCGGTCGACCGTCTGCCCGATCACCACCGCGACCGATGACCCATATTTCGCGCCCCAGCCGATCAGGCGCTCGCGCGTCCACTTCAGCTCGCGATGATGCAGCGGTCGGTGTCCCTGATCTGTAACCGCCGAGCCGCGCGGCCCGTAGCTCCGGGCGTGGTGCGCGACGCGCTCGCCGTTGTGAAATGCTTCGACCACTGTCGCCGTCGCGCGCACTTCCACTCGCTCGTGCACGAGCTGATGCGGCACGCTGTACAGACGCTTATCGTGCTCGATGTGATAGTCGATGTTCACGCGAGCGTTCCGCCGCTCCGCGAGCTCGTAGCGCACAGCCGGCAACGGCCGCATTGCAGGCAAATCCAGCTTCTCGAAGGCGCTCGCGCGGCTACCTTCGAGCTTTTGAAATGGCTTGTCGTTCAGCTCATCGAGTAACTCCCAGATCGCTTGGTTCAGATCGTTCAGACTGAAAAACGTCCGGTGCCGCAGCCGCGCCAAGATGTACCGCTGCACGATCAAAACTCCGCCCTCGACCTTCGCCTTGTCCTTCGGTCGCCGCGGCCGGGCCGGGATCACCGTCACCCCGTAGTGCTGCGCCATCTCCAAATACGTCGCGTTGATGTCCGGCTCGTACCGGTCCGGTCCCTTCACCGCGCTCCGAAGCTGATCGGGCACGATCACTTCCGGCACCGCGCCAAAGTGTTCGAAGCCGCGGATCGTCGCGCCCACGAAATCCGGCAGCGACTGCGTCCGCGTCGCCTCAGCGTAGGTGTAGTTGCTCGCGCCGAGCACCATCACGAAGAGCTCCATCTCGCGCACTTCACCCGTCGCTTCGTCGACAATGCGCGGCTTCTTGCCGGAATAGTCCACAAAAGCTCGCTCTCCCACCCGGTGCACTCGCCGCATCGATGGCTTCAAACGCACACGCCACGCGCCGTACAACTCGCAGAATTGGCTGTACTGATACGGCTTGCTCCCGTCGCCGCGCGCCCCGACGCTCTCCTGATACTCAGCCCACAACAGTTGCAGCGTCACGCCCGTTCGATGCAGCTCAGCGTGCACATGCGAGTAGTCGATCGGCGCTCGAATCGCCGCCACGTTCCGCCCACCATCGCGATACAGCGCGCCCTCGACCTCCCCATCCGTCATCGACTGCGCCTGCTCCCACGTCAGTCCTGCTTCGGCTGCGCGCTGCAGGTACCCGTTCACCGTCCCGATCGCCGTCGACACCGAGCTCGCGATCTCGCGCTGGCTCCGGCCGCAGCTCTTCAGTCGTAAAACTTCTCGAATCTTCCGCATGCTAAGGCGTTCCATCCAGCCGCCGTCGCACCGCTCCGCGGCGCGCTCGACCAGCTTCTGCTCGCCCTCGCCCAACTCCCTGCCGCTGCGCTCCGGCCTCTAGGCCAAGCGTGTTCAAGTTGTCCGGATTACGCGTTCAAGTCGTCCGGAATCAGCGTTCAAGTGCTCCGGAATCGCCGTTCAGATCGCGTCGGAGTGACTGTTCAAGTCGTTCCGGAATCGGCGTTCAAGTCGTTCCGGAATACGCACTAAGAGGGCGCGGGGTCTGATCCGCCTTGCCGGCAAGGCGCGGGAGACCCCTCGGGGTCTGATCTTCCTTGCCGGCAAGGCGCGGGAGACCCTGGGAGTCTGATCTTCCTTGCCGGCAAGGAACTAGCGACCTTGAGAGTCCGGTGTTCCTTGCCGGCAAAGCCGGAGGGCCGGGCTGGACGCAACCGAGGACACGCCGTTTGCGCGCGTTACCAAGCGTTTCGGGATCAGCAATTTCAGACAGATAGCGTTACGTGCCGATCCGACCCGTTACGTTTGGTGGCCTGATTGGTGGCCCCCTCGAGAGGAGGGGGCCACTAACCGAACGGCTGACAAATCCGCGAACGTCAACCGGGTTACCCACCGCGAGCGGCCGTACGTTCGCACGCCCGTCGCACGAATTGTCGGAGGTTCGAAGCGCGGGCTTGCAACTCGACTTTCCTGCCCGAGAAATTTCGGGGTTTCCGGAGATGTGGGTGGGGTTTGAGGAGGCGATTGCGATCGGGTGGGAGTGATTTACAGCAAATCCATCAGAATCCGACATCGACCACGGGCAAAGCGTCACCCATGTCACTGATGGACACCCCTCGCGTGTAGTAATCTCCGAGGCCGAGCTGACCCCAGCCGTTGTTGCCCCAGCACTTGAGCGAACCGTCGGCGAGGATCGCGCAGAAGCTGACTCCGGAGTCCGCGCTCAGATAGACCGCGCGCTTACCCGTACCCAAATCGATCGCAGGCAAGTCGTCCCCCATTTGATTGACTTCATCCCCACGGTTCTTGAAGTCACCAAGTCCGAGCTGCGCCTCGCTGTTGCTTCCCCAACATTTCACCGATCCATCGTCGAGCAGGGCGCAGTTGCCGAACACGCTGGCACCAACGCTGATGACGTGGCGACCCGTGCCCAAATCGATCGGTTTGAGGTTGTCGCCCATCTCGCCGGGATCGTCCCCTCGGTCGTCAGGGTCGCCCTGACCCAGCTGCCCGAGGTCGTTTTCTCCCCAGCACTTCAACGAGCTGTCGTCTAACAGCGCGCACGTGTGGTATTGGCCTGCAACGATTGTTTGCGCAGTGCGCCCGGTGCCGAGATCGATTGGTGGCAGGCTATCGCCCATCTGATTGGGTCCGTCCCCGCAGGACGGCAAGCAGGGGAGCTCGGGATTCCCCAGTTGGCCATAGCTCCCGTCACCCCAACACTTGACGGAACCGTCCTCGAGAATGGCGCAGCTGTGAGCGCCCCCTGTCGCGACAGCGATCGCTCGGCGGCCCGCACCCAGGTCCACTATGGGTAGTGCGTCACCGAGCCCCTTGCTCAGCGGGCGCTCGTGGCTATCTCCGAGCCCGAGTTGGCCTACCGAGTTGTTGCCCCAGCATTTGACGGAGCCGTCGTCCAGAACGGCGCATGCGTGGTCCCCATTCTTGTCGGCGCTGGTTACGCGGCGCCCTTGGCCGAGATCAATGATTTGCGGAGGGTCAGCCTCCAGAGACTCAAGCGTGCCGTCATCCAAGACGACAAGCCCGTACACAACCCTGACGGCTCGCCGATCCGCGCCAATGGGCGCGTACGGAAGGTTCTCACCCATCTCCCCAGGTTCATCGCCGACAAACATCTTAGTGGCCGATGCGGGAAAGAGAGATAGTCCCCAGCATTTCAATCTCCCGACTGAGCTTATCGCGCAAGGCGAACCTGCCGAGTGAACCGCGACTACCTCCCATCTACATTCGGGCGAACATCCGTCGCTAGCGGCTCGATTGCCATCGTCACATTCTTCAGGCGTCTCGATCGAGCCGTTCCCGCAGGTCATAACCCCTGCATCACTGAGTCCGCCGCCGTCAATCGCGCCAGCATCCGTCTTCCCGCCAATAGCGGAGTCTCCTGCGAACGTGGAACCGCTCTGGCCGGCAGCACCGCCGTATGCCCAACCGCTACCGCCCATAGAATCGTGCCCACTGGCATTTCCGGATCCAGATTGTGAACCGCCGAGGCCGTCTAGGCCTGCATCCAGGTCGGTCATGCCGCCGCCATTTGTGCTTCGGACTTCGAACGGAGCGGCGCTGTCGAGGCTACTCCGACTGCCGCATGCAAGCACGACGACGGCCGTCGCAATGATCAGTCGAGGTCGCTCGACCATCATTGGGAAGGTTCGCGCCACATTCAGTGATTCCGCGATTTTGCGAAAATAGTTAAACAGCTTACTTCTTGCCGCCGATTGATTCACTCGATGGCTGCTCGATGGGCGATATGCGATCGCCCATTCGAATGCCGCACGTCCCACATTTTCTGGTCCACGCCCACCGACGCTGATTGAATTGATTGCCACAACGCGGGCAGCGAAA
>DASXKQ010000276.1:0-19953 GCA_036496745.1 Polyangiaceae bacterium
CACCCCGATCGCGTACCCTTAGAGCATGCTGAGCCGGTTGTCGGGCGGCGCGTTGATTGTCGCGAGCATGCAACTCGCCGGCTGCGCGAGCCACCTGGCGCAACGAGGAAACGATCTTTACGGCGAAGGGCGTTACGTCGAAGCCGCGGAGGTTTTCGAACGTGCCGAGGATCGTCTCCCGGCAGCGTCGCCGCGCCAGCAGGCCGAGTATGCGGTCTATCGCGGCGCCACATTCTTGGCTTTGGGCGATCTGCCTCACGCCGAGCAATGGCTCGCCGTCGCGCTCAAGGAAGAGCGAACGCGTCCGGAAACGCTCAGTGACGAGCAGCGGGTATTTCTGAAACGCGCATGGACGCTGCTCGCTTCGAATCTGAAAGCTCGCCCCGCGCCCGATACTGCTCCCTCGGGTCCGGCACTGGCGTCGAGCAACCTGAATCCCACGCCCGACGCCGCGCCGGCGCCCTGAGCGCTACTGCGCAGTCGCGTCGCCCGCCTCCGATACGTTGAAAGTGAACGATCGCTTGGGTCCACTCAAGGTGGCGGCGATCGTGTTGTCGTCGACGCGCGCGAAGGACAGCGTAATGGTCTTGTTGAACGGCGTCGTGAGCACGTAGGAACCCGCTTGCGGGATTGGATCCGCCCAGCGCATCTGCACGGCGTTGATCGCAAGGTCCCACTCGCCGCGTTGACCGACCCACGTGCGGGTGCCGTCGATCTGCATGCCGACGGCGATCCCTTCCGGCAGCGCCGACTCGGTGCGATCCCCAGTGCCGTGTCCGGTGCGCTGTGACTTCAAATGCGTCCAGCTCACGTCGTGCGTGATGTGACGGGTCACGTCGCTGAAGTTCCAGGTCACCTCGGCAGTTCCGTTGATCTCCACCACTCCATTCGACAGGTTCGTCCACGTGTGATCGACGATCACCTGGTTCATGTCGTCCTTGCTGACCGTGACGGAGCTCGAACCGGAGAACGTATGGCCGCGGTAGGTGCAATTGCCGGGATTCACGCCGTAATCGATGGTCAGCGTCGCGCCCGAGAGTGTGACCTCCGCGCACGGCAACTGAGAAGCGATGAAAGTCTTCAACTCTGTCGCGGCATCGCCCACGGCTTGACCGATCGTGAAGTTCGTCGAGATGTCGATGCTCGCCGATGTCAGCGCGCCCGCTTGCGACGAATCCGACGCTTCCTGCAGCGCCTCACTCGCCTCGGCCAAAGTCAGCGGATCTTGGTTGTCCTTTGGGCAGCCACCCAGAGCGAACGCGAGCGGCAAGGTCAGCAAGCAGGCAAAACGTTTCATTGGTTCGAAACCTCCAACCCACCCCAAAGCAGTCATCGTGCCATCCTAAAGCCCCAGCAAAATCCGCTGAACTCCCACCCAGCGACCGCCTCCGAGAACTCTCGGGCGACTCGCGATGTGAACTGTGGTTCTCGTTCTCGGCTCCGTTCGCCCGCTGAAACCCTCAACAAATGACCGCCCGCCAAGTTCTGCGCTTTGACAAGGCTTTGGCGAGGACCGGAGCGCCGCGCTTCGTGGCAACCCGAAGGGTGGAGCGTACTCCCGTACGTGAGCACCGGACCGGAACCAAAACGCTGCGGAAATCAGCGGGCGCCGTCGCCAGTCGAGACGACGCTAACTCTTGGCATCCCCGCGAGCGAAGATCGATGCCACGTAGTTGAGCACGTCCGTCGCGCTCACCTCGTTGTAACCGAAGTAGCGCATCAAGCGAGACTTGATGATGTCGATTTTTTCTTGCGTCTCTTTGTCGACCACCGCGGAGACCAGGGTTTTGAGCTTGATGCTGTCTTTCTGATCTTCGAATAGTTTGAGCTCGAGCGCGCGGCGCAAGCGATCGTTCGTTTGCCAATCGAACTTCTTGCCCTCGACCGCTTTAGCGCCGATGAAATTCATGATCTCGCGACGGAAGTCGTCCTTGCGATTCTCCGGAATCTCGATCTTTTCCTCGATTGAGCGCATCAAGCGCTCGTCCGGCTCTTCATCCTGACCGGTGTAGCGGTTCTTGACCTTCTCCTTGAGCGCGTAGGCCTTGATGTTGTCGATGTAGTTGGCGGCAAGCTTGCTGATCGCCTCTTCGTCAGCGCTGATCGCGCGCTGCACTTCGTTCTTGACGATTTCCTCGTACTCGCGCTTCACGACTCCAATCAGATCCCGGTAACGCTTGCGGCCTTCTTCGTTGGTGATCAGCGAATGATGGGTGAGCCCTTTTTCGAGCTCGTTCAGCACCATGAACGGGTTGATCGTGCCTTCACCGACGTCGCTCACGAGCGCGTTCGAGATTTTGTCCTGCACGTAGCGCGGGCTGATGCCTTCCATCCCCTCGCGCTTGGATTCCTTGCGCAGTTCCTTGACGGTGTCCTGTGTGTAGCCGGGCAGCACCTTGCCGTCGTAGAGCTTCATTTTCTGCAGCGTCGAAAGATTGTGCTTTTTGGGCTCTTCGAGGCGCGAGAGCACGGCCCACATCGAGGCGACCTCCAGCGTGTGCGGCGCGATGTGCCGCCCGCGCACCTTCTCGCTGTTGAAGTCCTTTTCGTAGATGCGCACTTCGTCCGTCAAGCGCGTGATGTAGGGCACGTCGATCTTGATTGTGCGGTCGCGCAGCGCCTCCATGAACTCGTTGTTGAGGAGACGCTTGTACTCGGCCTCGTTCGTGTGCCCGATGATCACTTCGTCGATGTCGGTCTGCGCGAACTTCTTGGGCTTGATGCGGTGCTCCTGCGAGGCGCCGAGCAGATCATACAGGAACGCGACGTCGAGCTTGAGCACCTCGACGAACTCGACGATGCCGCGATTCGCGATGTTGAACTCGCCGTCGAAGTTGAACGCGCGCGGATCCGAGTCCGAGCCGTATTCGGCGATCTTGCGGTAATTGATGTCGCCCGTGAGCTCCGTCGAGTCCTGGTTCTTTTCGTCCTTCGGTTGAAACGTGCCGATGCCGATGCGATCCTTTTCACTCAAGGTCAGGCGCTTGACGCGAATGTGATTGGCTACGACCTGGCCCCAGTCTCCGTCGTAACGCTGCATCAGACCCTGGAAAATAAAACGACTCGCTGGGTCGAGGTCGCCCTCCACACGCACGCGAAACTTGTCGTTCGACAGATCGAGTTTTTTGATCACCTGCTCGCGCCACTCTTGCGGGATCAGACGCAGCGGTTCTTCGTGCATCGGTGAGTCGAAGACCTCGGCGGCTCCACTGGCGAGCCCCGTCTCCGCCAGTTTGACCCAGCGAAAGGTGTATAGGGCGCCTTCTTGCGTCAAGGAGTAGCGCTCGAGGCCTTTCTTGAGCAGTCGAGCAATCGTCGATTTGCTGGACCCAACCGGACCGTGCAGCAGGATCACGCGTCGCTCCGGGCCGTAGCCCTCGGACGCTGCCTTCAGCACGTTCATCATGCGCATCAACGGAATGTCGAGCCCGAAGACCGCGTCTTTGCCTTCCTCGATCTCGTCCCGGAAGAAATTGTAGCGAATGAGCTTCTTCTTGTTGTCGATGTACTCCTCGGTCCCGTAGGAGATCACCATGTCGTAGACGCGTTGGAACGCGTTGCGTGTCACCTGCGGACGCTCGCGTACGATTGCCAGGTAGTCCTCGAAGCTGCCTTCCCAAGCGAGATCTCGATAGCGGTCGTAGTCTTGCAGAGCCGCGATCTGAGCAACCATGCTGCTGGGGGCGGGGACGTTCATCGTTCTAGATTTCCTCCGTAGCGGACCAACTCTTCATTAAACCACACAAACCAGACCGCGTCATGGGCTCCTGAACGCGGAAAGCGCGGCTAAAACACTCGCCCACGCCGGCTTTTCCGAGGCGCCACCGTCGCCAGTCGAAGCATTTGTCATCAGACCGAGCGAGCACAGTGCCGCCAGCAACGCGCTGTTGCTCGGCGCGCCATAGCGCGCGCTCTCAGCCGTGCAAGACGCCAGATCGCGATCGAACAGGCCTTCGATCGCGACGAACGGGAAGCGATCACGGTGCTCAGAGAGCGTCGGCAGTAGCGCGTCGAAAAACATTCGCTGTTGATCCGGCGAGCTACCCGCGCCCTGTGAGCTCGGATACGCGACGTCCAATAGGACGACCTGCGAGGCACTGGCGTCGGCGAGCGTCGCCAGATTCTGCGCGGCCGCGTGCGGCTCGATCGCTTGAAACATCGGGTCGAGCGGGAGATAGCTGACGAATGGAAGATCGCTGTGCCCAAGCAACGTCGCTTGCTCACTGGTCCCCGAACCGAGCAGCGCGTCCAACGTGAATCCCACGCCGACTTTCAAAGCGGTAGGCCGCTTCGGGTGATTGCGGGCGTAGTCGAGCGCGTGGTCCGCGAGCGCGACGAACCCGGCCCGGTCGGTGGCGCTCGCTTTCGCTAGAAAGCGGTCGGTTTCGTAGCCAAAGCTGAGGTACGCGAGCGAATTGCCGCCACTCGCGAACGCGTGATCGATGACCGCCTCGATGGCTGCTGTGGCGGTACCCGACGTCCAGGACGCCGCGAGTGCGCTCGGTCTCGCGTCCTGCTCACCGTCGACGATCGCCAACGTCAATGCGATGCTCGCCCCATGCTGCGCGTAGGTGGCCGAGGTGGCCGAGAGCAATGCGAACGCGGCATCGTCGGTCCCGCCCGAGTCGTCTATGAGCGCGTCATAGCCCACGACGAATGAGCCCGCACGCGAACCCGCTCCCAGCGTCTGGATTTGCGCCAGAGTAACCTCGACCCCTGTGCCGCCGTCGCCCGCCGCGATCGTAGGATTAACGCCAAACTCGACGGGAGACAGGGCAGCGTCGGACACGCCGGCGTCCAGATCGGCGTCGGGTTGCGACTCGTCCGATGTGTCGGGCGTCGAGTCCGACGCGACGAAGGTGTCGAGCAGCCCCGCATCGATACTCGCCGGCTGCACGATCTCTGCGTCTCGCCCGGTGCAGCCCGTCGCTCGTGGCACGAGTAGCGCCAGCGGCAGCGCGCTGACCGCAATACGCAGGATCCGGATGCCGCGTCGCTCACCCGCCATGCTCAGCTCAACCCTAACAGGAAAATACGATACGAGTAGAAGGCAGCCCGACAAAACCTCGGCAATTGGCGGAATGTGACATTTTGTTGCGCGTCCGTGCGCGTACGATGAACGCGCTAGGATGCCCGCTCCACGCGCTCACGGCGACATGACTGCAGCGACCGATCTCATCCGCTCGACCCTCAGTATTCCCGCGACGACTCCGGTCGCGCTGCTGCCGGCTCGACTCGATGATCCGAACCTGTTCATCAATCGCGAATTGTCCTGGCTCGAGTTCAACGCGCGGGTGCTGGCGGAGTCGGCGGAGGAGAAGGTACCGCTCTACGAACGGCTCAAGTTCCTGGCCATCTTCGCGAACAACCTCGACGAATTTTTCATGGTGCGCGTCGCCGGCTTGCAAGCACAGATCACGAACGACGTCGAGGAGGTTTCCCCGGACGGGCTCACTCCCGATCGACAGCTGGAGGCGATTAGCCAACGCGTGCACGAGCTGATGGGGGCGCTTTACCAGGTGTGGAATCACAGCTTGCGGAAGGAGCTGCGCGCCGCTGGCGTTGCGATCCTGAGCCCAGACGAGCTGTCCGCCAAGGAGCAGGCCGCGCTCGATCAATATTTTCAATCCGATATTTTCCCCGTACTCACGCCGATCGCGATCGATCCGGTGCACCCGTTCCCGCACATGCGGAACAAGAGCATCAACGTCGGCATCATCTTCGAGAAGAGGCCGCACACCACTGAACCGTCGTTCGGTTTGGTGCAGGTGCCGACCATGTTGCCGCGGCTCATCCGCGTCCAGGTGGAGGGCGCGCGGCGCGCATTCGTGGCGTTGGAAGACCTGATCTTCCGCCACACCAAGTCGATTTTCCCTCAAATGAAGGTGCTGGGGCAATATGCGTTTCGCATCACGCGCAACTTCGACATCGAAATCGACGACGAGGAAGCGGACGATCTCCTGCTTACTCTGCAAGCCGAGCTGCGACGCCGCGAGCGCGGTCACGCCGTACGCATGGAGGTGAGCGGCGAAGCACCGGCCGATTCCTTGCAATGGCTGTGTCGCGAGCTCGATATCGACGTCGCGCGCGACGTGTATCAGGTGCAGGGCGCGCTCTTTCTGGGCGACATGACCGAGCTCACCGCCAACGACGATCGCCGTGACCTGCGCGACGAGCCTTTCTCTCCGCAGTACGTGCCACCCTTGCGGGACGCGGACGATTTCTTCAAGACGATCCAAGAGCGCGACGTGCTCTTGCATCACCCGTACGAATCGTTCGAAGCCGTCGTGGATTTCCTGTCGCAAGCGGCGGAAGATCCCAAGGTGCTGGCCATCAAGCAAACGCTCTACCGCACCGGCGGCGAATCACCGATGGTGCGAGCGCTGCAACGCGCCGCCGAGCTCGGCAAACAAGTGACGGCGCTGGTCGAGCTCAAGGCCCGCTTCGACGAGGAGAGCAACATTCAATGGGCTCGTGCGCTCGAGCGCTCCGGCGTCAACGTGATGTACGGCCTGCTCGGCTTCAAGACCCACGCCAAAGTGCTGATGGTCATTCGCAAGGAGCGCACGGGTCTGCGGCGCTACGTGCACCTGGCGACCGGCAACTACAACCAACAGACCGCGCGCTTGTACGAAGATCTGTCGCTGTTCACGGCTCGCGAAGACATCGGCGAGGACGCAACCGCATTCTTCAACATGCTCACGGGCTACAGCGCGCCGCTGCGTTGGAATCGACTGATCGTGTCGCCGCTCGGTTTGCACGAAGCCGTGCTGGGACTCATCGCGCGTGAGGCCGAGCACGCTCGAAACGGCCGCCCAGCGCGCATCGTCGCCAAAATGAACGCGCTGGTCGACGCGGACGTGATCGCGGGCCTGTATGCCGCTTCACAGGCGGGCGTCGAGATCGATCTGTTGGTGCGCGGGATTTGCTGCCTACGTCCCGGCATCGACGACGTGAGCTCGCGCATTCGCGTTCACACCGTGATCGATCGCTTTTTGGAGCACGCGCGCATCTTCCATTTCAAGAACGGCGGCCAGGACGAGGTCTTTTGCTCCAGCGCGGACTGGATGCCGCGCAACTTCCGCAGACGCGTAGAGGTGATGTGCCCGATCCTGGACGAGTCGCTGAAGAAGCGCATCATCGAGGAAGTGCTCGGGACGATGCGCGCGGACAACGTCAAGGGCTGGCTGCTCAAGGCCAACGGAGTGTACGAGAAAACGGCGAGCGGCGAGGGCCCCGAGGTACGCAGTCAACAGCGGTTCATGGACCTCGCGCGCGAACGCGCTCGCGAGAGCGAGGCAATCCTCGGCTTGTCCGCGAAGCAGTCCCTGTCCGTGGCAACCAGCCCGCGCGCGCTCGACAAACTCCGGCGCCGTGCGGGCAAGAAGCGCAAGCGCAAGCGCCGTTCGGACGACTGAGCGCTCAGCGCGTGGATACTACGGCGTGGTCGGGGTGAGCCAGACCGCGCTTGTCGGGCCATTGTGAATGGCGCCATCCCCGCTCCAGAACATGTACCGCTGCGCGCAATTACCGTCGAGCAACGCATCGAATTTGAGCGCGCTGCCCGGAGAGGTCGTGTCGAAAGTGGCGCCATCGAGATCCACGTCCGTGGTCGCGAGGAAGTGATAGGTCGTATTCGCGGCGTCCGTGCTGGCGAAGCTGTCGCCGGGCTCGAGGCTCTCGGTTACGACGTTGGTGATACTGGCGCCGTCTAAGGTCAGCAGAATGTCCCAGAAGCAGGTGCTGCCGTTGGTTGTCGTGTCGCAACTGGTGGTCAAGTGGAAATGCCCACCGCTCGCATACTCGATAAATGCTCCCGCTCCGACGCCCGGATCGACTTGGATCGCCACGTCCGTGTCGATGTGCGACTCGGCCACCCCGCCGCAGTTGGGACTGCTGCTGTACAGCACTTGGTTCGCGTCGCCGTTGTCGTAAGTGCACGCAGTCGAAAAGCCGAGCGCGACGCAGATCAGCAGGCCTTTGTGCATGGTGACTCGCCCGTCAGCGCCTGCCATGCCCGCCACCACCACGCGAGAAACCGCCTCCGCCACGTGACGGCGCCGAGTAGCTCCGTGACGGCGCCGAGTAGCTCCGCGTGGCGGGTGCCGAGTAGCTCCGCGTGGCAGGCGCGCTGTTGTAGTGCGAGGACGGCGCGGAATAGTAGCGGGGCGCGGCAGCCGGAGCCGAGCGACCGGCCGCCGGATACGAGCCGTAGTGGCTCGCGCTCGGCGGCGCGTAACGCGTCGGCGGAGTCGCGCGACCCGACGAGTAGTAATTGGACGGCACGGTGCCGCGTGCAGCCGACGGCGAAGAGGAGTAGGGACGAGCGCCGCCAGACGAGTAGCCTGCGCTACTCACCGAGCGCTCTGCAGAGGTGTACGCCACGTGCGAGTTTGCCAGACGCGTGCTCGGGACGGAGGAGGCGGGGACATGCGCGCTCTGCAGCGACGGACCGTGGAGCGCCGCAGCGTTCGCCGGCATGGCGTGCGGCGAGGCCGGGGTATGGGCCGTCCCCGCGTAGCCGCCCCGATAACCCGCATAACCGCCATAGCGTACTGAATGGCGCGCGATTTCGTTGATGCGAAAACGGTCGTGAACGATGAACGTATTTACTCGGTACGAGAACACATACGCGCTCGGGCAGAACACGAACGGAGTGGGCGCATACCAACCCCAACCCACGGCAAAGCCGCCGTACCAGCCCCAAGTGGGGGGCATCGGCGCCCAGCCGACGTAGGCGTAGTCGTCCGTCGGCACGCGCCAGACCACCCACGCATTCGCGTAGCGATAGCCCGGGACCCACGCCCAACCAGACTCGGGGATCCAAACCCAACGGCCATAGTGAAATACGACGCCGCCGAACGGGTAATCGCTTACCCATACCCAATCGCCGTCTTCAGCCAGACTCCAATGACCCGAGCTCGCATAAGGAGCAAAATCGTTGCCCACTTGCTCGCGGCTCGGCACCCACACGGTGCCGTACTTTGGGTCATCCACCCAAGTGCCGTAGGGCTGGAGCTGGGTATGGAACTCGCTGAGCGCCCGCGGGTCGGTCTCTTCGGGCCCGGGCGCGTTGCTCGGAGCTGCCGAGCTGTCCGAGGCAGCGGGTTGCTGCTGCGGCGCGGGCGCACCGCCTCCGTTGAACCAGCCGTTGTCAGGTGCTGTCTCCTGCGCGCGGGCCGGCCCACTCTGCAGAAGCAGGGCGCTTGCCGTCACAATGGCGGCCACGACCTTTTTCACGTGCGGGCGCATGTACAAGATCATGCGTCTAACCTTGCAGCTGAGCAACTGGCACGAGCAAAACGCATACCGTTTTTTTGGAAAGCCGTGGCCTCATTACCAATGGACGTTGTTCCCTTCGGTTCCATTCCACGCTCGGTTTCGTGGCAAATTGGGGCAATTGTTCGGTTTTCTACGACGTGAACGCAAGCATTCGCTTCAGAAGTAATATCGAGAGCGATGTTGGAATTCGACGAAGCCTTGGCCATGATTTTACGCGCCGCGCCAACGCTTGCGCGAGAATCCGTCACGTTGGACGAGGCGCTCGGTCGCGTGCTGGCTGAGGATTTGAGCGCGCCTTCCGCGTTGCCGGCGTTCGACTACAGCGCGATGGACGGTTACGCGGTCGACATCGTGGAATTCGACGCCGGCGAACGCGTCGAGCTGCCGGTCCGAGGTGAGAGTCGCGCCGGAGCTGACGTACCCCGATTGCTTGCCGGCTCCGCGTGCCGCGTTTTTACGGGCGCTCCCATCCCGCTCGGCGCAAACGCCGTCGTCATGCAGGAAAATGTGGCTCGCGAGGATGATCGCGCGCTGTTCAGCAGCAAGCCACGCGCAGGCGACCACATTCGTCGCGCGGGGGAGGATCTCGAACGAGGCGCACTCGGTTTGGCAGCGGGCACTCGGCTCGGGCCGTTTCAGGTCGGCCTCGCCGCGGCGTTAGATCGAGACAGAGTCACGGTTTCCCAACGGCCGCGCGTGACGATCCTGTGCACCGGTGACGAACTGCGCGCGCCGGGAACAGTGGGCTCCGCCGCGAGTATCCCGGATTGCAATGGACCCGCCTTGCGCGCCCTCGCGCGGATAGCGGGCGCTGAGGCCCGCATTCTCGGCCATACGATCGACACCCTCGAGGCCACACGCGCGGCTATCGAACGCGCGCTCATCGACTGCGATCTTTTGCTCACCGTAGGCGGGGTCAGTGTCGGAGAGCACGATCTCGTCCGTGTCGCGCTGGAGGCTGTCGGTGTAGGTCTGCAATTCTGGAAAGTACGGATCAAACCGGGCAAGCCGTTGGTCTTCGGACGGAAGGGCTCCACTTGCGTACTCGGTCTGCCCGGCAACCCGGTCTCAGCGCAAATCACGTTTGCGCTGTTCGGGGTACCGCTCGTCCGAAAGATGCTGGGTGACCGCCAGGTCGTCCCGCGTCGCGACCGGGCCCGGCTGGCAAGCGCACTACATCAGAAGCCGGGCCGCCTGGGATTTTACCGCGCAAGGCTGGAAGGTGATGTGGCGCATATCGCGAGCAATCAAGCTTCAGGTTCACCGGTGAGCCTCGCATGCGCAGATGCGCTCGTGCTGGTGCCCGCAGACTCCGAAGGGTACGAGGCCGGCGCCAGCGTCGAGTTCATTCGGCTCAGTGAGCTATGAGCCCGCCGCTGATTGGGATTTTCGTCGGCGGCCACGGCACGCGCTTGGGTGGAGTCACCAAGGGCCTCTTGCGTGCGGCCGCGGGCGAGACGCTCGTCGCGCGCCTGCTCAACGTTTGTCGCGAAGGTTGTCCGCACGCTGAGCTTTGTTTGGTGGGTGGCAGCGACGCCTATCGTGCGCTCGGCCTGCGCGCGCTAGACGATGACCCGCCCAGCACGGGACCGATCGGCGGCTTGCGCGCCCTCCTGCGCGATGCACGGGCCCACAACGCCGACTTGGCCCTGGCGATCGCCTGCGATTTGCCGTTCCTGACGGCGAGTGTCGTGCGCCGCCTGGCGGGTCCCACGAGCGTTGCCCACGCCTGGGTACCGCTCGTGAACGGATACCGCCAGCCACTCGCCGCCGCGTATACGCCCACGCCCTGCTTACACGCACTCGACGCGTTGCTCGCCCAAAACAAGCGCTCGCTGATGAGTCTATTGGACGCGCTCGGACCCCATGTCGAGGAGCTCCTGCTCGAGCCGAGCGATGAAGCATCCCTGCGCGACTGGGATACGCCGGAGGACATCGCGCGCGGCTGACGCGCGCGCGTCACTGATCGTGGGCGTGTTCGTGTCCCGGCCTGCAACGCGCGTCAGCCCAGCCGACCCAATGCGGACCGTCCGGCCCGTGCTCTCGCTTCCAGATCGGCAGCCGTGCCTTCACGCGATCGATCAACAGACGACACGCTACGAAAGCCTCCTCGCGATGTGGCGCGCTCGCCGCGCAGACCACGGCGACGTCACCGACGTGAAGAGCACCCGTACGGTGCAACGCCGACACATCGACGCCGGGCAGCTCGCCGCGGATCTCCTCCGCGATGCGCTCGAGTTCCTTCTGCGCCATCGCGTCGTACGCGTGATACTCGAGCAGCGACACGGCGCGGCCCTCATTCTGATCGCGCACGACCCCGACGAACACCGCGATCCCGCCGGCGCTCGGCCGCGTCACGGCGGAAATCGCCTCCCCAGCGGCGATCGGCGTCGCGCGAAGCGCGAGCAAACTCACCGCCTGAACTCCCCCGAGCGGCCGCCGCTCTTTTCGAGCAAGCGCGTACTGCCGATCTCCATCGCGCGATCCACGGCCTTCAACATGTCGTACACGGTGAGAGCGGCAACCGAAACCGCCGTCATGGCTTCCATTTCGACGCCGGTGCGATCGAATGCCTCCACCGCGGCGCTCACCCGGACACACTTTGCCGCCGGCTCGAGCTCCAACGAAAGCTCGAGCTTGGTGAGCGCTAGGGGGTGGCAAAGCGGGATCAACTCGGACGTGCGCTTGGCGGCCATCATGCCCGCGATGCGGGCAGTCGACAGCACGTCTCCCTTGGCCGCGCTTCCGGTACGGATCTTTTCGAACGCGACCTCACTCATCGTGATTCGTGTTTCGGCGACCGCGCGACGAAGGGACGGCGCTTTGTCCGAAACACTCACCATGCGCGCGCCTCCGGCGGGTGCGAGATGCGTGGAAACTGCGCTTTGGCCCACGATTTCCGCGTGCGCCGCATGCAAGCGTTGGGGATTGCCACGCGCAGCAACCTTGGCGAGCGCGTATCGATCGAGCGGCGAAAGCGCGATCCAAACGGCGAGCGAGATCGGATACGACTCACCAAATGCGGTCAGCACCTGTTCGGGCACAGCGCTCGCCTCGGGGTCAGAGACCGCGGCCATCGGGACACCGCTGTTCGGTCCGAGCGCGCTTCGCACGTGAGCCATATCCACGACGCGTAGCGACCCGACTTGAGTGAGCTCGCGACGCTGCTCGAGTGGCAAGGCGCGCCATTCCTCGAGCGACAACTTGACGCCTGCTTGGTCGAGCGCGCGCCGCGCCGCTAACGGCAGCAGCGCAAGCGTCTCATCCACGCCGTCGAAACCGTACAGATTCACGGAGCCAAGTCTAGCAGCTCGCTCGGCCCGGCTGCTGGCTCACTCCGAAAATGCGTCGAGCTTGCGTATTCGAACGGCGCAATATTTGTAGGCCGGCTGCCTCGAGTACGGGTCGAACGCGGCGAAGGTAAGCCGATTCGCCCCTGTGTAGTGCATCGGTACGAACACCTGACCCGGCCGCACGACGTGGGTCACCCGCACACGCGCCCTGAACTCGCCGCGCCGAGACTCGACCAGAGCCCACTCGTTCGGTGACAGTCCGAGCTTCTGCGCGTCGACTGGGCTGACCTCGACGTACGGCTCACTCGGGTAGAGCTTGCGCAACACGGCCGATTTCGCAGTGCGCGTTTGCGTATGCCACTGACTCGAGGTGCCTCGGCCAGTGAGGAGCACCAAGGGAAACTTGTCGTCGACCGGCTCGGGCAGCGCGCGCGGATTTTCGAAGAGCAACTTGGCGCGGCCGTCCGCGTGAAAGAAGCGACCATCTTCGTAGAGTCTTCGCTCGCTCTGTACTGGGACCGTTTGCTTTTCCGGGAGCGGCCATTGAATGCCGCGGCGATCTTCGAGCATGTCGTAGCCGTCGATGCCGGTGATATCGCATGGCTGACCCCGCGATAGCTCGCGCAAGATGCCAAAGGTCGCCTCGGGCGTAGACCAGGCGCGAAACATGTCACCACAACCCCAGGCCTCGGCCACGAGCTTGAAGATGTAGAAATCCGCGAGCGCCTCGCCCGGGGCGCGCGACACTTTTTTCAACAGCCCGATGCGGCGCTCGGAGTTGATGAACGTACCCTCTTTCTCGCCCCACGCCGCGGCCGGTAGATACAGGTGAGCAAGTTCGGCCGTTTCCGTGCTCGCGTACATATCCTGAACGACGAGGAACTCGAGTCGGCTCAGGATCTCTCGAGCGTCGACTTGATTGATCCAGGAGTGCGCGGGGTTCGTGGCGATCACCCAGAGCGCCTTGATCTTGCCCGCCAAGATGCCTTCCATGATCTGATCGTAGGCCCAGCCAGCCTGGCGCTGAATCGTGCTCTCGTCGATGCCTAGGATACGCGCGACCTTGGCGCGCTCGTCGGAGTTCGCGAAGTCGTGGCCGCCGAGCAGGTTCGTCGTGTTGCTGAACAGGCGCGAGCCCATCGCGTTGCACTGACCCGTGATCGAGTTGGCCCCGGTGCCTGGGCGGCCGATATTGCCCGTGAGCAGCGCGATGTTGATCAGTGCTTGCGCGAGGCGCACGCCTTCGTGACTTTGGTTGACCCCCATCGTCCACCACAAGGAAACGCGCTTGCCTCGGCCGATCGACTCGACCACACGTTCGATGAGTTCGGGCGCGAGCCCGGTAGCCACGGCCGTGCTCGCGAGGTCGTAACCAGCAACGTGCGCTGCAAACGCCTCGAAGCCGTTGACCGAGCGTGCAATGAACTCGCGATCGAGATAACCCCGCTCGATTAGCAGCCGGGCAATGCAGTAAAACAGTACGAGGTCGGACTTCGGCGCGAGCGGAACGTGCAAACTCGCGGCCATCGCGGTCTCCGTGCGCCGCGGATCGACCACGATGATCTCGGGCTCGTGTTTGTTCTTGCACACGCGCTCCCACAGGATCGGGTGCGCAATGCACGGATTCGCGCCGACAAAGACGAGCACGTCTGACTCCTCGAAGTCGCGATAGGTGTAAGGCGGCGCATCGAAGCCGAAGGCTTGCTTGTAGGCGACCACCGCGGTTGCCATGCATTGGCGCGTATTGCCGTCACCGTGCACGATGCCCATCCCAAACTTGGCCAGGGCTCCGAGCAGCGCGAGCTCCTCAGTGGGCAGCTGACCCGTGCCGAGGAACGCGACCGAGCTCGCTCCCCAACGCTGCTGAATCGCCTTCATGCGATGGACGAACGTATCGAGCGCCGTCCGCCAAGAAACAGGTGAGAACCCGCGAGCGGTCTTGAGCAAGGGTACTGTCCCGCGATCTTTGGCGTTGAGCGGCGTCAGTGCCTCCCAACCCTTTGGACACGCCATGCCCTGATTCACGGAGTAGTCGCGTGCCGGAGATAAATTCACCGCGCTGCCGCTTCGCAAATGGATCTCGAGACCGCAACCTGTCGAGCAGTAGCCGCATACGGCCGTGGTGGTGGCGTCTGGAGCCAAGCGCTCCGGTACTTGGCCGAGTCCGAAGCCCCCAGGTTTTCGCACTAGTTGCCGCGTGAGCGGCCCGTCCTGCTGATGCAGTAGTTGGCGCGCGAACTCGCCGCCGGAAAGCTTCGGCTTCTCGCTCACGTCAAAAGGCTCCCGGCATCTTCGGTGCCGAGAGCGCCTTGAAGAACAGGGCGCGTTCCACCAGCTCACCCGTTAACAACAAGACGAAGCAAAGGCTCAGCGTGACCAAACAGGGCACCGCGCCGATCGCGTCACCACGCAGTTGCTCTACGAGAATCAGGGGCCCGCCGATGCCCGCGACGATCGCGGCCGCTACCCGCAACAACGCAATACGCTTGAGCTCGCCGCACAGCAGCGTTGCCGTTCGTCGTAGTTCGGTGAGTTGCTTGTCGTAACGGTGAATCAGCACAGAGGAGTCGATCAAAATTTTGAACAATGTGGCCACGCTCAACGCCTGCGCCAGCTCCATGCCGACGGGACGAAATTGTGCAAAGCGTCCGAGCCCGACGGCTACCGCGCACGACGTGAGCGCCGTGGTCGCGATACCGAGCACGAGTGCGGTGAACCCGAAGCGCGCCGCCGTGCGACCGCCACTCCACCAGCGGCGGCGCGTGACCGTATACAGCATCACTGAGCACAGCACGCCGGCGAGCCCACTCACCACGACGACCCAGCCGACAGGAGCCGTCAACTTACCGAGCAGCGTACCGTCTACTGCGTGTAGTCCGAATCGGCGTTCGACGCTGGCGCCCCAAAACAGACCCGCGTACAGCATCGCGCTGCCCGCGAACGCGCCGAAGGCCAAGATTTCGCGGCTCAGCCAGGAGCTCCTCAGGCCGATTACGGCTCTAAATGCCAGGTGCGGGCGGCCGAGATGCATCGTGCTCGCGCCGAGCGCCAACAGCCCAATCGCGAGCGCCGCAAGCGCGTGATACGGCCGCGACTGCTCGACCCACGCGCCTCGCGCAAGCTGCCCGAACACGAAATCGACGACGAAGGCGCCGACGGAAAGCTGCGTCAACACCAGCATGACCACGAGCGGCAAATGCTGGTGCCCTTGCCGAACACTGTAAAAATCAGCTGGTAGCATGTTGCGCGGCATCACGCGCTCGGTCACGTACAACGTGCTCGGCACCGTGATGCCGGGTGACGGAGCACCAGGCAAGAACGTGTCGGCCTGCGCGTCCTCGAGTACGCGCGCCGTGCTGACGATGCGAATCGAGATCGCCTCGTTTGGGCACGCTTGCACGCACGCCGGCGGCTCCTCCGCGGCCAAACGGTCACTGCACATGTCGCACTTGCGCACGATGCCCCGGCTCTTCGAGTATTGCGGCACCTCGTAGGGACAGGTCAATGTGCAGTACTGGCAACCGATGCATTGATCATCGAGGTGGCGCACGATGCCAGTCTCGGGATCCTTTTCGTAGGCTTTGACCGGACAGCCCTTCATACAGGCCGGATCGAGACAGTGGTGGCAGGCCGTGGTCACCGTCTGCTGCGCGGGTTCTTCGGGCGTACCGCCGTGGAGCAGGCCGACGCTACGCCACGTCTCGGCTTCGGCATCGTCCAAACCATTGAGATGGTGGCAAGCGCTGACGCAGGCTTTGCAGCCTGTGCAGGCGTCGAGATCGACTTGAAATGCAAATTGCTCGCCGGGCTTCGGGCGAGCAAGCGGAATCAGCTCTCGATAGTGACGGGGGTCCGGTAGTTCGTGCGCCTCGTGGCGACGCGCGAAGCGTTCGACCGCGGTGAGCTCCTGTTGGGTTTGCAGATACTGGCTCACCAGCGGCAGCCGGAGCTTGGGCTCTGCCCGCGCCGAGGGCTCCAGGAGCAGTAGTTGGCCTGCTTGTACGGTTGCCATCATTCCGCCGCGCACGCGTCCGTCGCGCAGGCGACCTTGACCACCAACAGCTTCTCGACCTCCGACACGCTCGGCAGTTCGAGGAAGACGACCCCGTTCTCTATCTTTACCGGGAAAGTGCGCACCTTATAGGCGTCTCCGCTCAGGCATTCCCCGCTGTCCAGCGCGAAGGTCTTCTTGTGCTGTGGACACGCCACTTTCGGCACGCCGCTCTGGTCACCGATCAGCCCGCGCGCCAGCACCATGTCCTGCTTGTGCGGGCACATGTTTTGGCAGGCGTACCATTGTCCCCGTGACGCGAAGTTGAACACCGCGATCTGCGCGGCGCCGTACTTGATCGCGTGTCCGCTCTCCGCCGGGAACTCGGCGACGCGACCCACGTTGACCCACGAAGTCGTGATCAGGGGCAAATGAATACGCGCGCGGACCGGCGCGGGCGCGGCCTTCAGCCAGTCCTTGGGACGCCGCTGACCGCGCTCCTCCACCAGCTCGACGCTCTCGTCGAACTCGCCGCTGTTGGCGTAGTGCCTGAAGCGCGCGCGCGTGCTCGGGTCTTTGACGGCCTCAGCCCACTCGCAGCGATATGTGTCGACCAGATGCTGCATGTCGCGCTCGAGCTCAGCCGCAATTCCCAGCCTATCGTTGATCACGACGTCACGTAGATAGTCGATGCCACCCTCGAGCTTGTCGAGCCAAGTCGACGTGCGGGTCAAGCGATCCGCCGTCTTGATGTAGAACATGATGAAGCGATCGAGGTAGCGGATGGCGCTGTCACCGTCGATGTCTGCCACGAGCAGATCGGCGTGGCGCGGCTTGGCTCCGCCATTGCCGCATACGTACACGTTCCAACCCTTGTCGGTTGCGATGATCCCGAAGTCCTTGCTCTGGGCTTCCGCGCATTCGCGAATGCAACCGCTGACTGCTGACTTGAGCTTGTGCGGCGAACGAATCCCCTTGTAGCGATTCTCGACGCGCAGCGCGAAGGCCACCGAATCCTGAACCCCGAAACGACACCAGGTCGAGCCGACGCAGCTCTTCACGGTGCGCATCGATTTGCCGTATGCGTGCCCACTCTCGAACCCGGACTCGACCAACTCTTCCCAAATGTCCGGCAATTGATTGAGCTGGGCGCCGAACAAGTCGATCCGCTGACCGCCGGTGATCTTGGTGTATAGCCCGTATTTTTGGGCGATTTCCCCAATGCGGATCAGCTTCTGCGGGGTAATTTCGCCGGCGGGCACGCGCGGCACGATTGAATACAAGCCGCCGCGCTGGATGTTCGCCAAATAGCGATCGTTGGTGTCCTGGAGCGTCGAATGATTCAGGATCCATTCGTTGTGAACACTGGCCAAGATCGAGGCCACGGTGGGCTTGCATACTTCGCAACCGGCACCCTTGCCGTGGCTACTCAAGAGCGCTTCGAACGACTTGAGCTGTGTGACTTTGACGATTTCGTACAATTCCTGACGCGTGAACTTGAAGTGCTCGCACAATACGGATTTCACGAGCTTGCCGGCCGCGCGCAGCTCGGCGTTCACGATATCCGTCACGAGCGGCAGACAGCCGCCACAGCCAGTGCCCGCGCGAGACTTAGTCTTGAGCTCTCCAAGGTTCGTGCAGCCCCCGCGCACGAGCGCGCAGATATCGCCCTTACTGACGTTGTTGCACGAGCAGATCTGCGCCTCTTCGGCGTAGGTCGTCTCGCGCTTTTGCCCGCCATGATCGCCAAAAATGAGGGTTTCTGGGGATTCGGACAGCTCGGCGCCGCTGCGCATAACCTGTAGCAAATTGGCGTAGTCGGAAGCGTCCCCGACCAAGACGCCGCCGAGCAGGCGTTTCTTGTCACCGCTGATCACGAGCTTCTTGTAGACACCCTTGACCAAGTCTTCGTACACGATGCTGCGCGCGCCCGTCGCGTCGGCGAACGGATCACCCAGACTGGCAACGTCGACACCGAGCAACTTGAGCTTCGCGGATTGATCGCCACCCTTGAAGGAACCCGCGACTCCGCTCAGATTCTTCGCGAGCGCTTCCGCCATTTGGTAGCCGGGCGAGACCAGGCCGTAGATCGTGCCGCGGTGCAGCGCGCACTCGCCAATCGCATACACATCGCGCTCGCTCGTGCAGAGCTCGTCGTCGACGATGATGCCGCCCCGCTCGCCAACCGCGACGCCGGCGTGCCGAGCCAACTCGTCACGCGGTCGGATACCTGCGGAAACGATCACCATTTCCGCCTGCAGCGGCTCGCCTTGCGAAAACTCGATGCTCTCGACGGCGTGCTCGCCCACGATGCGCGCGGCGCTGCGGTTCAAATGCACGCGCACGCCGAGCGCCTCGATCGATTTACCGAGCAAGCGCGCGCCGGCCATATCGAGCTGTCGCGGCATCAGGCGCGGCGCGAATTCGACGACCTCGGTGGCCAAACCGAGATCGTGGACGGCCTTCGCCGCTTCCAGACCGAGCAATCCACCGCCGAGCACGACCGCAGATTTGCAGCGCTTGGCGTACTCGCGAATCGCATCGAGATCGTCGATAGTGCGGTAGACGAACACGCCGCGCTTGTCGACGCCCGGTATCGGAGGCACGAACGGCACCGAGCCAGTCGCGAACACCGCGACGTCGTAGACAATCCGCTCGCCACTGGTCGACGTGATCAGTCGGCGCTTGCGATCGAGCTTGAGCGCTCGCTCGCCCACCAGCAGCCGGATGCCGCGCTGTTTGTACCAGTCGAGCGTCGCCAGCGAGAGTTCGTCGGCGCTCTGTTTTTCGAAATAGCTAGTGAGGTGCACGCGATCATAGGCCGGACGCGACTCTTCACAGAACGCAACGATTTCGAACTTGTCACCAGCGGTCTCGCTGAGGCGCTCGCAGAACTTATAGCCGACCATGCCATTGCCGATGACGACCACGGTGCGTTTGCCATCACGCGCCGACAGCGCCGCCGGCGGACTTGGATCGGAGTCGGGGGCAGACGTGGACGCCTCGCCGCGCACGCCGAGCAGTACGGCCAACTCTGGTAGCCGCGGCCGCACGAACGAAACGCGCTGTGGGCATTCGTCGACGCGCACGCCTCGCTGGCGGAGCGCGATCGCGACCGCGTCGCCGATCGCGACGACCCGGCAGGCACCAAGCGCGGACGTCAAGGCCACGACGGCGCCGCGCGTCCGCGCTACGTCCCACACCTGCTCCACCTGGGATGGCGCGCTCCAGACCGCGCAATCGACGCCTCCGCGCAGCAAGAGATCGAGCCATTGCCCGGCGATCCCGTCGGAGCCGCTCGTGTGAGCGAGCGCACGAACCGTCGCCTCTTTGCGCGCAAGCACCTCTACCACGCGCCCATCCGGATCTGCGGGCACGACGGCGACG
>DASXKQ010000277.1:0-28169 GCA_036496745.1 Polyangiaceae bacterium
CTGCGGCGGCGCGCGATCGAGCTCGTGGCAAAAGATCTTACCATTGGCGACCGCTTGCCGCGACAGCTCGAGGTCGCGCGCGTGGTGCGTGAAGAACAGGATCTGCGTGCGCTCTGCCAACTCCCCCAAGATTCGGAACGCCGCGCTCGCCCGATCGTCGTCAAAATGGATGAGCACGTCGTCCAGCACGAGCGGCAACGCCGGATTCCTTTCGAGATAGCGTTCGAGGCTGGCCAGACGCAGCGCCAGGTAGAGCTGGTATCGGGTGCCTTCGCTCAGCTCGCCGACCGACACCTCACGGCCATCGCTACGCACAGCGGTCAGGGTCCGCTCTTCCATGCCGACCCGCAGGCCCGTGTAACGACCGAGCGTGAGCACCGGAAACAAAGCCGTGGCCCGCTTGAGCACCGGCCCCTGGTGCTCGGCCCGATAGCGTTCGATCTCACGCCGCAGCACGAGCGCGCCGATCCGCAAGCGAGCGTAGCGCCGCGCCTGCTCGCGCAGCTCCGAACCGAGCAGTGCAACCGTCTGCGCTTGCTCGGCCGCCTCCGAGCCGGCAAAGCTGTCGAGGCCTGCAGCGAGCGCGCTCACCTCCCCGCTCAGATCTTGGTGCTGCTCGTCCGCGCGATCGAGTTCTTCCTTGATCTCGGCGCTGCGGGCCAGGAGCTCGGCCTGCGTGGCTCCTCGCGTCGCGGCCAGCAAGTCCGGCAGCGATTGGCCACCGCCCGCGAGCAGCAACTGACGCTCGATGTCTTCGATCTGGCGCTCGAGCTCGCGTCCTTGGCGCGCGCGCTCGGCGAGCGTGC
Organism: Polyangiaceae bacterium; assembly: GCA_036496745.1. Taxonomy (GTDB): domain Bacteria; phylum Myxococcota_A; class Polyangia; order Polyangiales; family Polyangiaceae; genus PMG-095. The sequence continues at coordinate 807 of DASXKQ010000277.1, forward strand.
GGAGTTCCACGCGATCCCGGGCGCCCACGGTGCGCATCAGCGCGGCGAGCTCGGCCTCCGATGTTTCGACGCGCTCGACGATCTGCTCGAGCTCCTTCTTCCGGCGCTCGAGCTCGGCGCCGAGCCGCGCAGTTTGCTCGCGAGCCGTTTGGGCCGCACGAATGCGGCGCAAGAGCTCCTCGGCCAGCGCGTCCGGCGCACGGCCGATCAGGTCCGGCGCGTGGGCACGCGCGAGCGACTCCGCCCATTCGGCGAATAGCGCGGCGTCGCGCTCGATGCCGTCGACGCGGCCACGGAGCAGGCCAACCTCGTCGATCTTGGCGAACAACGCGACCAGCGCGGTCACGGCGTCACCCGCGTCCTCCGCCGAGAGGCCGCCTTCGAAGCCGAGCGCCTGCGCGGCCCGCGCCCATTCGACGTCCCACGCCTCGCGCTCTTGCGCAGCTTCCAGCCGATCGCGGAGGGCGTCGCTCTTGCGCCTTTCGAGGTCGGCCAGCGTCTGCTGACGCGCAGCGCGTTCGGTCGCGCGTTCACTCGCCGCGGCCAAAGCGTCTTCGCAGCGGAGCAAGAGCGGCATCACCCACGCCCCCGGCTCGGGCGCCTCGAGCTCGAGAGCGCGCGCGAGCTCGAACGCCAGCGCCGTTTGTTCGGCTTTCGCGTCTTCGGCGGCGCGCTCGGCGATCTGCGACGCTTCGACCCGCTCCGAGAGCTTTCCTTGGCGTGCCAGCCAGGCGCGCATTTCGCTGACGGACAGCGCGCGGATACCGGCCGCGTCCCAGGCGAGCTGCCAATTGCGCTCGCTCTTGCGCTCAGCTTGCTCGGTGTCCGATAACTCACTCTGTAAACGCGCCAACCCTCGCTCGAGTTCAGCTTGCTCCGCGCGCAGTTGAGCGAGCTCGGACACGCGCTCCGCTTCGCGGCGCAAGCGATCTGCGGTCGCGTCCGCCGTCTGCAAGAGCAGCTCGAACTGGCGCGAGCGCGGCAGCCGCGCGCTCGACTCCGGATCCTCTGCCTCAGGAGAATCTCCCGCGCGCCAAGCACCGAGCACGCGAGACCAGCCGCGATCGCGTTCCGCCCGCGCCGTACCGAGCTCAGCCTCGCTCGGCACGGTTCCGACTCGCTCGATGCTGCCGATCTGGTCGGCTACGTCCGCCAGACGTTCGCGCTTTTCTTCGAGTCGCGCTGCGACGGCTTCACAGCGCTGCCGACGCTGAACGAGCTCATGCTCGAAGCGCGTCACCGTTTCTTCGCTCGGCACGGGCAGCGTCGGGATCGCCGACAGCGGACCATGAAACAGCCCGAGCTTGGCGTAGTCGGCCGACGCGCTCAGGCTCGAACGCTCGGACTCTGCGGCACTCTCGCGCACGCGCCGGTCGACGTCTCCAGCGCTGCGCGCCAGCGAGATGGCGCGCTTGTACTCGGCGGAGCGCGGCAAGGCCGGCAAGAGCGAGAGCTCCTCGGCAATCCGAGTGACCTCGCCCGAAAGATCGCTCAGGCTGCGCTCGGCCGTTGCCACGCGAGCCGTCAGCAGCGGCCGGCGCTCGGCGAGCCTGCGCATGCGGCGCAAGTCCGCGTCCGCCGGCCGCCAACGCTCCGCGCCTTGCAGCTCCCGGCCCGGAAACACGCTGCTCAGCAAATGCTTGGCCTCGAGCTCGCTGGTCGCCAACGCAGCGCGGCGCTTGGGCAGATCCCCCTGCGCCGCGCGGTGTTTGCCCGTGCGATCGCGTAGCTCCTGCACGATCGCTTCGCTCAGCGTCGCGAGGCCCTCCGGCACGACCAGCTCGGCTTGCTCGGCGAGCGTCCGCGCGCCCTCGCGCTGGTAATGATCCCGCTCTTGCTCGGCCTGGACGAGCGCGCGTTCGGCTGCGACGCGGCGCTCCTCCTCCGGCTCCGAAAAATCGACGCGCGCGCCGAGCGCCGAGCGCTTCTCGAGCAACGCCGCGCGTTGCGCGACGGCCGGCAGCAGCGACTGCAAGCGCGTTTTTTCTTCGAGCTCGGCGCGTAGCGCGCGTCGCATGGCTCCGACCCGTTCGAGTTCGCTCTGCCTTTCAGCAAGGCGAGCTTGCTGCGCGTGCACCTTTTCCGGCGGATTTTGCCGCTCGCGCGCCTCGCGCTTGGCTTGCGTGTAGCTCTCGAGCAGAAGACTCAAGCGGACCTTGTGCGCGCGGGGTTTGTACAGCAAATCGGCCTCGCTCTCGAGCTCCGCCAGTACTTGCCGAATGCTGCTGCCGCCTGTGCCGGCGTCGAACAGGCTCTCCCCGACGTCGCCGTCGTCCTCGAGCATGGCGTCGGCGGCTCTCTTCAAGCGCTCGTGATCGAGGCCGAACAAGCGCTCGAACTGACTCGCGTCGAGCCCGCCCAGGAGCTCGCTCAGCGTGCGCTCGTCCAGCGGATCGTTCTTGGCGTCGCGCAGCGAGTCCTTGCGTCGCTTGAGGCGTTGGATCTCGAGACAGGTTCCGTCGCGCTCGAGCGTCGCTGCGATGCAGAGTTCCGGACCGCGGTGCACGTGATCGTCGCCGGTGCGCTCGGGGATGCCGAACAGGAGATCGTGAACGCCGCGCAGAGCGCTGGTCTTGCCGGCCTCGTTCCGGCCGTAGATCACGTGCAGACCGCCCGGCGCGCCGCCCGCAAGCTCGAGCTCCAGACCAGTGAAGGGCCCGAACGCCTTGAAGGCGAGCCGCCTGAACCTCACGAGCCACCTTCCGCGCTCGACTCGAGGCTCGGAATGATCGACTGCGCGACCTCGCTCAAGAGCTCGCGCATGGCGTCTTCGCTCTCCAAGTCGAGGGCGTCCGGTCCTTCGAACAGATCGGCGGGCAGCTTGCGCCGCAAATCAGCGACTTCTTGCGCCAGCTCCGTCAGCGCGGCCGGGTCGTTTTCGAGGCTGCGGATGCCGCGCAGCATCTGGCCGAGCGCGTCGTCGCCGAGCCCGAGCGCGCGCGCTTTGGGCGCACGCAGCGCGAGCACGACCTTCTCGATCCAAACCTCGGTGCTGCGCAAATCGAGCGCGAGCGCGCGTACCTCCGCCTCGAGGCGCGCCGTGCTGCGCTCGAGCTCCGCGTGCGCCGAACTCGAACCGACGATGCGCACTCGCACCGCGGCGAGCCGCCCGTCCGCGCCGGTAACGACGACGCTCTGCAGCCGCTCGCGCACGGCGTCGAGCACGCCGTCCAGATCCGTCGCGCTCGAGACATCGACGTCGAGCGCGAACCAGCGCACGACATCGAGCGCCCGGTGTTCGAGGGAGCTCACTCGGTCGCCCTGGACATCGACCAACGTCGCGCCCTTGTCGCCTGTCTCGCGCGCGTGCCGCCCCTGCAAATTGCCGGGAAACACGATCCAAGGTTCGTTCTTCACGATCTCACGCCGGTGCACGTGCCCGAGCGCCCAATACTCGTAACCGTGATTGACGAGTGCCGAGACTTGGCACGGCGCATACCGCGCATGACCGTCACGCCCCTCGAGCGCCGTGTGCAAGAGGCCGATGTTGAAGTGATCGCGCAGCCTCGCCGGGTAGCGCAGGCTGAGATCCTCTTCGACGTCCCGCGTGGGGAAGCTCTGTCCGTGTACGGCCACACCGAGTTGCTCGAGCACGAACGTCTCCGGACGCTTGTGCGACAACTCACGAACGTTGTCCGGTAGGCGCAAATGATGTGTCAACTTGCTGGCCGCGTCGTGATTGCCGCGGATCCAGACGACCGACACCCCTGCCTCACGCAGCACGGCCATTTGCGCGGCAAAAAACAGCCCCGTCGCGTAGTCGCGCCAATCGTCGTCGTACAAGTCGCCGGCGAGCACGAGCAACTCGGCCGCTTCGTCCACGCACAGCTTGACGAGATTTTCGAGCGCGCGCCGCGTCGCTCCGCGAATTTGTTCGAGCGGCGCGCCTTCGTAGCGGCACAGGCCGTACAGGGGACTGTCGATGTGCAGATCGGCCGCGTGCACGAATTTCACATGACCCGACGTATCATCGCGGCACGGCCCCGCCAAAGCATTTCGCGGAGCGCGGACAGAGTAAGACCGAGCGGCACAAGCCCTTCATCAATCAGGCTTATTTGCGCGCTCGAGTTCGGCGAAGCGTTCGCGAAACGAGCGTTTCGCCGGCAGCGGCAGCGCGCGGTAGCGGACCCAACCGAAGAGCGCCGGCACGCGCCGCACCAGAAAACTCGCGCGGCTTCCGTCGCCGACGAGCGCGCGCTGCGCGGCGCGCCCGACGCCGCTCAGCAGACGAAATAGCCGCGGGCTCGAGAACAACCAAGCGTACGCGCGAAACGCCCAACGCTCGAGCGACGGCGGCGCGCCGTTCGCGCGTGTCGCAGCGTCGCTCGCCACGTTGCGCGCGCGTTGCCGCACCAGCATGTCGTGCAGCGGGATCTTTACGGGGCAGGCCTCGAAGCACGCGCCGCACAGGGTGGAGGCGTTGGCGAGCTCACTCGCTTGCGGCGATTTGGACAGTAGCGGCGAGAGCACCGCGCCGATCGGCCCGCTGTAAACCGAAGCGTAAGAGTGGCCGCCCATTTGGCGATAGACCGGGCACACGTTCAAGCACGCGCCGCAGCGGATACAGTTGAGCACCTCTTGAAAATCCGGGTCGCCCAGCTGCGCGGAGCGACCGTTGTCGAGGATCACGATGTGCAACTCACGCGCGCCGTCCGCTTCCCCAGCGCGCCGCGTGCCGCTCAGCAAGTTGAGGTACGTCGTGATTTTTTGGCCCGTCGCGCTGCGCGGCAAAAGGTTCGCCATCAGCTCGAGATCCGCGAGGCTGGGCAATATGCGCTCCATGCCCATCATCACCACGTGCGTCTTCGGTAGCGTGGTGACCATTCGGCCGTTGCCCTCGTTGGTGAAGAGCACGACGCTGCCGCTGTCGGCGATCGCGAAATTGCAGCCCGTCATGCCGATATCGGCGACCATGAAGCGCTCGCGCAAACGGCGGCGCGCGTAGCCGGCGAGCACCGCCGTCTCGGTGCTCAAGTCGTGCGCGCCGTCGGCCTCGAACAGATCGCGCACCTGGTGGCGGCTTTTGTGAATGGCCGGGATGATCAAATGCGACGGCGTTTCGCGCGCGAGCTGCACGATCCACTCACCTAGATCCGTCTCCAGGCACTCCACGCCGGCCTGCTCGAGGTGGTGATTGATGTGGAGCTCTTCCGACACCATGGATTTGGATTTGACGACGAGCTTCGCCTCGGCGCGCGTGGCGATCTCGGTGACGATCCGCGTCGCCTCCGCGGCGTCCGCGGCGAAATGCACGTGTCCGCCGCGCCGCTCGACGTTCGCGACGAACTCGGCGAGATAAAAATCGAGGTGCTCGACGACGTGACTGCGCACCCGGCTGCCCTGCTCGCGCCACTCTTCCCAGCGCCCGAGCTCGCCTGTCGCGCGATCCTTGCCGCTGCGCAACCGCTCGACCGTGAAGCGCACGGCTCGGCGCAAGAAGGGATCCGAGAGTGCCCGCGCGGCTCGCGCGCGCAGACCGAGCTGCTCACTCGGAATGATCATTTTGGCTTGTCGCCCCTCACGACCGCGCCGTCGAGCAACTGCGCCAGGTGCAGCGTGCGCACGGGCAAGCCGCGCCGACGCAGGCGGCCGTCGATGTTCATCAGACAGCCCATGTCGGTGCCCACCAGATAGTCGGCGCCCGTTTCCAGTACGTGCTCGATCTTTTCGTCGACCATCGCGCTCGAGAGCTCGCTCAATTTGACCGAAAACGTGCCGCCGAATCCGCAGCAATCTTCGCAACGCGGCAACGGCACGAGCTCGAGCTCCCGCACGGCTCCGAGCAGTGCGAGCGGCTCGTTCTTGACGCCGAGCAAGCGCGAGCCGTGGCAAGACGCGTGGTACGTCACGCGCGCGGGAAAACGCGCAGCGACGTCCGTGACGCCCAGTACGTTCACCAAGAACGCCGAAAACTCGTAGGTTTTCCGAGCCAGGCGGCGCGCGCGCTCCAGTTGTACGGGGTCCTCGGCGAAGAGCTCCGGGTAGTAGTGCGCGATCATGCCGCTGCACGAGCCCGAGGGAGACACGACGTACTCGGCGTCCTCGAACGCGTCGAGCGTCAGGCTCGCGACGCGACGCGCTTCCTCCCGATAGCCACTGTTGAACGCGGGTTGGCCACAACACAGCTGCGCCTCCGGAAAGGTCACCGTGCAGCCGTGCCGCTGTAAAATGCGCACCACGCTCTCCCCCACTTCCGGGAAGAGCTGGTCCGCGAGGCAAGTGATGAAGAGCGCGACCTTCACGACGCTTGCCGCCCTTCATCCAAGACGATCACGGTGAGCGCGGCCGGCCCGTGCACGCCGATCGTCAGATCATTTTCGATGTCGCTGGTGCGACTCGGCCCGGTGATGAAATGTATCGCGGACGGCAAGTCCGCGCGCGCTCGGTAGGCCTCGAGCGCCTCGCCTAGGCGCGCCACGAGCTGTGACGAGCGGACCAGAGCCACGTGCACGGTCGGCAGCAAGCTCACACCACGCGGCCGCCCCGCCGCCGCGGACAGCGCCAGGCTGCCCGTGCCGGCGATCGCGAAGTCCACGGCGGTCAGGCCGATTTCGGCGTCGAGCAGCGCGCTCTTCAGCGCGCGCTCATCCGGCAAGGTCGCGTCGAGGTAGGCGCGCGCGCCAAGCTCGGACCACAAAAAATCGAGCGGCCAACCGGCGAGCTCCGAGCGCGCCCAAGTCACGATGCGCGTGGCGCGGAGCTCGGCGAGCACGCGCCGCAGCTCGCGCTCGACCTCCGTCGGCGAGTGGACGATCTTGGCCTCAGCGCCGACACTGGCGAGCTCCGAACAAAAGCGCGCGATCAGCTCGCCGTCACCCGCGAGCGGGGCCTGACGGTGAAAATCCGGCACGCCGATCACGCTGCGCTGGGGGGCGCGCTGAACGCGCGGGCGGCCGAGCCGCCGCGCAATGCCATTCAAGAACTCCTCTTTATCCATCTTGGCTCGTCGCGACCGGTAGCTCGGCGGGCGACGATAACGCGCCAAGCGGGCTTAGCTCGTCGAGCAGGCCGTGGTCGATCACGATCACGTCGTTTTCTCCGCGCGAGATCATGTCGACGAATCGGCAGTCGAACGCGAGATCCTGAGGTTGATAAAATTGGCGAGCACGCACCGTCTCCGCCATGGTCTCGTCGTGGGCGCTGAGCATCGCGATGATGCCTACCATGCGCTGCGCGGCGGTCTCACTGGTCAGGCCGTGCAGCGGGCTCCGCTCGTCGAGCACGTGGATCACGTTCCAGGCCAGCGCCATCAGCGGCATGTGCGCGCGCTCGAGCTCGAGCGGTAGAGAGCGCCGCATGGGCAAGCCCTCGCTGGTGACTTCGTCGTACACCAGGTTGAGTTTCATGCCGGTGTCGCTCAACGAGCTTCGCCGCTGGTTGGCCAAGCGGAACTCGAGCACGCGCCGGCCGTTGCGCACGTGCACCACCATCTTCTTGCTGAATTTGATCAGCGCGCGCGGGCGTGAAAACTTGGCAAACACGATACCTGTACCGAGCGCGATGCTCATCATGCCAATGAACGCCTCGAGCGTGACCAAGACGTGAGCGTAAGGCGTCGCGGGCGCCATGCCGCCGTAGCCGATGGTCGCGAACGTCTGCACGCTGAACCAAAATGCGTCCGCGAACGAGCCCGAGCGCGCGTGCTCGATCCCCCCGTCACCGAACAAGTACAGCCCGGCGAACAGCCCGTTCGTCGCGATGTAGACCAGGAAGAACAGGCCGAGCAGCACCGCCCACGAGATGCCCATCATGAAGTGGTAGACGTCGGCAAACCAGCGCCGCTCGAGGTTCTTGCTTTCGAAGCGAACCACCCCGAGCGCGACCACTGTGCGCGGCAGCGCTGCACGCGCCGTCGGTTCGCTCGTCCGCTCTTCGCTCATTGCCCCGCGAGCTTACACCACGCTTTAGTGAAGAGCTGTGCCAAGATTGTCGCGAGATGACGGACCGGTCACCCAGCGCGCCTAGCGAGCACTTGGATTGCCCGCACGCGGCGCGTTGCTCAGGCTGTGCGCTTTGGGAAAAATCGTACGGCGAGCAACTCGAGCTGAAACGTGCCGCGGTCGTCAGCGCCGTGGCAACCTACGCGGAGCTCGGCGCGCCAGCGATCGAGACGACCCAGGCCGCGACACCCACGGTCGGTTATCGGGTGCGAAGCAAGCTGGCCGTGAGCGGCCAGGGCGAGCTCGGTTTGTTCGCGCGCGGCAGCCACGAGGTGGTCGACGTTCCCGATTGCCGCGTGCTAGCGCCCGCTTTGTCGCGCGTGACGGCGGTGCTCCGCGAGCTCATCCGCGGCACGGCGCTACTGCATGCGGTCGATCTGAGAATCGTCGACCGCGGCGTGCTGGTCACGTTGGTCGTCCCGGACGCCTCCCCCACGCTTCCCGTCGAGGAGCTCGCGCAAGAGCTCGCACGGCGCGCGCCGGACGTCGTGGGTGTCGCGCTCAGCACTCATCGCGCAAAATCGCCGCTCCTGCTCGGAGTCGAGCCGCGCGTGCTCTCCGGCAGCGCCCGAGAACCGCACCATTTGACGGCGGGCACGCCGTACGAGCTCGTCAGTCACGGCTCGTTCACCCAAGCGCATCTGGGTCAGGCCGCGAGGCTGCACGCGCGCATCGAACAGACGCTCCGCAAGCGCGGCGCCCGGCGCGTGCTCGAGCTCTACGCCGGCTCCTGCTCGCTCGCGCTGCGACTCTCCGCGCGCGGCTTCGACGTCACGGCGGTGGAAGCATTCGCTCCGGCGCTGAGGCACGGCGAGCTTGCGGCGCAAGAACAAAAGCTCGCTCTCACCGCCCTCGGCGGCACCGCTCAGCAGGTCGCGAGCGAGCTCGCCGCGCACGGCGAGCGATTTGACGCGGTAGTCGTCAACCCGCCGCGCGCCGGACTCACGCCGGATGTGCGGCGCGCGCTCTCGGCGCTGCAGGCGTCATTGCTCGTTTATGTTTCCTGCCAGCCGGAAACGCTCGCGCGCGATCTGTCGCATCTGGCGTTGCTCGGCTTCCAGCTGAAGGAGCTCGCGCCGTTCGACATGATCCCGCAGAGCGACGCGGTCGAGGCTTTGGCGATTGCGAGCCGCGGGCCCGTGCCGGCTCCGACCGTGATTCACGCCGACGACACGTTGATCGCCGTCGCAAAGTCCGGCTACGAACCCGTTGCGCCGACCGGCGAGCACGCACACGCGCTGCTCGCGCGCGTCCGCTTGCTGCCTCGAGCAGAGGAAGCCACGCCCGCAGGTCGGCTCGAACTAGGCACGAGCGGGGTGTGTCTGTTCGCGCGCACCCCACGCGCGCTGCCCGAGGTCTTGGCCGCCCTCGCTGCCGGCAAACAGACGTATCTGGCACTCGCGCGCGGAGTGACGCACGAAAAGGGTCGTATCGCGCGAGCGCTGAAGGACGGAGCGCGCCAGGAAAAAGCCTGTACGCGCTTCGTCAGAGACTCCGTGCGCGGCACGCACAGTCTGCTGCGCGTGCAGCCCGAGCAGCCGCGTGCCCAGCAGATCCAGCGCCATCTCGCCAGCATCGGTCACCCGCTGCTCGGCGACGCGCGGCACGGCGACGCACGCTCGAATCGCCATTTCGAGCAGCGCTATGGCCTCGATCGAACCTTTTTACATTGCGTACGGGTCGAGCTCAGCCATCACGGTCGAGCGCTCAGCCTCGAGGCGCCGCTCGCGCCGGAGCTCGCGCGGGTGCTCGACGCGCTGCAAAACAAAGACTCACAGCCAGCCGCGTCGCAGCGCCAGCAATAGCGCGGCGATGTGCACGCCGTGCACGATCTCACCGCTCTCGACCAGCGTGGGAATCTCGGCACGCGGCACGAGCACGACTTCCATGTCCTCGTTCGCGTCGAGCGATGGTGCGCCGACGCACTCGCCCGCGCGGGCGAAAAAAAAAGCCGCCCGCGCCGTATTGCGCGCCGGCTCCGGCACGACCGACAAGAGCGGCTCGAACGCGCTCGCTTGGTAGCCCGTCTCCTCGAGTAGCTCGCGACGAGCGGCCTGCTCGGCTCCTTCATTCGCGTCGATCACACCGGCGGGCAATTCGAGACACAACGCTCCGGCGCCGTGACGATACTGGTGCACGAACACGACTTGGTCGTCCACCGTTAGGCAGAGGACGGCCGCCCAGCTCGGACCGTGGATCAAATGGAATTGCTCGATCTCGCTGCCATTGCCGAGCCGCACGTGCTGCTCCTTGATCGAGAGCCAGTAGCGCTCGACGAGCGTGGTCTCGCTCAGGACATGCCAGGGACGGATACGGCTCGACTTCACGCGGCTGAGCATAATGCTACTGTCCCCGCGTTTTGAACCCAAGCGGTCGACCACTGCCTCCGGAGCTCGCCGAGCTGCTGAGTGACCCGGGCTTTACGCCCGGCGCGGCGCATTTGGACGCGCTCTTCACGGCGCTGGGCGAGGTCGATCGCGAGCCGGCCCGGCGACTCGAGCGCGTGGCCGCTCGCGGCGGCGCGCGCGCCGGCCTCGCCGCCGCCGAACGCGCGCTGCTCGCCCACGGCGTGGCGCGCGCGCGGCTTTTGGCCGTCGTCGGCCGCGTCGCGCAAGACGAGCCGAGCGCGCGCCTCACCGCGGTCCTGCTCGGCGCCCTCGACGACGCGCACGAATCCGTACGACGCGCGGCGATCGTCGCGCTCGGCAAACTCGGACCCAAGGGACTCGAGGCGCGCCTACTGCCGCTGTGGGCGTCCGCGGGCCCGGCGGAGAAGCGCGCGCTCATCGAAGCACTGGGTAAGGTGGGTGGCGAACAGTCGCGAGCGCTGCTCGCTGGAATCGGCGAGGACGACTCCGCGCTGCTCAAGAGCGCCGAGCGGGCGCGGCTGATCATCGCGCGCAACGCGGACAGAGATGAGACGGCGACGATCGCGCTCGACGCGCCGCTCGCGACACCACACACGCTCTGGCTGCGCTGTCGACGCGGACTCGCCGAAATCCTGTGCGACGAAGCCCGCTCGCTCGGCGCGGTCGAGCTAGCCGACGATGGCGGCATCCGTTTTTCGTACGCGGGCGACTTCAAGACCCTGCTCACGCTGCGCACGGCCCTCGATTTCGGCATCGAAATCCCGATTTTGGAGGACGCCCAAAGCGGGCTGGAGGCCCGCGTGGTGCGCGCGCTCGGCAGCGAACCCGCGCTCGCCGCGCTGCGCGCGTGGACACACGGACGTCCACGCTTTCGGCTGAGCTTCATGGGCCGTGGACATCAACGGGCGAGCGTGTGGACGATTGCGAATCAGGTTGCCCAAACTCATCCGTTCCTACGCAACGATCCGCGCGGCTCTACCTGGGAGGTGAGCGTCGCGGCTGACGCGCGCAAGCTTTGGCTCCTGCCGCGCGACTACGACGACCCTCGCTTCGCGTATCGCGAGCAGGACGTGCGCGCCGCGTCGCACCCGACGATCGCCGCCGCGCTCGCCCGCGTCGCCGGCGCTCGCCCGGACGACGTGGTCTGGGATCCATTCGTCGGCAGCGGACTCGAGCTCGCCGAGCGCGGCTTGCTCGCGCCCTTCGCCGAGCTCCACGGCAGCGACGTCGAGCCGGACGCGATCCGCGCAGCGCGCCACAATCTCGAACGCGCCGGCCTCGGGAACGCGTCGCTCGTGACGGCGGACGCGCGAACGCATGTCGTGCCCGGCGTCACGCTGATCCTGACCAATCCGCCGATGGGACGTCGCGTGGCACGCGACGGCAGCCTGTCCGAACTCCTGCAGGGCTTTCTCGAGAACGCGGCGCGCCAGATTCGATCCGGGGGACGCCTGGTCTGGCTCTCTCCACAACCCGCCAAGACCCGTCAGTTGGCGAACGAATTTGGCCTATCGGTCGAGCGAGTCAGTAACGTGGATATGGGGGGTTTTCCCGCGGAATTGCAGAAAATCTCGGCGCACTCTTGACATTGGAGCCCTCGGCTCAATAGTGACCGCCAAGTCAGTGACCAGCGAGTCATTGACCAAGAGGTCACAATGGCCAGACCGAGCGATCCTCACGCAAAAAGCCGACTGCTGGAAGCCGCTGAGCGGGTATTTTCGGAAAAGGGCCTCGACCGCGCCAAGGTCGAGGACATCACGACCAGCGCAGGGCTGTCCAAGGGTGCGTTCTATCTTCATTTCGAGAGCAAGGGGGATGCCTTCAAGGAGCTCTTGTCCGATGTACTCGGCCACCTGAAGGACCGCCTCGAAGAGGCCAAAGCCAATTGCTCACCGAAACCGGGTCAAGGCCCGGAGGACGTGCTCCAGATGTGGATCGAAAAGGACCTCGAAATGTTCGAGTTCATCTGGCAAAACCGCGCGCTCATGCGGATGACGCTCGAGGGGGGCCGCTCCGCGGACTACCAGCACCTGATCGACTACTTCGTGAACCACGTGGAACACGAGCTCGAAGTGATGCTGCGGGTCGGGGTAGAAGCGGGGATTTATCGCCAAGACCTGGATCTGGGCATCGCGGCTGCGTTCGTGGCCGGCGGCTACGACCGCTACGTTCGCAAGCTCGTGCGCGAGACGCGTAAGCCCGACATTGCCCACGCGATTCGCCAATTGCAGCGAATGGTCGTGGGCGGCGCGGGCACTCCGGAGTTTGCCACGATCCCCGCCGAATCGTCGGCCGCGCCTCGCGCTGGCGGTCACGACGACCCCGCATCGAACGTTGACACTTCCTCCTTTCTCTCGAAATAAACAGCCCGCGCAAGCAGAGACCGCCATGTCGATCCCACCCCGCGAATCCAATCATTCTGCCCTCTCCAAGCGCGCTGAGCTATCGCTCGATCGCCCGCCGCGCGCACCACTGGCCGGCATCGTCTTTGGCTGTGTGCTCGCGCTCGGCCTCGTCGGCTGGACGGGCGTACGCATCCGTGCCGCCAAGAGCGTGCAAGCCGAGCTCGGCAATCGGCGCACGGACGACGCGCGCCGAGCCGCACAAGAGGCCGCAGCGCCGCAGCCGGTGCACGTGGTCCGCGGCATCAGCGAAACCTGGCAACCCGTGGTCGAATTCGAGGGCTCGCTGGCCGCCGCGCAAGCCGCGGAGCTCGGCTTCAAAGTGAGCGGAAGGATCGCTAGCGTGCGCGCCAAGCTCGGCGACATCGTCAAGACCGGCGCGCTGCTCGGCACGCTCGACGCCAGCGAGGCAGCGGCGCAGGTCCGCTCAGCCGACGCGCAACAACGCGCGGCCCAAGCGCAGCTGACGCTCGCTGACGACAACGCGTCGCGCACCGCGCAAATGGTCCAAAGCGGCGCCTTTTCCGAGGCGAGCGGCGTGCAGAGCTCCCAGCAAAAATCGCTCGCCCTGGCGCAACTCGACGCGGCCAAGGCAGCCGTCGGGCTCGCCCAGGTGAACCTGGGCAATCAAACGCTGACCGCACCGTTCCAGGGCACGATCACGCGCGTACCGACCGGCATCGGCGCGGTCGTCTCGCCCGGCGCGGTGCAGTTCGAGCTGCTCGATCTGGGGACGCTCAAGCTCAAGGGCTCCGTCGGTGAGGCCGACGCAAACCTCGTGCACGTGGGCTCCAGCGTGGCGATCACGGGCGAGCGCGGCGAAGTGCAAGGCACCGTCTCCGCCGTGCTCGGCGCGGTCGACCCCGCGACGCGCCGCGTGCCCATCGAAGCGCTGATCGACAACAAGAACGACAAGACGTCGCTGCGCGCCGGCACCTTCGTGCGCGCGCGCGTGCTGGGCGGCGCGCCGATCCCGGTGCTGCGCGTGCCACACGAGACCCTGCGCCCCGGCAGCCAAGACGAGCTGATGGTCGTGCAAAACGGCAAGCTCGTCAGCAAGCACGTCGCCTTTTCGATCGCAAAAGACGGCTCTCTGTTCGTGCGTTTCGGGCTCGATCCGAGCGACGACGTGCTGCTCTTGCCCAAGGCCGAGGCTCAAACCGGTGATCGCGTCGCCGTCCAAGCCGGGGCCACACCGTGAACATTTCCGCGATCGCGATTCGTCGCCCCGTCTTCACCGTGATGGTGACCGTGGCGCTCTTGGTGCTCGGCTTCACGAGCCTCAAGCGCCTCGGTACGGACCTCTTTCCGGACGTGAGCTTCCCGGTGGTCACCGTCACGGTGCCCTACCCCGGCGCCAGCCCGGCCGAGATCGAGAACTTGGTGACCAAGCCGCTGGAAGACTCGGTGGTCAGCTTGAACGGCATCGATCGCGTCCGCACCTTCTCGCGCGAGGGCACGGCGCAGATGCTGGTCGTGTTCACGCTCGGCAGCGACATCAACGAAGCCGCCAACCAGGTGCGCGAGCGCATCTCGCAGGTGCGCTACAAGTTCCCGACCGACACCAAGGAACCGATCATCAGTCGCCTCGACGTCACGGCGTCGCCCATTTTGACGTACACGCTGCGCGGCTCGGGCTCGCTGTCCGAGATCCGCAAGTACGCGGACGACGAGCTCCGTCCCGCGCTCGAGCAGGTCGACGGCGTGGCCCAGGTCGCGCTGAACGGCGGCGCTACGCGCGAAATTGGCGTGGCGCTCGATCGCGCGCGACTCGACGCGCTCGGCTTGAGCCCGGGCGCGATCGTGCAGCGCCTGCGCGCTGAAAACATGAACGTCCCGGCCGGGCATTTCGCCGAAGGCGCGCGCGAGGTCAGCGTCCGCACAGTCGGCGAGTTCGCAGACGCCGAAGCCGTGCGCAACACGATCGTGGCGAACGCCAGCGATGGTTCGGCCGTGCGCCTGCGCGATGTCGCGCAGGTGAACGACGGCTACGCCGAGATGCGCACGCGCGTGATCGTGAACGGCCAAGAAGGCGTCACGCTCGAGCTGCGCAAGCAATCCGGCACGAACACGGTCGAAGTCACCAACGCCGTGAAGGCCAAAATGGCCGAACTCAGCAAGGCGTTCCCCAGCGGCATGCACGCCGAAATGATCATCGATCAAGCCTCGATCATCGAACCGCAGGTGCACCAGGTCGAACACGACATCGTGTTCGGCGGCGCGATGGCCGTGCTCGTGATCTTGGTTTTCATGCTCGATCTGCGCTCGACGCTGATCAGCGCGGTCGCCCTGCCGACCAGCGTGATCGGCACGTTCTTCGTGATGTACTCGCTCGGCTACACGCTGAATATGATGACGCTGCTCGGTCTATCCCTGGCGATCGGGCTCTTGATCGACGACGCCGTCGTGGTGCGCGAAAATATCTTCAAGCACCTGGAGCGCGGCAAGCCACCGAGACAAGCCGCGCTCGACGGCACGAAAGAGGTCGCCCTGAGCGTGATGGCGACCACCATGACGATCGTGGCCGTGTTCATGCCGATCGCGTTCGTGAAGGGCCTGGTCGGCCAATTCTTTCGGCAATTCGGGATCACGATCTCCGCGGCCGTGGTGATCTCGTTGTTCGTCGCGTTCACGCTCGATCCGATGCTGTCGTCGCGCTTCTCGCGCTCGCTCGACCAAAAGGGCGACGCCTTTGCCTGGCTGAAGCGGCCGTTCGAGTGGGCGTTCCGCACGCTCGAGCAGACCTACGCCGCAATGCTGGCCTGGTCGCTCCGCAACAAGCTCGTGATCGGCGGGCTCGCCATCGGCAGCCTGGTTTTTCTAGGTTACATCGGCAAGCTGCTGGGGTCCGAGTTCGTGAACGCCGAGGATCGCGGGCAGTTCATCTTGGAAGCCGAGTTGCCCGCGGGCACCTCGCTCGAAGAGACCACGCGCAAAGCGGCGCTCGCCGAGCAAAAAATCTACGAAAACCCCGAATTCAAGACGGTCTTCACGACCATCGGTCCCGACGGCGAGGTGAACAAGATCCGTTGGCGCCTGGTGGCGAGCAAGAAGAACCAACGCACGATCACGCTCGCGCAGCTGAAGGCCTCAGCGCGTGACGCCGCGGCCACACTCGGCAACGGTGTCAAAATCGCGGTCGCCGATCCGCCGTTCGTGGAGGGCGCCGCGACCGAAGCGCCGATCATGATCAACGTGCGCGGCACCGAGTTCGCGCAGATCGAGCAAACCGCGGGGCAAATAGAAAAGATTCTGAAGAGCACGCCCGGCGTAGGCGACATCCAAGTGCGCTTTTCGCCGGGGCGCCCGGAGCTGGTCGTGACCATCGATCGCCAGCGCGCGGCCGACCACGGGCTCACTCTGAGCGAGGTCGCCACGGCAGTGCGCACCGCGTTCGCCGGCGACGAGAGCGGCAACGTGCGTCAGGGCAAGGACGAAGTGCCGATTCGCGTGCGGCTCGAGCAGAGCTATCGCGATGATCCGAGCGCGCTCGCCAATCTGACGATCCCTACCCGGCGCGGCAGCCTGAAGCTGGCGGACGTCGCGAGCTTCGAGCGCGTCACGGGTCCGCAAGTGATCGAACGCGAAAACCGCAAGCGGCAGATCACGATCTGGGCGAGCCCGATCGGCCGCGCGCTCGGCGATATTGCCAAGGAATTTCAGCCGCAAATCAAGAAACTCAAGCTCACGCCGGACATGTCGATCGTGTACGACGGCCAGCTCAAGCTGATGAACGAAAACAACGAGAACATGGCGCTCGCCATGCTGCTCGGCGTGGTCTTCATCTACATCGTGCTGGCTTCCGAGTTCGAAAGCTTCATTCACCCGCTGACGATCATGGTCACGCTGCCGCTCGCAGTGGTCGGCGGCGTGATGGGCCTGTTCCTCACCAACAACACGATGGCGATGGGCGCGCTGATCGGCATGGTGCTCTTGATGGGCCTGGTCACCAAGAACGCGATCTTGCTCGTCGACCGCGCGATCGTGCGCGTGCGCGAACACGGTGAACCGCCGTTGCAGGCCATCTTGGAGGCGGGCCCGGAACGCCTGCGGCCGATCTTGATGACCAGTGCCGCGATGGTGCTCGGCATGATGCCGACCGCCGTGAGCAACGCGGACGGCAGCGAATTTCGCGCGCCGATGGCGATCGCCGTGATTGGCGGTGTGATCAGTTCGACTCTTCTATCGCTGATCGTCGTGCCCGTGCTTTATCTCACGATCGAAAATATCAAGGGCTTCCTCAAACGTCGCTTTGGCGGCGGACGCGGCCCGCACGTCGAACGCGACGTGAGCGCGAAAGCTCCGGCCTCGAACGGCCCGGAGCTCGTGCCCTCCGCCGTCATGAGCAAATCACTCTAGGATTCGTTTTCTCCCTTTCGCATTCACGTCACAAGGAATCGACAGCATGTTCCGTCCTCCGTATGCCGCCCCGCTCGCTTCCCTCGCGCTCGTGCTCACCGCGCCACTCGCGCGCGCTCAAACCTCGGCGCCCGCACCAGCACGGCCCGGCGCGCCCTCCGCCGTCGCTCCGGCAAACGCGCCACAACCGACGTTGGCACCGCCCCCAGCTCCACCCGGCGCCACAGGCCCCGACGCGCCCGTGAGCAAGACCACGAGCGCACTCGAAGAGAAACTCGCCGCCATGCAACGCGGCAACGGGCTCACCTCGGACGAGGCGGCTCGGCGCTCGGTCGGTGCGAGTGCGAATATCACGGAGAAGAGGCACAGCATTGAGGCCGCGGAGGCTACCGTGAATCAGGTGAGCGCGGGCCTCTATCCGCAGCTCACGCTGGCGGCACGCTACACGCGCCTATCGAACGTCCATCTTCCTGATCTTAGATTCACTCCAACAAGCCCGCCCATTCCTGCGTCGAGCATCTTTCCGGTCTACCTCAACAACTACGACCTGCGCGCCACCCTGAACGTACCGTTGTCGGACTACGTGCTGCGCACTTCAGGCTCGATCGCGGCAGCCAAGCACAACAAGACCTCGGCAGATCTGGATCGGCGCGCGACGGAGCTCAGCGTCGCGCGCGACGCCCGCGTCGCCTACTACCAGTGGATCCGCGCTCAGGGCGCCTACTTCGTGGCCGAGCAAGCGCTCGAGGCTGCGCGCGGCCACTTGGTGGACGCCAAAAACTCCTTCCAGGCCGGGCTCTCGTCCAAGGCAGACGTGCTGCGCGCCGAGAGTCAGGTCAAGAGCTCCGAGCTCACCGCGCAGCGGTTTACCGACAACGTCGCGATCGCCACCGAGCAGCTACGCGTGATGATGGGCGACGGCCCCGAGGTGAACTACGAAATCGGTGAAAATATCCTGATCGATCCGGCGCCGTTCGCCACGCCGCCGAGCACCAACTCCGCCTACGCGGAAGCAATCGAGCACCGCGTGGAGGTCCAGCAGCTCGGCGAGTCCGAGGCGAGCCTGCGCCAACAAGCGTCGGCCCTGCGCGCCTCCGACTACCCGCGCCTGGACGGAACAGCGAACCTGTACGACTCGAACCCCAATCAACGCTACATCCCACCCGTGAACCAGTTCAAACCCGGCTGGGACGTCGGAGTCACCTTGAGTTGGACGCCGACCAACATCTTCGGCACCGAGGCGCAACACGCGGCGACGCTCGCGCAGGCGGACGTGCTCGCCTCGAAGAAGGTCGAGCTCAAAAATGGCCTACGGATCGAGGTGTATCAGGCCATGAACGCCCTAAACGAAGCCCTTTTTGCGCTCGACTCGACGCGCCAGGGACTCGCCGCGGCCGAAGAGAGCTACCGCGTGCGACGCGAGCTCTTCCGCAGCGGCAAGGCCACGATGATCGAGGTCACCGACTCGGAGACCGATCTCACACGCGCGCGGCTCGAGGTCGTCAACGCGCACGTCGACTTGCGCATCGCGCGCGTTGCGCTCGACCACGCGCTCGGACGCGACGCGGGTGCACAGCGCTAGCGTCGATGCCCGTGACGACTAGATCCCGAGATTGACTTTTGGTTTCGCGGGTGGAGCTGCCGAGGCCGCCGGAGCAACCGGCACGACAGGCGGCGGTGTGGTCGCCGCTTGGCCGACTTTGGCTGCGGGCCTGGCTTTGACCCCCTTGCTCGCCGCGGGCAGATGCGCTTGAACGGGCGCCACTGTCGCAGCTGCGGGTGCAGTCTCCTCGGCTGCGAGCTGCGATGAGGGCGCACTCGGGATCTGCGGAACGACCTGCGGCACGAGTTCCGCGGGGGCGCTCGGCACGGGTAGCGCTTGGCTCACGACCGGCTCCACGCTGGCCGCGGCGGCGTGCTCACCGCCGGCTTTGTGCAGAACAAAACCTACGGCTCCCGCGGCGACGAGAGCGAACCCCAGCCCGGACAAGACGAACAAGGGCGCCCTGCTCTTGCGCTGCTGCGTGGTGCTGAACCCTCCGCCGAGCGCGCCGTGCCCGTCCGTCGCCGACAGGCCGCTCGAGGAAGCCTGACCGCGACCCGACATCGCCGAGACGCCGCTGTCGCCGAACGTGACGTTACCTGACGACACGTTCGGCAGGTTCGGATGGGTGTTCGGCTGCACGCCAGGCGAACCTTCACACACGCGACGCAGTTCACTCGCGGCTTCCCTGGCCGAACTGAAGCGCGCGCTCACGTCACGAGCACAGGCGCGCGCAAACCACTGGTCGAAACCCGGGGGTACCGGGCCGTACTGCGACGGGATCGGCATCGGCCGCGCGCAGATCGCAAGCAACAAGCCACCCAGGGTTTCTGCGTCGAACGGACGACGCCCGAGGATGCACTCGAAACAGATCACGCCGAGCGCCCAAATATCGGCGCGAAAGTCGAGTGACTTGATGCCTTCGGCTTGCTCGGGACTCATGTAGTAGGGGGTGCCGAGCACGGCTCCGGTGCGTGTGCTGCCCGACACCGAGGATGCGAGGCCTCCCTGCGTGGTCGCCTTGGCGATGCCGAAATCCAGCACCTTGGCGATCTCCTCGTCGTCATTGCGGACGAGGTAAATATTGTCGGGCTTGAGATCGCGATGCACGATGCCCGCCTCGTGCGCGCGCCCGATGGCGCGTGACACGTGCGTCATGATGCGCGTCGCTTCCGCCAGGCTCAGGCGATTGACTCGTGTGAGTCTGTCCGCCAAAGACTCGCCCTCCAAGAGCTCCATGGCGATGTACGGCACGCCGTTGTCAACGCCGTGATCCAAGATCTGTACGACGTGCGGGCTGCGCAGGGACGCGGCCGATTGGGCTTCGCGCAGGAATCGTCCGAGCGCCTCGCCGTTGTTGGCGATGCCGGGATCGATCAGTTTGATGGCGACCGGGGAATGCAGGCTGAGGTGCTCCGCGAGCCAGACCGAGCCCATACCCCCTTGGCCGAGCTGCCGCCCCAGGCGGTATTTGCCCGCGATGATCGTACCTTCCATGCGTGCCTGCGCGTCCCGAGGCTACCTTCGCCGTGATGGCGAAGCAAATAGCTCGCCCTCAGCCTGCGCTATTCGTCACTTCTTGAGCGAGTCACAATCGAGAGTGCTCGTGAGGCGCCGCACTTCCCCGGACCAACGGGAACCGTCGGAGAAATCGCCCCAGCGGCCCTGCGGGAAGTCACAGCCGTACGTCTGCCCATCCGCGTCTTTGTACGAAACGCTATAGGTCTCGCTGCGCGTCCCTTCCCGCTCGCAGCCGACGCAGGCGCCCGTGCGCGCGAGGTTCAGGTCCGGCCAACGCACGCCCGACACGCCGCTGCCCTGCGCGAGCTCGGTCCGCGCCAGGTGCCAGCGCTCGATCAGGTAGTCGCATTTGTCGTCGTAGACGGGTTCGCTCTTGAACTTCGGCGTGCACTCCTGCTTCTCGTGAAAAGTCCCGTCGCCGTTGTCGACCTTGCGCGTACTGCAGCTTTCGCCGTCCGGCACCTGCTTGCTGGAACGCTGTTCGCGATGGCGACTCACGCCGCTGGCGCCCGCGGGCAATGCGTCACACCACGACGCATCGTGCACCGGACCGAATGCATCGACCGTGATCGTACGCTTCCAGGTGTGACCGCTGACGGTGAGCGCGTCGTCCTTCTTCCAAAGCACGAGCGTGAGCACGGTGCCGATCCCGAGCAGCAGCACCGCGCCCGCCGCGACGAAACAGCCGAGGTGCGATTTTTTCTTGAGCGGCGGAGCCACCGGCGCACTCGCTCCGCTGAGCTCGCGCTGCGCGTCGGCCGCGGTTTGGCCGGCGTGGCCCGCGCCCGCCGCGAGCACTTGATCCGCGCGCTGAGCGACCGCACCGCCCTCCTCGAGCGGCGCGCCGCACGTGCCGCAATGCTTGGCCGCGCGACTCGTCGCGTTGTTGCAATAGCGACAGACGAGGTCCGCTCCGACGTACACGTGGTCCTGCACGGCAATTCTCTCGCTGTCCGGCGGGAAATATCGCGCGTTCGCGTCCTGCTGCGCTCCGCAGTTCGGGCAGTGCCGGTGCGTGAGCCCGAGCAGCTTGCGCTGACCGCAAAAGCGGCAGTCCCAGAGCATCTCGTATACGGGCTCGGTCATGCTTCGGCGGGCTTGGGGTAGCCGATCAAATAGGTGAGCTTGGTCGGCACGCGCGGCACCGGCAAGCGGCCGATGTCCCACACGTAGTCGTTCGCCGGCAGCGAGTTCACGAGCTCGTGCAGCTCCTCCGGCTCATAGGCGCGCAGACACGAAACCACGCCGTCCCAGGCCGTGCAGAGCGGCACGACCGGGACCAGATAGGTAAGCAGCAAGCGTGGCAGCGTCACCGGTCGAATGAACGGCGTGACCGCGAGCAACGCAAGCGTGCCGACCACGATGCCCAAGATGCTCGGCGCGGAGCGACTCGCCAATTCGACGACGGCGATGCCGCGACGCTGACCGACCGCGTCCGCCAAACACGCGCGCGCGCTGTCCGGCGGTAGATGGTGAAAGCCATTGCAGATCAGCCGAAAGCCGTCGAGCGACTCCGGCACTGCCGTGGCGTCCACCGGCTCCACTCGGAAATGAACCGAGCCGCCGCCCTCGGCTTGCATGCGCGCGAGTCGTGGCACGTTCGGGTAAAGATCCGTCAAGACCACGCTCAGGGATCCTTGCTCCTCGCTCACGAGCTCGCGGATCGCGAGCGCGGGCCCGCCGCCACCGCTGCACAGGTCCACGATCGTGTCGTCCGCCGTGGCGTCGAGCGCCGAGCGAAAGCGGGGCGCGAACGCGCGATATGCGATGTGTCCGCGACGCCCCATGAAGCTCAGAAAATCCGTCATGCACTCCCGCACCATCCCGGGAAACCAAGGCAGATCCTCGAATTCGAACAGCTGTGCGCGTCGCACGTGGATAGGCTAGTACCAGTAGGGAAGTATTTGCGAGACCGTAAAGAAGACCCCGACGCTCTCGGCGTCTACGTGCACTTTCCGTGGTGTTTGAAGAAGTGCCCGTACTGCGACTTCTTGAGCGTCGCGCGCGAGCGAAGCACCATCCCACACGGGGCCTACGCGGACGCCGTGCTCGCCGAGCTCCACGCGCGACGGCGCACGCTGGCAGCGCCGCGCATCGCCAGCATTTTCTTCGGGGGCGGGACACCGTCGCTGTGGGAGCCGAGCGAACTCGGCCGTGTGCTCGCCGAGATCCTGGCGGCGTTCGACGCTCGCGCCGCCGATGTCGAAATCACCGTGGAGTGCAACCCGACGAGCTTCGACGTCGAGCGCGGCCGTGCGCTCGCCGCCGTGGGCGTCAACCGCGTGAGTCTCGGCGTGCAGGGGCTCGACGCGCAGCGCCTCGCGTTCCTCGGACGGCTGCATGACGTCGACGGCGGGCTCACGGCCGTGCGCGCCGCGCTCGCCTCCGGCGTGGACCGCGTGTCCGCGGATTTTATTTTTGGGGTGAGCGGGCAAGCTCCCGACGCTGCCGCGCGCGAAGCTCGCATCTTGGCCGAGCTCGGGACCACGCACTTGAGCGCCTACGCGCTCACCATCGAACCGGGCACGCAATTCGGCGCGCTCGCGCAAAAGGGTCGCCTCCCCTTGCTCGACGACGGCGCGGTCGCAGATTCATTCGCGGCCGTCGAACAAACACTGGAAGCCGCCGGCTTCGAGCACTACGAGATCAGCAACTACGCGCGCAACGGCGAGCGCTCGTTGCACAACCTCGGCTATTGGCGCGGCCGGTCTTACCTCGGCCTTGGTTGCGGCGCGTTCGGCACGCTCACGCGGGCCGGCACGCGCTATCGTTATCGCAACACGCCGTCACCGGAGCGTTACCTCGACGCGACCAACCAATGGCCCGACGCCGAGCTCTTCCGGGAAGGTGGGCTCATCGCGAGCTACGAAGTGATCACGCCGGCGACCGCGCTCGTCGAGCAGATACTGCTCGGCCTGCGCCTCGCGGACGGCATCGACATCGACGAGTGCGCCGCGCGGCTCGGCACACAAGCTTGGTCCGCGGAGCGCTTGCGTGCGCGCGAACGACTCGCGAAGAGCGGCGACTTGCTCGACGACGCCGGACCACTTCGCATCCCACGCAGTCGCTGGCTTTTCGCGGACCGCATCATCCGCGAGCTTATATAGTGTCGGGGGTACAGCCCCCGCTTCATCCGGCGCGGCTCCGCGCCCGTGGCGGCCGAGGTTTTCGCCCACGTTTTCGTGGCTGGCGCGTCGCGAAACGCCACGCTTGTAGCGATAGCGGATTCCCTGGCTTCACGAAACGCCACCAAGTCGTCGCGAGCGCGTAGGCTTTTCGCTCCTTTGACGTCCGACCTCGGGAATATCCAGGGCCATCTCGCCGTAATCCATACCGAATCTGATTGCAGCGGGAAGGCTATGCGCTATTGTTCGCCCGACAATCGAACGGTTCCGGTACGGCACGACCCCTCTGGTTTTGGGCTCGCGACTTTCCGAGCCGCAACGAAAACTGAAGAGGAGATACTGGTCATGGGAAATCGTCTGTACGTCGGAAACCTGTCTTTTCATTCCGACACGGAAGCAGTGCGCGCAGCATTCACGGCATTTGGTGAAGTGACTGACGTGCACATCGTCACTGACCGGGCCACGGGCCAATCCCGCGGGTTCGCGTTCGTCACGATGGGTTCGGATGAACAAGCTCAACGCGCCATCGAAGGCGTGAATGGTCAGGTGATCGACGGCCGTCCGTTGCGCGTCAACGAAGCGGAAGAACGTCCGCAGCGTGGCGGTGGTGGCGGCGGTGGTGGTGGTCGTGGCGGCGGCGGCGGTGGTCGCGGCGGCGGCGGCGGTGGTGGTCGTGGCGGTGGTGATCGCGGTGATCGCGGTGGCCGTCGCGAACGTTGGTAGTCCATTCCGGAGCATGCATTTTGTCGAGACCGGCAGCTGAGACCAGTAGTGCGAACGGAGCACGCCACGCCCCAGGTGAGGCGCGGCGCGCTTTGCTCGACAAAGCCGCAACCGCGGCGGGAACGCTCTGGGCTCAGCGCTGGTGCGACGAATTGCGACGTGAGGGCCGGCCAGTCGTAGGCGGCTGGCCCGGCACGCTGCGTGAGGCACGCGCGCAAGTCAACGCGCACCTGGGCATGTCCCTCGGCAAGCGGCGCCTGTCCTTCACTCGTGAAGAGCTGGAGCGCGCGGCAAAGACCGCCTACACGGCCGCCAAGAATAGCTGGCTCGCCAAGGTCGATCGCGAAGAAGACGACGACATCGACGAGTACGACGACTGAGTCGGTGGCGCGCTGAGCCATCCTCCCGGATCGGTAGCGCGCAAAACTCGCTCGGACCGAGCGAGCGCTCGTCCGCAAAATGACTACTTCGCACGCGGCGCCGTTCGTGTGAGATAGCTGCTCGAGAGGAAGGGAGTCATAGCAGATGCAGGAGGATCCTTCGCGTTTCCGACGAGTCGCGCGCAAGCACTGGGGCAAGTTCGTGGGGGCGTGCGGCGTCGTGCTGCTCGCGGTGTGTCAGGACTATCTGAAGGCCGGAGTCGAGGGGCTGCTCGACCGCGTGCTCCATCGCCAGTTCAACAAGGTCGACCTCGTGTGGGTAGCGTCGGACTGCCCGGCTGCGGAGGGCACGCCCAAAGTCGGGCTCGGCGGTTGCTCGCCAGCCGAGCAGCGCGATCTCGGCTGGCTCACGACGCAAGTGCGCGCCTTCGCCGGCGCAGGTCTGCGCGGCTTCGACGGCCTGCCGCAAAACTTCACGCTCGGCACCAAAGACTTCAACAGCGTACAGAACAACGTACTTTACGTGGCGACGCCCGCTACGGACGCTGAACTGGCGCTGATTACCATCGGCTACGATCGCGAGCAAAACCAGAAAGACGGCTGCCTGCGCTTGTACAGCAGCACCAAGCCGCCGATGAGGATCAGCCCGGTGCTCTGCCTCGATCGCGGTGGTCGCTGGTGGAGCAAGGACGCCGACGCAGACACCTTGGTGCGCCTGAGCAAGGTCACGCAGGTGTCGATGGCCGGTATGCCTTAGAGCAGCGTTCCTCTGAGCATCAGACTACCGACGGTGAAATAAATGACGAGCCCCGTCACATCCACCAGGGTGGCGACGAAGGGCGCGGAAGCGCTCGCGGGATCGAAGCCGAGTTTGCGCAGAATGAACGGCAGCACGGAGCCCGCGAGAGTACCGAAGGTCACCACGCCGATCAGACTGAAGAACACGGTTTCCGCGACGCGCAGGTAGTGCGGGCCGTAGATCGGGCTCACTGCCTGCCAAGCGACGATCCGAAAAAAGCCGATCACGCCGAGCATCGCGCCTAGGGCGAGGCCCACGGCGAGCTCGCGCCGCACCACACGCCACCAATCGCGGATGCGCACCTCACCGAGGGCCATCGCACGAATCACGAGCGTGGAAGCCTGTGAGCCCGAGTTGCCACCGCTCGAAATGATCAGCGGCACGAACAGAGCGAGCACCACGGCGCGCGCGATCTCGTCTTCGAAATAAGCCATCGCCGAAGCGGTCAGCATCTCGCCCAGGAAGAGCGCCGCCAGCCAACCCCCGCGCTTCTTCGCCATGCGCACGAACGCGATCTGAAGGTAGGGCTCCTCGAGGGCCTCCATACCGCCGAATTTTTGGATGTCTTCGGTGGCCTCTTCCTGCACGACATCGACGATGTCATCCGCGGTGACGATGCCCTTCATGCGACCGTCGGGATCGACCACGGGTATCGCCATCAGATCGTTTTGCGCGAAGATACGGCTCACCTCTTCTTGATCGAGCTCCGCGCTGACGGTGACGACGTTGGTCACCATGATGTCGCGCACTTTTTTGTCGGATTTGGCGACGAACAGTTGGCGGAACGAGACGACGCCTAGTAAGCGCTGCTGCTCGTCGGCCGCGTACGCGTAGTAGAGCGTTTCGACCCGCTCGCGCGCCTGCTTGTGCAGGTAGCTGATCGCTTCGTCCACCGTCATGTCCGGCCGCACGCGCGCGTAGCGCGGGTTCATCAGACCGCCGGCTTCGTCCTCCGCGTAGGCGAGCAGCGCGGAGACCTCTTTGCGTGTCGGCTCGTCCAACAACGCCGAGAGTCCTTCGCGCTCCGGTGCGGGCGCGCTCTGCAGCAAATCCGCGGCGTCGTCGGGTGGCAGCAGCCGCATCCAGACGCGGCGCTCCTTCTCCGGTAGCGCGAGCAAGAGCTTGGCCATGTCGGCCGGCGATAGACTGAGGAAGAACTCCTCCGCGTCGGCCTGCTTCAGAATGCGAAAGCCCGACGCGCGATCAGCGATCGAAAGCACGAGCCAGGCGTCGCGCAGATCATCGAGGGGCAGCGCGGGCCCCGGATAGTCGCTGAGGGTGGGCGGCATGGGAACGACGGGAGGCGCCTCGTGCGGCGTCCTTGCTCGGCGAACTAGCACTCGCCCGCTGCAGATCTCCAGCTATTTCGGCTGATTCGCGCCTGGGACCGGCGCGGCCCGCCCGAGCTCGACTGCAATCCGGGCCCTGCGCGGTGTAGACTCACGGCCCATGCTCAAACTCGGCCTCCTGCTCCCTGCGCTGTTAACTCTCGGTTGTCACAAAACCGACGCAGCCCAGAACGTGCCGCTCACGACGGCGGAACTGGTCGCCGTTCGAGCGGACGAGAACGGCTTTACGCCGAGCGCGATCGCCGTACAAGCAGGACACAAGCTCCGGCTGCGCTTCACGCGCACGACCGACCAGACTTGCGCCGACAAGGTCGTATTTCCCGAAGCGGGCATAGAAAAGGATCTGCCGCTGAACCAACCCGTCGACGTCGAGCTTCCTACGGATCAAAAACGCACGCTTTCATTTCAATGTGGCATGGGCATGTTCAAGAGCGCGGTCGTTGTGCGCTGAACCCGACCGCTCGCCGCCCCAATTGCGGGCCACTCCTGGCCGCCTCGCGCCGAATTTCCGCATCCGTCGTGCCCGAGCGGCATATAGCGACAATCTGGGCCGATGTTTCACGCGCTGCGGCGCGCCATCGGGCTTGACCGCTTCGGCCGTTAGACTCAATCTAAATCCATGAAACGCGCGACGCTCGACGCACTCTCCGCCAAGGGCATTCAGCCCTCGGCTCAGCGCGCCGCGATCGCAGAGTACGTGCTCTATACCTCGGATCATCCATCCGCAGACCGCGTGTGGGCCGAGGTCAAGCGCAGCTTTCCGTTGCTCTCTCGCGCGACCGTCTACAACACCCTCAACTTGTTCGCTGCCAAGGGGCTATTGCGTCAGCTCGTGTTGGCCGAGGGCAACGTG
>DASXKQ010000278.1:0-4954 GCA_036496745.1 Polyangiaceae bacterium
CGGCTCGAAGGACGCACCGCGCTCAACCTGATGACCCGCGCCACCGGACTGCGCACGGCGAGCCAAAAACTCTCGGTCGCACTCGATAGCTTTACATTGGCCGCCGCGCTCGAACAATCGCTACCGGGCCTCGGCGTCAAGACCTCGCTCGTCGCGTTGTGCGCGCCGAACGCAGCGGAGTGCTTCCTACCGGCGTTCGCGGCGCAGGACGGCAAGATCCTGAAGGTCGCGTCCGATGCCTATCCCACGCGTGAGCTGTTCCCACCGAACTTTCTGGGCGATTCCGAGCGTTGGGCGCTGGTGGCGTTCGCGCTCACCTTCGAAAAGAGCGTGCTCGGCATGATGCTGTTCGACACGGGAGCCGACGCATTCGTGTGCGAGGCACTGCGCTCGCAGGTCGCCGGCTCGCTGATGCTGCGCTCGTTGCACGGGCGAATTCTGGAAGAAACCACCGCCCGTGAACGGCTCGCGCGCGAGCAGCTGCAAGGCGAGATGAACATCGCGCGCCGCATCCAAACCGCGCTCGCGCCACGACAGATTGACGTTCCCGGCTTCGAGATCGCGGCCGGCATGTTCCCCGCCGACGAAGTCGGTGGCGACTACTACGACGTGATTCAGACGGATGGCGGCTGCTTCTTCGGAATCGGTGACGTCACCGGCCACGGCTTGCTCTCGGGCCTGGTGATGCTGATGATCCAAAGTTGCGTGAGCGCGCTCGTGCGCAGTCGTCCGCTCGCAGCACCCTCCGAACTCGTGTGCGAGCTCAATAGCGTGCTGGTACCCAACATTCGCGAGCGGCTCGGTCAGGACGAGTACGCGACCTTCATGCTGCTCAAACACACCGGATGCGGCAAGTTCAGCTTCGCCGGTGGGCACGAGGATCTGATCGTTTATCGCGCCGCGGAGCGGCGGTGTGAGATCGTGCAGAGCAACGGGGTGTGGGTCGGCATTCGCAATGACATCAGCGATGCGACGCCCGATCAGGACTTGCAGCTTGGGCCCGAGGATTTGTTGATCTTGCACACCGACGGCATCAGTGAAGCGCAAAACGGACGCTTCGAGCAATTCAGCATCGCGCGCATCGCGGAGGTCGTGCAAAAGCACGCCGCGCGCCCATGCTCGGAAATCTTGGACCTCATCATCGGTGCTGCCCGCGAATGGGCCACCGTGCAGCGTGACGACATGACGTGTTTGGTCCTGCGCTACTCGCCCGCGCGATAACGGAGACCCTCGGCGCGCGAGGTGTATGCGGCGCTAGCGACCCAGGAACTGCCGATAGAAAATCGCGCTGTCTTTGGGCGTGCGCTTTTGACTGTCGAAGTCGACGTGCACGAGGCCGTAGCGCATGCCGTAGCCCTCGCTCCACTCGAAATTGTCCAGCAACGACCAGGCAAAATACGCCGCCACGTTCACGCCGGCGCGGCGCGCCGCGAGCACTTCCGCCAGGTGAGCGCGTAAGAACGCGATGCGCCCGTCGTCGTGCACGCCGCTCGGCGTGCACTCGTCGGGGTAGGCCGCGCCATTTTCCGTGATCATCAAGCGCCCTACGCCGTACTCGCCGTGCAGCCGGCGCAAAACCTCCCCCAGGCCCGCCGGATAAATTTCGCGGTCGGCGGTGCGCGGCAAGCCGGTATCGCGCACGTGCTTGAGCTGCAGCATGCCGCCCGCGGCATCATGCGCGATCACGGCGCGTTCGTAGTAGTTGACGCCGACCACGTCGATCGGCGCGGCGATCGTGTCCAGGTCGGAGCTCGGGAACGTGGGCATGTTCGCGCCGTACCAGGCGACCATGTCGGCGGGATAGCCGCGACCCAGCGCGGGCTCGATGAACCAACGGTTGAAGTAGCCGTCCTGGCGCGCCGCTGCCGCCACGTCGATAGGCTCGCTCGTGAGCGGGTGCGCGGGCATGAAGTTCGGCGCAAAGCCGAGCGGCGCCTTGACGAGCGCGCGCAGCGCTCGCACGCATTCGCCGTGCGAAAGCAGCAAGTGGTGCGCGCACAGCAACGCATCGGACAGCGAGCGATGACCGGGCGCGAACAGGCCCGTCTCGTAGCCGAGGAACGCCTGACACCACGGCTCATTGTGCGTGAGCCAGAGCGCGACACGATCACCGAGGCGCTTGGCCATCAGCTCGGCGTACTCGACGAACGCGCCCACGCTCGAGCGCTCGAGCCAGCCGCCCGCGAGCGTGTCCGGGAAATCCCAGTGATAGAGCGTCGCGCAAGGCGCGATGCCGCGCGCGCACAGGGCGTCGACCAGGCGGTCGTAGAAGTCCAAGCCGCGCTCGTTGACGGCGCCCCGACCACTCGGCAAGACACGGGGCCAACAGATGCTGAAGCGGTACGCGTTGACACCGAGCCAAGCCATCAGCTCGACGTCCTCCGGCATGCGATGATAGTGGTCGCACGCCACGTCGCCGGTGTGGCCACCCTTCACTTTGCCAGGCATGTGCGCAAAGCGATCCCAAATGCTCGGGCCGCGTCCGTCTTCTTGGACAGCGCCTTCGATCTGGTACGAAGAGGTCGCGACCCCGAAGAGAAAGTCTTTGCCGAAGTCGCTGCGGGTCGGTTCCATCGCGTAGGAGAGCGGAGAGCGCTTCGCACAATGGGGGAATTCGGCGCCGATGACAAGCGATGGATCGCGCGCTGCTCGGTCTGAGACGACCGAGCCCGCCGCTGGTAAATCCTCCGATTCCGCGCCGAGTAGCGCGACCCTAGCGAGCCTGACGACGGCGACCGACGAGCATCGCGCCGAGACCGACGAGCAACGCGGCCGCGCCGCCCATGCCCTGATTGCTGCGACCCGGCGCAACCGCGCAGCTCGCCTTGGCGCTGCCCGACGCTTGCGCTTCACAGGTGTTGCCGCTGCAGTTTGCGGAGGCCATGCCGTTGGTGGTCACGTGGATCGTCGGGAAGAGCGCCGCGATCGCCGCTTCACAGCTGGCGAGGTTGCCGTTCGTGTCCACGTAGTTGCCGTTGCAGAATAGGGCGCCCTCGGGTTTGGAGCATTGCACGTTGCATCCGCCCTGAACCATGGTCTCGCAATTGGCCTGCAAGCTCGATTGGCAATTGACCTGACAATTCAACGTGGACTGCGCCGTGCACGATCCGCTACAACTCGCGTTGCATTGAGCCATGCACGTGGCGCTCGGCGGGGTTCCCTTGCAGCTCGCGTCGCACTTGGCGGTGGCGTTGGCCTTGCAGCTCGCCTGGCAGTGCGTCGAGTCCGCGCTCGACGCGCAGTTGGCGTCGCAGTCGGCCTGGGCATCGGCTTGGCAATGCGCCGAGCAGTCGAAGCTCGGGCCCATGGCCGTACACTCCGCTTCGCAGGAAGACACATCGCAGCTGCCCGTGCAGGTGGCGCTCGCGCTGCCCGTGCACTGGCCGTCACATTGCGCGTCCAATTGCGCGGCACAGGTGGCTTGCACGCTGACCGGCGTGCAGTTCGCCGCGCAGCCGCCAGTGGTCTTGACGTCGCACATCGCGTTGGCTTCCACGTCGATGTTGCCGCAGCTGGCGAGCCCGGTGGCATGCGCTGGAGCCGCGATGAACAGCGGAGCCGCAAACAGTCCGAAACTAAGCGATGCGAAGACCAAGGTTTTTTTCATTGGGTTCCCTTCCAAACAAGCGCCGACGCGCGCGCGCCGGACCAAGACTATACCTCGATTGTACGACGTGGTCCGGCCGAGCTTCCTTCAGTCGCCGCGCGCGTCGGTCGGCGGGTCGGCGAGAGCCCCGGAAAAAATCAGGACTTATGCCGGCCTGGCGCGACCGAATTGGGACCGTAGAAGGTGCCATTTTGCTTCGCCATCTCGACCAGGACCGGCGCGGGTGCGAAGCGCGCGCCGAACTCGGCCGCGTAGCCCTCCAGCCGACGCGCAATCTCGCTCGCACCCACGACGTCGACGTAGTGAAACGGCCCACCTCGGAAAGGTGGAAAACCGAGCCCGAAGATCGCGCCCACATCGCCGTCACGCGCGCTGCGCAAGATGCCCTCCCCGAAGCAGTGTGCGGCCTCGTTGATCATCGACAGCGCGCAGCGCTGCGCGATCTCGTTCTCGGGCGTGTCGGCGTTCGGCTGGATGCTGAGCAGGGAGTACACCGTGCGATCGACGACTTTTTCGCCTTTTTTGGAGCCTGCGGCGCCGTACACGTAAAAGCCACGCTGATTCTTCTTGCCGAAGCGCTGATCCTTCAGGAGCACGTCCACGCTCGGCGGTGGTGCCATGCGCGCGCCGAACGCCTCGTGCAGCACGTGGCCGACCTTGGCTCCGACGTCGATGCCGACTTCATCGAGCAGCGTGATCGGACCGACCGGGAAACCCCACTTGACGAGCGCGCGGTCGATCTTCTCGACGGCGACGCCCTCCGCGATCAAGAACGACGCCTCGTTCATGTACGGGCCGAGGATGCGTGACGTGTAAAAGCCTGCGCCGTCGTTGACGACGATCACCGTCTTGCCCTGGCGCTTGCCGAGCTCGACGCACGTGGCCGTGACCCAGGGCGCGGTCAACGGCGTGACGATGATCTCGAGCAGCGGCATTTTGTGCACGGGGGAGAAGTAGTGCATGCCGATCACCTGCTCCGGCCGGCGCGCGCCCTCCGCGATCTGTGCAATCGGCAGTGACGAGGTGTTCGACGCGAAGATGGCGTTCTTACCCGTGTGCGCCTCGACCTCGGCCAACACCTTGCGCTTCACGCCGATGTCCTCGAAAACGGCTTCGATCACCACGTCCAGACCGTCGAAGCCGCTGTAGTCCGTGCTGGCCGTGATGCGCGCCATCTGCACGTCGCGCTCGGTGGGCGCGAGCCGGCGGGTCTTGACGCGCTCGTCCAGGATGTCGCGCGCGTACTTGAGGCCGCGACCGAGAGACGGCTCATCGCGATCCTTGAGCCGTACGAGTAGCTTGGCTTGGCTGGCCGTAACGTACGCGATGCCGGCGCCCATCAAGCCG
>DASXKQ010000279.1:0-28348 GCA_036496745.1 Polyangiaceae bacterium
AAGTCCTTGGGGTGGGAAAACAGAATCGCCCAACTCGAACCGAGCCACTCGTGGAAGCGAATGGTGCCGTGCGTGGAGCTCTGCTCGAAATCAGGTGCGACGCTGCCGATATGAAGACCCATTTGAACCTCCGGTTTTGAACTGCTCGCTTACCACCGTGAGCACATGTCGCAAACCGCAGGGCAAATGTGGAACAAAGCCCGCGCGGGGGTCCCCGACACTCCTCAGGTGTGATGGGTTCGGCGGCTGAGCCAGTAATCCGCTCAATCGCAATTCCGCTTTACAAAAGCACACTGCGCCGACGAGTATCGCGGCCCCCGGGAGATTGGTGGAAATCATGGCAACCAAGCACGAAGACTTCATTGCTCAGCAACTCGGCCCGCTTCTGCAACCAGGAGAGCAACCGCTCTACCAATGCGCGGGCGTCATTCAGCCACCTTTTTGGCTGCGCGTGCTGTGTCTGGGCGGCCTGATGGCGGTGCTGATGACCAAGGCCTATTTCGTGATCCTCACGAACCGGCGGCTGATCATGATCCGCACCAAGATGGGCATGTTCGGTCCCGGTATGGCCAACAAGGGTGTCGAGCAATTCCCCGTCTCGGCGATCACCGAGGTGAAGTCGGGCGGCCTCTTGAACAACTTCAAGGTCACGTTTCGCTTTGCCGACGGCTCGGCGCGAAAAATTACGGTTGCGCCGTGGTCCAAGGCCGTCACCGGCAACGCCGCGTTCGCCAAGGAACTGGCTCAGAAGTTCATGGCCCGCCAGCTACCGCTCGGCTGAGCGCCAGCGTGGCGCGCTGGCAGCGCCTCGCGATAAGTGCCCAGCGCTAGCTGACGCCGGGCGCTTCGTGGCCCGTGGTGGCGACGTACTCCGTGTAGCCGCCGCCATAGAGCTTTGGGCCGCCGGGTCCTAGTTCGAGCACGCGATTGGAGAGCGCGGACAAGAAGTGGCGATCGTGGGAGACGAAGAGCAGTGTGCCCTCGAAGTCGCGGAGGGCCTTGACGAGCATTTCTTTGGTGTCGACGTCGAGGTGGTTGGTCGGTTCGTCGAGCACGAGCAGGTTCGGCGGGTCGAACAGCATGCGCGCGAGCACCACGCGCGCCTTCTCACCGCCGGACAAGATGCGGCACGGTTTTTCCACGTCGTCCCCCGAGAAGCCGAAGGCGCCGAGCAGCGCCTTCAACGAGCCGAGGCTGGCCTTGGGGAACGCGGCTTCCAGCGTGGCGAGCACGCTGTGATCGGGGCTCAAGATTTCCATCGCGTGCTGGGCGAAGTAGCCGAGCTTGACGCTCGCGCCGACCGCGACGCGGCCCGCGTCGGGCTGCGACTCTCCGGCCACCAGCCGCAGCAGCGTCGATTTGCCGGCGCCGTTGACGCCCATCACGCACCAGCGCTCGCGGCGCCGAATCAGAAAGTCGAAGTCCGAGTAAATCGGAGCTTCGCCGTAGCCCTTGCTGACGTGCTCGAGCTTGGCCACGTCGTCCCCGGAGCGCGGCGGCTTCGGAAAATCGAACTCGATGATGCGACGTTTGCGGGGTGGCTCGACGCGCTCGATCTTCTCCAGCTTTTTCACGCGCGATTGCACCTGCGCGGCGTGGCTGGCGCGCGCCTTGAACTTGTCGATGAAGGCCTGCTCTTTCTTGAGCATGGCTTGCTGGCGCGCGAAGGCGGCTTCTTTTTGGGCCGCATTGAGCTCGCGTTGCGTGACGTAAAAGTCGTAGTTGCCCGAATAGGTCGTCAGCTCACCGCCGTCGATCTCGATGATTTTCGTGACCAGGCGGTTCAAAAATTCCCGATCGTGCGAGGTCATCACGAGCGCGCCCGTGAAGTTGCGCAAGAAATTCTCGAGCCAGATGATCGACTCGAGGTCGAGGTGGTTGGTCGGCTCGTCGAGCAACAGCAGATTCGGTTGCATCAAGAGAATGCGGGCGAGCGCGACGCGCATTTTCCAACCACCGGAGAGCTCTGCTACGTCGCGATCGATCACGGCCGGGCGAAAACCGAGTCCCACCAATATTTCGCGGGTGCGCGCTTCTAGCCCATAGCCGCCGAGCTCGTCGAAGCGCGCTTGTACCTCGCCGAAGCGTTCGACCAAGCTTTCGAGTTCGTCCATGCGCGCGGGGTCGGCCATCGCGTGCTCCAGAGTGTGCAGTTCGTGCGCGACCTTCGAAACCTCCCCGGCGCCGGCCATGGTTTCTTCGAGCACCGAGCGGCCGCTCATCTCGCCCACGTCCTGACTGAAGTAGCCGATGGTAAGACCGCGATCGGTCGCGACCTGTCCGCCGTCCGGCTGCTCCTCGCCCACGATCAAGCGAAAGATGGTCGTCTTGCCGGAGCCGTTCGGTCCGACCAGGCCGATCTTTTCACCGCGGTTCACGCTGGCCGACGCCTCCATGAACACGATCTGGTGGCCATGGTTCTTGCTGACGGAATCGAGGCGAATCACTAACGGTACTCCGAGGAACGAGGCAAAGCTTAGCTGCCCTAGTACTTGAAGGGAGCGCGGAGCGCGAGTGATTCTGCGGAATTTCGTGCTCTGGTCTTGGCGAGTGGCGCCGGGGATCGGCCCAGAGTAAAAGTCGCGTCTCCGTGACGACTCGAGCTGCCACCGCGCTGATTGTCAGCTCGCAACAGGCCGTGTCGGCTGGGCTCGAGCCGCTACTGGCGACGCTCGGTCTCACGTGTCGTCAGCTGGACGAAGCGAGCGCGCTAGACGAGCTCGACTCCGGGACGATCGAGGTCGTGCTCGTCGACGTGACGTCGGCCGTGGGGCTCCGCTTGCTGCCGGAGATCGCTCGAGAGCACGCGGAGTGCGCGGTGATTGCGCTCACGCAAGCCAATACGACGGCGCTCGGCGTGCAAGCGGTGCGCGCTGGTGCCGCTGACTTTCTCTGTTTTCCGTTCGACGCCGAGGAAGTGACGTACGTGTTGCACAAGGTGCAACGAGGCCTTGCACAGGGCGTGGACGAGCCGCCCCCGTCGATGCTCGTTTTGCCCGAGACGCCGCTGATCGGCGGCTCCGCGCCGATGCGCGCGCTGCATGCGCTCCTGCAAAAGGCCGCCAATGGCATGGCGACGGTGCTCGTGCGCGGTGAGAGCGGCAGCGGCAAGGAGCTCGTCGCGCGGCAAGTGCACGAGCTCAGCCCGCGCCGGCAAGGGCCGTTCATCAAGGTCCATTGCGCCGCGCTGCCGGACAATTTGCTGGAGAGCGAACTGTTCGGCTACGAGCGCGGCGCGTTCTCCGGCGCGAACGCGCGCAAGCCCGGGCGCGTAGAAGTCGCCCAGGGCGGCACGCTCTTTCTCGACGAGATCGGCGACATCACGCCTGCGATTCAGGTCAAGCTCTTGCGCGTGCTGCAGGATCGACAATTCGAGCGGCTGGGCGGCAACGAGACGTTGAGCGCCGACGTGCGCTTCGTGACTGCGACGCACCGCGACCTCGAGAGCATGGTGCGACAGGGCAAGTTTCGCGAAGACTTGTTCTATCGCCTGAACGTGGTGTCCCTGCGCGTGCCCGCGCTGCGCGAGCGGCGCGAGGACATCGAGCCGCTCGCCCTGCATTTCTGCGAGACGCTGCGTCAGAAGAACGCGCGAGCGCGCACGACCTTCGACGCGGACGCGCTCGACCTACTGCGCGCCGAAGCATGGCCGGGCAACGTGCGCGAGCTACAGAATTTCATCGAGCGCTTGGTGGTGCTCGCCGACTCTCCGCGCATCTCGCGGAGCGACGTCGCGGCCGAACTCGCGCAGCGCGCCCAGGGCCAAGCCGAGCGACGCGCGCCCAAGTCGGTCGCGTCGCTGGAGGCCAGCGTCGAGCTCCTGGCCTCCGCGGTGCTCGGCGCGGAAAAGCGCGCGCTCGAGAAAGCGCTGCGCAAGGCGAACGGCAATCGCAGCACCGCGGCGCGCTTGCTCGGGATCAGCCGCCGAGCGCTCTACTACAAGCTTGCCGAGCACGGTCTCGAATAATCGGAGCGGCGCGCGCCGCTCTCAGGGGCGCGGCACGCGCCGCCACGCGCGGCCCTCGTGCACGGGGGGAAAATGCTCGGGGTGGATCAATTCGGCGAGGATCTCGGGTGTCTCGAACAGACTCGGGCTCGAGCGATTGAAGTAGAGGTTGCCGTCGGCCACGAATACGCGCCCGTTCTTGACGGCACGGAGCTCGGACCAGCCGGGGTAAGCGGCCAAAACTCCGAGCTCGCTCCAGGTGCGTCCGATGCCGAAGCCGCATGGCGCCAGCACGATCAACTCGGGATCGGCGGTGCGTACGGCCTCGAATGCGGTGGTCGTCGAATGCTGGCCCGCGCTACCGAGTAGATTTTCGCCGCCCGCGAGCTCGACCAACTCGGGCCCCCAGTTGCCCATGGCGAACAGTGGATCGAGCCACTCGAGGCACGCAATGCGCGGCCGCGGCAAGGTCTTGGTTTTGAGCGACAGCGCGCTCAGCCGGTCGCGGATCGCCGAGACGAGACGTGCGCCCTCCGCCGCCAGGTCGAGCACGCGCGCGACGTCCGCGAACCCCGTCAGGATCGCGTCGAGCGTGCCCGCGCTGAGCGCAACCACCTGCTCGCGCGCGAGCGTGGCTTGCCCGCCGTGCGCGAGATCCGCCGGACTCACGGCGCAGACTTCGCAATGCGTTTGCGTGATCACGACGTCCGGCGCGAGGCGAGCGAGCAGCGCCTCGTCTATTTCGTAGAGGGGCTTCTGCGCGCTCAGACGCTCGCGCACGAGCTCGTCGATCTCGCGGCTCGAGCCGTCGATGGCGAAGGTGGGCCGGCTGACGACGGGCAAACGCTTCACCCAGTCCGGGAAATCGCATTCGTGCGAGCGCCCGACCAAGCGTTCTCCCGCGCCGAGCGCACACACGAGCTCGGTTCCGCTCGCGAGCAGCGAGACGACGCGCCGGGTTGGCCGATTCACGAGTGGATCCTGGCCGGGAATAGGCATTGAAGCGGTGGTCGCCATGAGCGCCCTCGGGTCTATACTACGACGATGAACGACGCATCCCTCGAGGCGACGCGCCTGCTGCGGCTCGAAGAAAAGGTCGCGTATCAGGACAAAACGATCGCCGAGCTGGACGAGGTCGTGGTGCGCTTGAGTCGCTTGGCCGCCGAGCTCGAGCGCCGATTAGCCGTGCTCGAACGCGCGCTACCCGGCGATCTCGCTGCCCGCGAGATGCCGAACGAGAAGCCGCCGCATTACTAGAGTGCATCCTGTCGTGACCTTGCGCGCAATAGAGCCCTCGGACGAGCCGGCACTCGAGGAATTTCTGAGCGGCCACCGCGACAGCTCGATGTTCCTGCGTTCGAACTTGGAGCGAGGCGGGAGCGTGTATCGGGGCAAGCCGTATCAGGCGGTGTATCTTGCCGCCTTCGACGGCGCGCGCGTGTGCGGAGTCGTCGCACACACCTGGGCCGGTATGCTGCTCGTGCAGGCGCCCGAGGGAATCGAGGAGCTGGCGCGCGCGTGTGTGCGCGAAAGCGGACGGGAAGTGACCGGCTTCGCTGGACCGCTCCAGCAGGTGGCCCGGGCGCGCGGGGCGCTCGGTCTCAATAACGTGGTCGCGCGCAAGGACGCGCTCGACGGCTTGTACGTGCTCGAGCTCGCGGAGTTGCGCGTGCCGATTGCGCTCTCGAGCGGCGCTATTGTGTGTCGCGCGCCGCTGCCGACAGAGCGCGAGCTCTTGATCGCGTGGCGGCGGGCGTACGAGATCGAAGCGCTTGGCGCTTCGGACACGGAGGAGACGCGCAAGAACGCCGAGAATTTTCTGAATTGGCAATGGGGAGACGAAAAACTATGCGTCGCGCTCGAATCGGGCCGGCTAGTGTCGCTCTCGGCGTTCAACGCGACCTTGCCGGACATCGTGCAACTCGGCGGCATCTACACGCCGCCCGAGCTCCGCGGCCGTGGTTACGCCAAAGCATCCGTCGCCGGCTCGCTGCGCGTCGCGATCGCGCGTGGCGCGTCGCGTGCCGTACTGTTTACGGCGAATCCGAGCGCCATTCGCTGCTACGAGAGTCTCGGCTTCCGTCGCACGGGGGACTACGCGCTCGTTCTCTTGCGCTGACCAGGGGCGGGTG
This sequence comes from Polyangiaceae bacterium, assembly GCA_036496745.1. Lineage (GTDB taxonomy): Bacteria > Myxococcota_A > Polyangia > Polyangiales > Polyangiaceae > PMG-095. Next base: position 6,079 of record DASXKQ010000279.1, read on the forward strand.
GGTCTCGGCCTGCCTGCTAATCCGCGCTAGTCTGGGCGCAGGTCGAGCAAACGCGCATGATCTCAGCAGTCATCTACGACATGGACGGCCTCTTGATCGATTCGGAGCCGTTCTGGCGTCAGGCGGAAATCGAGGTATTCGAGACCGTCGGTGTCACGCTGACCGAGGAGCTTTGCCGCGAAACGATGGGCCTGCGCATCGACGGACTCGTGCAGTATTGGTTCGAGCGCTTTCCATGGCAGAGTAAGCCGCGTGAAGCCGTGGCGCGCGAGGTGGCCGAGCGGGTGGCCGAGCTGATCTCGTTGAACGCGGACGCGCTGCCTGGGGTGGAGGCCTCGCTCGCATTCTTCGCTGAGCGTCAGCTGCCGCTCGCGGTTTGCTCGTCCTCCCCACAAACCGTGATCGACGCGGCGCTACGCAGGCTCGGCGTGAAAAAACAGATGAAGGTCGTGCATTCGGCGGACGCCGAGGCGTTCGGCAAACCGCACCCGGCGCCGTACCTGACCGTCGCGCAGCGCCTGCAGACGAGTCCGCAGCGGTGCCTGGTCTTCGAAGATTCTTTGAACGGCGCCATCTCCGGCAAGGCGGCACGCATGAAGGTGGTTGCCGTACCGGAAGCGCGCTTGCGCGCGAGCACCCTGTTCGATTTCTGCGACGCCAAGCTCGACTCGCTGGCGGAGGTTTCGGCGGAGCTGCTCGAGCGCCTCGCCTAGTCACCACTCTGGATTGACCGGAAATCGTGGGGCCGCGTCGCGCTTCCTCGAATCGTTTGATGGACCGCGGGCCGCTCCCCAAAATACGCCGCCCGCTAGGGCGCGTCTTGCTCTAGAACACCCACTCCCCATGACTTCGTCCCTGGTTCGTCGTTCCGAATTTCGCATTGCGCTCACGGCAGCTGCCGCTCTGGGCGGCGCGCTCACGCCTCGCCTCGCTCACGCCGATACCGGCGCTCCGCCGCCGGACGCGGAGGCGCTGGTGGCCGCGCCCAAAGATACGGCCGCGGCTCCGGAGCAAGAGAAGAAGCTCGACGGTACCACCGCGACGGTATCGGCCGGCGGCATGTCGGCGACGGGCAACTCGCGACAACTCGCGATGACCGGCAACGGCGTCGTCGATACGTTGTTCGGCAGCAACGGCATCGGCTTCTCGCTGCTCGGCAACTATGGCCGCAGCGCAGCGCCCGGGGAACCCGACAAGACGACCGCGGAGAACCTGCAGGGTCGTCTGCGCTACGATCGCTACCTGATCGATCGCTTGAGCGTGTTCGTGATCAACACGGGTCGTCACGATCGCTTTCAAGGCTTGAATTTTCGCTATAATCTCGACCCCGGCGTCAAATACCTGTTCGTACGCGAGGCGGCCACGTCGCTGTGGGGTGAATTCGGTTACGACTTTCAGTACGACATTCGCCGCCAGGACGCACGGATACAACTCGACTCGAGTGGCGCCCCGATCGTCGGCGCACCGCTCTTGCCCAAGACACACGACGATCACTCGCTGCGAGCGTTTGCGGGCTTCAAGCAGGCTTTCAACGAAGAAGTGACGCTCGCGACCGGCGTCGAGTATCTGCAAAGCCTGGTGAAGTCCGAGGGCTCACGCGTCAACTTCGACGCGCTGTTCGCGGCCAAAATCGGCGGTGGCCTGGCGCTCGGCCTCGGCTTCAACGCGCGCTACGATCACGCACCCTTGCCGGGCAAGGAGAAGACGGATACGGCCACGACGGTCAGTCTCATCTACGCCTTCAGCAACGTGGTCGAGCCGTCCAAGCCGCCGCCCGCACCGTGCCCCGAGCCCGCGCCCGCTGTTCCGGCCCCGGCCGCCGCGCCCGCGCCGGTCCCGGCGCCGCCGAGCGAGCCTGCCGCCCCGCCGGCGTCGCCTGCCGGCGAGGCGCCAGCCGCTGGCTCGGCAGCCCCGTTACCCCCTGCGGGCGCAACGCCGCCTGCTCCAGCCGCCCCAGCAGCAGAGCCCCAACCCTAGCCGAAGAGGTGGTCATGAGCCTATTCGAGGATTTCAAGAAGTTCGCATTCAAGGGCAGCGCGATCGATCTCGCGGTCGGCGTCGTGATCGGTGGCGCGTTCGGCAAAATCGTGTCGGCGCTGGTCGCCGATCTGGTGATGCCGTTCGTGTCGCTGTTTTTGCCGGGTGGCGATTGGCGAACGCACGGGCTCACCCTGCGTCACGCGGCCGATCCGAAAAACGACGTGCTGCTCAAGTACGGCGATTTCGCGGGCGCGGTCATCGACTTTCTGCTCGTGTCCTTCGTGCTGTTCATCATCGTGTCCAAGCTGATTCGGGGCATCGAGCTACGCGCCGGCGTCAAGTCAGCGGACCCGACCACCAAAGAGTGCAAATATTGTCTGGAGACGATTCCGCGCGCCGCCACGCGCTGCAAAGCGTGCACCGCCGAGCAGCCGCCACTCGAAGCCAAGGCGTAGACGCGCCGCGCCGCGGCGCTCAACTCGAAACCGTCCCGAAACGCCTCGTGCTCTCGGCGAATCGCCGGGGTCGTTCGCCCCGCGAGCGCAGGAGCCGGGGGGCGCGATGCCTGAATTGTGCGGGAAAAGTGCGACGGCATGCGCATTGCTATGTGAGACTCGGTGTTTCGAGTGCTCGCGTCAATTGCGGTACTCGGTATCGGTTGTTCGTCGGGCAACACGATATCGGTGTTACCGATTCCAAATGTGCCTCGCAATAATGGAGCGAGCGTACTCAGGATCGACGTCGACACGACGAGCACGCACCTTCCGCTCGGCGTGTCCGGCGCGCGGCTCGCGTATCGCGACGTGGATCGTGCGCTCGAGCAATCGCTGGAAAAAGCGCTGACACCGGAGCTCGGGCGACTCGCGGAACGACACCCACAAAAGCTCGTCCTATTCGTGGAGCTCGTCGAGGCGCACGCGGAATATGCGCACGACCGGCTGGTTGTAGAGCTAGGCGTGCGCGCCACGCTGCGAGAGCGCGCGGGCAACGTGCATCTGGCACAAACGCACGCGCACCACGCCGCGTCTACGACCAGCGCGCCGGAGCACGGCGCGCCAGCGGTCGTCGAGTGCACGGAGGCGATCAGCGCGGCGCTGGCGGATTGGCTTGCGGGTATCGACTTGCATTGAGCTTGATAGTCGCATTCGTGCGGCGCACTTGGCTTTCGGGAATCTCACTACCAGAGGTGAATCGTCATGCGTTCCATGCTCGCGATCCTGCTGCTAGGTTGCACCGGCTGCGCGTTTTATACCGTTAACCCCGGTCACCGGGGGTTGCGCTTCGACCCGCACGAGGGAGGGCTGCACCAGCGCGTCCTGCAACCGGGCATCTACAATCTGGGTTGGTGTTTCCTGCGCGATTGCGGCCAAGTCGACGACTACGACGTCACGTACTCCACGCATCGCGAACTGGTGCACACCGTGTCGAGTGAAGGGCTCGGGCTCGACGTGCACCTGGCTCTCATCTATCGACCGGTGATCTCCGAGCTCTATGATCTGGCCAACGAGATCGGCCCGACCTACTACGACGAGGTGATCGGGCCCGAATTTCGCAGCTCCGCGCGCGGTGTGTTCGCGCTGCACGCGTACAACGAGCTCATTTTACGCAACGAGAAGATCGAGGACGAGATCGAAAACGAGGTGCGCCGGCGTACGCGCGGCAAACACGTCGAGGTCGCGTCGATCACGATCGAGGGCGTCGAGTACGCCTCCGAAATTGCCACGGCGGTGCGACAAAAGCTGGTCTCCGAGCAAGACGCGCTGCGGCAGAAGGCCAGCGTGGAGGCCGATGCGCTGCGCAAGCGCACGCAGATCGAGACTGAAGCTCAATCCGCGCGGCTGCGGGCGCAGGTCGAAACGGAGGAGGAGACGCGTCAGGCCGAGCTCGAGCTCCTCAAGCAGAAGAACGCGCGCTCGCTCGCCGAGGAGCAAGTAGCGGTCGAAAAAGCCGAAGCGCAGGCGAATCTGATCAAGGCGCACTCCGAGTCGGACCAGATGAAGATCCGCGCCGAAGGGCAGGCCGCGCAAAATCGCGCCAAGGCGCTCGAATACTCGCCGCTGCAAGTGCAGCAAAAGGGCTTCGAGGCGCTCGGCGCGCTCGGCGGCGCGGGCACCACCATCTACCTCGGCGACTGGTCCCACGCGCCGACGTTCCTGTTCCCGCGTGGGCCGCTCACGCCGTTTTCGCTGACCCCGCCGAACGTCGCGCCGTTGACGCGCTAACCTACGAGACCTGCCGCTCCGGCAGTCCGCAAGTTTCTCGCTGCCAGGTCCGAAAACGGCGAGTCCGAGCCGCGCGTTCGCGCTAGATCCCGAAGCGTGAGGCTCGACCCCGATAGTTGCTACGGCGCGCTGCTCGCGCGCGACGCGCGTTTCGACGGCTCGTTCTTCGTCGGCGTGTCGACCACGGGTGTGTACTGTCGGCCGGTCTGCCCGGCGCGCACGCCGCGCCGCGATCGCTGCACGTTCTATCGGCTGGCCGCGGAGGCGGAAAAGGCTGGGTATCGGGCGTGCTTTCGCTGTCGACCGGAGCTCGCGCCGGGTGGCGCGCCGATCGACGCCGTACCGCGGCTGGTCGCGAGCGCGCTCGCGCGCATCGAGCAGGGCTATTTGAACGAGCACAGCGTGGCGGCGCTGGCAGCCGAGCTCGGCGTCAGCGATCGGCATTTGCGCCGCGCGGTGGAGGACGAGCTCGGCGTCTCACCGGTCGAGCTCGCGCAATCCCGGCGACTCGCGCTCGCCAAGCAGCTCTTGGCGGACACCGCGCTCAGCGTCACGGAGATCGCATTTGCCAGCGGCTTTCGCAGCGTGCGGCGCTTCAACGCACTTTTTCTGCGGCGCTTCGCGCGCTCGCCCTCGAGTGCGCGCGGCGGCTCCGCGCTGGCGCGTGAGCCAGGCGCTCCACTCAAGCTACGGCTCGATTTTCGTCCGCCATTTCAATGGTCGGCGTTGCTGACGTTCCTGGCCGCGCGCGCGATCCCGGGCGTCGAGAGCGTGAGTTGTGGGGAGTATCGCCGCGTCGTGCGCGTGGGCGAACGCACGGGCGTGCTCTGCGCGCGGCTTGCTCCGCGCAAAAACTCGCTCTCTTTGCAGCTCTCGCCGGCGCTCGGCCGGGATTTGCCGACAATCGCCATGCGCGTGCGCGAGCTGTTCGATCTCGACGCTCGCCCCTTGGCCATCCGCGAGCGCTTGAAGCACGATCCACACTTGGCGCCGCTCGTGCGGCGTCGCCCTGGCCTGCGCATTCCGGGCGCCTTCGATCCGTTCGAGGCCGTGATCCGCGCGCTACTCGGGCAGCAGATCTCCGTGCGCGCCGCGACCACGCTGGCCGGTCGCATTGCCGCGCGCTTTGGGCAGCCGTTTTCGGCGTCGCTTGCAGAGCCCGCGCTCACGCATGTTTTTCCGTCGCCGAAGGAGCTCAGTCGCGTGAGCGTCGCGGAAATTGCCGCGATCGGCTTACCGCGCAAGCGCGCGGAGACGGTGCGCGCGGTGAGCGCGGCCTTCGCGGAGCGCGCGATCGCGCTGCCGATCACGCGCCAGGAGCTCGAGGATCTGCCGCACTGGTTGCGCGCGATCCCGGGCGTCGGCGCTTGGACGACCGAGTACGTCGCCATGCGCGTCCTACACCAGCCCGACGCATTTCCCGCCACGGATCTCGGCCTGCGCCGCGCGCTCGGCGGCATTGCGCCGCGCGCAGTGAGCGAGCGCGCCGCTGCCTGGAGTCCGTGGCGCGCTTACGCCGTCATGCACTTGTGGTGCGCGTGACGCGCCCTGTCTATCCCGAACTCACGAGGAGAAACAACATGACCCAAAGTTATCTCGACGTCGAAAGCCCGCTCGGCACTCTGCGCTTGATCGCTGAAGACGGCGCGCTGTGCGCGTTGCGTTTACCGAACCAGCTCGGGTCCAAGCCGGAGCTCGAGGGCAAGCGCGATCCCATCCTGAAGGCGGCTGCGGCCCAGCTCCGTGAGTATTTCGCTGGGCGTCGGCAGAGCTTCGACTTGCCGCTTAGCCTTGGCGGCAGCGCGTTTCAGAAAGCTGCGTGGAAAGCCTTGCAAAAGATCCCGTTCGGCCAAACGCGGAGCTACGGCGATCAGGCGCGCGCGATCGCCCGACCCCAAGCGTCGCGCGCGGTCGGTGGGGCGAACCACCGCAACCCAATCGCGATCATCGTACCGTGTCACCGCGTGATCGGTAGCGACGGCAGCCTCACGGGCTACGGCGGCGGCGAGCCGACCAAGCGCTGGCTGCTCGAGCACGAGGCGCGCGTGCTTGCGGGTGGTAAACGTTCGCGGTCACGCGTGTAGGCAGCGCAGGAGTTCCGCAAGAACAACAACCAAACTAGTGAATGCAAGCCCTTGGCGGCCCAGCAGTCGTGGAGCTTGCAGGTGTTCTCTAGGCAGTCACTGTCTTGGTTTCGTGTTCTACTAAGTAGCCGTGACGTCCGAGACGCCCGAATTTCGACATAGCGGGGCGATTCTAGGTGGAGACCGCGTCACGCTGCGGCGCGCGCACGCGAGCGAGCTCACTACGCTGCATGCAATCCTCGCGGACTGCGTGACGTGGTTACAAGCCAAGGGCGTCTCACAGTGGACGCGCCCATACCCGCTCGAACGCTACCGTAAGGACTTGGCGAGCGGCCGTGTGCACGCGTGTCAATGCGCGGGCGCGCTCGTGGGTACGGTCACGCTGCACGACGCCGCGCCCGACTACTACGCGGCGTGAGCGTGGTGTTGCTCGCGAAGCGGCTGTAGCTATTGCCGAGTGCTCAGCGTCCCGTCACGGTCACGTTCGGATCGCACGGAAAGCTGATGTCGACGTTCGCGTTGCCCGCCTTGAACGTGTCGCAGGAGCTGCCGAGGAGCGTGACCGTGAAAGTGTCACTCTCCAGGCGCCAGCCGTTCGGGTCGTTGTAGACGGCGGGCGTGGTGCCTACGAGCACCGTGCCGAGCGAAGGGTCGCCCGTCACGTACGCGTTCATGGCGAAGGAGCAGGACGCGACGGCGTTCAGCAGGCCGGAGAGGGCCGTTTGCAGCTCGGTTTGGTTGGTTGCCGTGTAGTACTTGGCAGTTCCGCCGGCTCCCGTCGTGTACGTCGCTTTTTGGCCGTTCGGCGTGCAACCGTCGTTGATGTTCGCGGTGCTTCCGAGCACCGGCTGACCGGTGCCCGCGTTGGCGAGGTCCTGCAGATGCAGGACTCCGCAGCGCCCGCTGCATCCGCCGTTGTCGGTGAGAATGTCGCCGATGCCGATTGGGAATGTGCCGATGCCCGCCGCATAAGCGTCCTGCACGGCCTTGATGGATGCATCCTGGCCGCATTGCGGATCGCGCTGCATGCAGGTGTCAGGATTGCCGTCCGTTACGAGCACGATGTATTTGGGCCCTGGCGGCATGGCGTCATACGCGAGGAGATTTGCGGCGACGGCAGCGACGGACTCACCAGTCGGCGTTTCCCATTTTTGACTGCCGTTGTAGATGGCGCCAATCGTTTTGTATTCGGTGTTGATCGCGTCGTAGTTGTCGAGCGCGTACGGTACGCTCGTGAGCTTCGGGCAGGTGGGATCGCCGGAGGGCTGCGTGATGCTGTTGTAGCTGGTGAAGCCGAAACGAATCTTGTCCTGCAGCGGCTTGACCACGCCCGTGTTGGGGTCCATGAGCGCGTTGTAGAGCGGGGTCCACGGCACGCTGCCCATGAACATGCTGGTCGACGTATCCACGAGTAGCAGCACAGTCGGCGTCACCGGCATCGGCACGATCGTGAGCGTGTTGCAGTCGCCGCCCGCGCCGGAGCTGCCGTTGCCCGACGCGCCGCCGGGCGCGTTGCCACTCGCGCCGCCCGCTGCCCCTGCGTTACCGCCGGCCGCGTTACCGCCGGCCGCGCTCGCGCCGCCCGCGCCGCCCGCCGCGCTCGCCCCGCCGGCACTTGCGCCGCCCGCATTGGCCGCGCCGCTCCCGCTCGCGTTGGCCGCGCCGCTCGCGCCGCTCCCGCTGGTGCCGACTCCGCCGCTATTGGCGCCGGCCGCGCTGCTCCCGGCGTTCGTGCCACCGTTGTTCGCGCCTCGACCGCCCGAGCCAACCGGGCGCGGGTTGCCGGAGCTGCAGGCGAGGGGCGCGGCGAGCCCGAACAGGCAAGCCGAGGCGGTCAGGACGGAGACTGGCAACAGCGCGCGATATTCGACGGGCATGGGCGTATCACTCCGAGGGGTTAAGCAGCACTCACTTCACGCGTGTCACGCAGCCGAGAACGACCGACACTGACCCTCCGACGGTCTTCTGAAAGATGTCGCAGCTCGTGGGGCAGGCGAAGATCTTGGTTGGGGTTCCGGGTGGCGGTACGTCGTAGTACCAACCGCCGTCAGAACCGCAGGCGGCCGCGTTCGCGACTTGGTACAGGTTGGTCGTCGTGCCTTGATTGGTGAAATCGATATTGACGCGCGTCGGATCGAGGTCCGCACCGCCGGTTGGAGTGGGCAGCGGAAAATCACAGGCGATCCCGCTGGTGCGGATCGCGTTCAGCGCGGCCAAAAACTGCTGTGATACGTCTTGGCTGGTGTCGACGATGAACGCTTTTGTGGTCCCGCCAGCGTTGGCGATCGTGTCGAGGTTCGCCGGCGCGCCCGCAGCGAGATCGTCGGCGCCGAACACACCGATCACGAAGGTCTGAACGCCGGACATCACACCTTGCGTCGCGATCGTCGAGACCTCGGTCACGGCGTCGGCCGGGCTGAGCGTGGTCGGGTAGTGGCATTCGACGGTAGGTACGCCGTCGGTCGCCAATACCGAAACCACGGTGTGGTCGGTGTTTTGCGCGGCCCAATCGTAAGAGTGGCGGATGGCACCTTGCAGGGCGGGAGCGGTGGGGGTGGAGCCCGCGGGCATCTGCGCGTTGAGCGAGCCGGTCAGGGTTGCCGTCGTGGCCGCGGACAACGCGGTGATGGGCACGGCCGGTGTTGCGTAGACCATGTAGTCGCAGACGCTCGGGTTGAAACACTTGTTGGTGCCGGCGGTGATCGTTTGGCAGTCGCCGAGCGTGCCGCCGCACGACGACGCGGGTTTGCCCGTCGGAGCCGGCGTGCAGGCAAAGTCGTGATCGTTTTGGCACTCTCCGACCGGTAGGCAGGAGCCGGCGGTGCCGTTGGGTCCGCTCGTCGCGCAGTCGGCGCTCGTCGCACAGGGCAAGGTGTTGACGGAAGGCACGCAGCGATTGAGGAAACACGGCCCGCCTGCGCCGCAGTCGCCATCGGTCGTGCAAGCCGCGGGCACGCCCGGCTTGGGCAGCGGAAAGTACTGAATGCCGACGCCGACACCTTGTGAGCCCGGGTCGGCGAAGAACGATTCGAGCGCGCTCTTGACCGCGTCCCACTTCGACGTGCCCGAGCTCGTCGCCGAGAGCATCGAGCCCGAGATGTCGAGCATGATGTAGAGGTCGAGCGGCTTGACCTTGGCGGTCGTCGTCTCCATCGCGCAGGCCGTGACGCCACCCGAGCCCGCGTTCGCCGCGCCACCTGTCGCAGTTAGCCCGCCCATGCCGCCCGTCAGCATCGGGCCGCCCGTACTCCCCGCGTTCGAGCTCGACCCACTCGATCCGGCACCGGTTCCTCGTGTGGCCGCTTTGTTGGCCGAACACTCGACCAGACACAGTGGGAGCACGGTGAGAGCTAGGAAAACCGAAGCAAAGCGTCGCTTGAACATCCAGCCACAATGAAACCATCGCCGCCCCTCGCTTGGGAAGTGGAACTCATTTAACTAACTGAATTTCACGAGGAGAAGCCGATTGCCGCGGTTCGGGCGGATGCGTCGCGCTCGCCGAAGATCGAAGGCTGCGGTGAAGATCGAGCCTGCTCGTCGCTGAATCGATGCCGCTGCGGCCGGCGGCGCTGCTGGCGAGCGGATAGGCGCCTTGCGCGTGTTGCCTATGGATCGAAAAAATCGACGATGCCGGTTGCGAGATCATAGACGGCCGCCACGATGCGCACTTGCCCGCGCTCGACCAAGCCGCGCAAGACGGGGCTCGAGCTGCGGAGCTCCCTGGCCGAGGCGAGCGCGTTGGCGCGCACGGCGTGGATCAGGCGCGTTTCGTGGTCGTAGGGCTGATCGAGCAGGTGTTTTACTTGCGGCGCGATGCGATCGACGATCGACAGCATGTTGCGCGATTCGGGCGGGCCACCGAATTCGAGCGCGGTCACCGTGGCGGACACCGCGCCGCACTGGGTGTGCCCCATCACGACGACGAGGCGCGTGCCGAATTTGCCGGCTGCGAACTCGACCGAGCCGGTCAGGGACGGCGCGACGATATTGCCGGCCACGCGGATCACGAACAGATCCCCGAGGCCCTGATCGAACACGTACTCGGCGGGCGCGCGTGAGTCCGAGCAGCCGAACACGACGGCGAACGGCGCCTGACCCTCAGTCAGCCCGGGATGCCAACGATTGATGACCGTGCCGTGACCGGACACGAAGCGCTGATTGCCTTCACGCAGGCGCTCGAGCGCGTCGTCGGGTGTGGGCGCACCGGGTGGAAGGGAGTTCGGCATGAGCGGGCTTTCTCGCGAGGGCCGCGCAGCATGTCACGAGACGCGCGCCCAGGCGAGAGCGGCGATCCGTCCGTATTTCCTGGGTATTTCTAGCTCTTTAGACGAAGCGGCAGAACACCCAGAACAGGCTGCCGGCGAGGGCGATCGAGGCGGGCAACGTGAGCACCCAGGCCATCAGCAGGTTGCGCACGGTGGCGGCTTGCAGGCCCGAGCGATTGGCGGCCATCGTGCCGGCCACGCCGGAAGAGAGCACGTGCGTGGTGCTCACGGGCAAACCGAATGCGTCGGCCGCGCCGATCGTCACCATGGCGGTGATCTCGGCGGCAGCGCCCTGCGCGTAGGTGAGGTGATCTTTGCCGATCTTTTCGCCGACCGTCACGACGATGCGCTTCCAGCCCACCATCGTGCCGAGGCCGAGCGCGATCGCCACGGCGATTTTCACCCAGCCCGGGATGAACTTGGTCGAGCTGTCGATGTGCTTCTTGTAGTTCTTGAGCACGGCGCGGTCGGGCGCTGAAAATACGGGCGCGCCGGTCTTGTCGGCCACGCGCAGACTTTCGCCGACCAGGTACATGTCGTTGCGGAAGTTGCGCGTCTCTTCCGGCGGCACCTTGGCGAGCTCCTTGAAACGGCCGAGGTCGTCGGCGATGCCGGTCGCCATCAGCGCCAGCGCGGGCACGGTCGTGGGTGAAGCCTTGCGCGAACGAATGTACTCCTTGAGCTCGGCGCGCGGATCGGACACGGCGGCGTGCTGCGTGTCGTAGTGGCGGAAAGTATCGGCGCTTTGGTAGGAAACGGCGATGAAGTCCTGGGTCTCGCGCGGCGAGACCGCGTGGTTGAGCGCGTAAGCGGTGGGCACCGTGCCGATCAGGATCAGCATGATGAGCCCCATGCCCTTTTGTCCGTCGTTCGAGCCGTGCGCGAAGCTCACGCCGGTGCAGGTGAGCAAGAGCAAGCAGCGGATCCAAAACGGCGGAGGTTCGGTGCCTTCGGGCGCTTGGTAGAGCTTTTTGTTGGGCAGCACGACCTTGAGCAAGATCAAGAGCAACGCCGCGCAGCCGAAGCCGACCAGCGGCGAGATGAGCAGGGATTTGCCGATGTTGCCGGCCTGACTCCAATCGACGCCGCTCGTGCCGCTCTTGACCGACATCAGCTGGTTGGCGATGCCGACGCCGATGATCGAACCGATCAGCGTGTGAGAGCTCGACGAGGGCAACCCGAAATACCAGGTGCCGAGGTTCCAGACGATGGCCGCGGCGAGCAACGCGAACACCATCGCGAAACCCGCACCGCTGCCGACCTGCAAAATCAGCTCGACGGGCAGGAGCGAAATGATGCCGAACGCCACGGTTCCCGTCGACACCATCACGCCGATGAAATTCCAAACGCCGGACCAGACGACCGCGGCGTGCGGCTCGAGCGTGTGCGTGTAGATCACCGTGGCTACGGCGTTGGCCGTGTCGTGAAAGCCGTTGACGAACTCGAAGCCGAGCGCGACGAGCAGCGCGACACCCAAGATCAAGAAGGGGAAGATCGACGGCGAGCGCACGGCCGCCAAGTCCTGGGCGAGCTGAGAGCCGGCGTAGACGAGACCGAGCAGCAGCACCGCCGCGAAAATGCCCATGGTGAGCTTGTTCGGCGATTTGCCGAGCTTCGCGTCGAGCTTGGACGCGGGCGGTGAGCTCGAACGCGTGGATGAGTCGATGGCGGGCGCTGCGCTGGTCATGGGAGCCTCGTTTGCGGGCGGCTACCTTAGCCAGCTCACTCACTCTCTTGGGTGACGCTTGCGCGACCTTTTTGGCGCCAATCGAGCGACGTATGCGTGACGATACCGTGACGTCGGCGATCGACTCGCAAATGTTTCCATCGCCGGGCGGCGGGACCTGGCAAGCGCGCGCGCATGAGGGATGCTGCCAGTCCTTCCGAAAGCGAGCGACGCATGGCGCACGAATCGAGCGACGAGCGAGAATTTCACGAGCGAAGTTTGTACTTGAATCGCGAACTGTCGTGGCTCGCGTTCAACGAGCGCGTGCTCGACCAGGCATGCGACGCCAGCTGGCCGCTGCTCGAACGCGCCAAGTTTCTGGCGATATTCGGCTCGAATCTGGACGAGTTCTTCATGATCCGCGTATCCGGTTTGCACGATCAGCTCGAGGCGCGCGCGGCGAGCAGCGCACCGGATGGTCTATCCGCGAGCGAGCAGCTCGCCCTGATTCGCGCACGGGTGCTCGCGCTTTCGCAGACGGCTGCGCAGCTCTTGGCGGACGACCTGCTGCCGGCGCTGGCGCAAAATGGCATTGGCGTCCAAGGCTTCGATCAGCTTTTGCCGACTCAGCGCGAGCGCGCCAAGGAATACTTTCGACGCGCCGTGTTCCCGGTTCTGACGCCACTCGCCGTCGATCCGATCCACCCGTTTCCGTTTCTTTCCAATTTGTCCATCTCGCTCGCGGTCGAGGCCGAGAACCCAATCAGCGGCGAACGTCGCTTCGCGCGCGTGAAGGTGCCGGAGAGCCTGCCGCGCTTCGTGCCGCTCGCGAACGACGACGGTGAGGTGTCGCACTACTTGCCGCTCGAGGAGCTGATCGCGGGCAACCTGTCGGATCTATTTCCCGGTATGACCTTGCTCGGGGCATATCCTTTTCGCGTCACGCGCGACATGGATCTCGATATTCTCGAGGAAGAGGCGGCCGATCTGCTGGCGGTGGTGGATCGTGAGATCCGCAAGCGCCGCTTCGGCGCCGCCGTGCGCCTCGAGGTGTCCCCAGGTGTACCGGAGCACATCCGCCGGCTGCTCTTGGAAAAACTAGAGATCGACGAGGACGACCTGTACGAGACGCGCTCGCTGCTCGGGTTAACGGGCTTGCTGAGCTTGGTGCAGTTGGATCGTCCGGAGCTCCGCGACGCGCCGCTCTCCGTGCGCGTGCCCGCCGAGCTCGACGAGCATTCCGATCCATTCTCGGTGATCGCTCGCGCCGATGTCTTTTTGCACCATCCCTATGATTCGTTCTCGCCGGTCTTGCATTTCTTGCGACGCGCGGCGGACGACGCCAACGTGCTCGCGATCAAGATGACGCTGTACCGCGCCGGTTCGAACTCGGAGATCGTGCGCGCCTTGATGCGCGCCGCCGAAAACGGCAAACAAGTCGCCGTCTCGATCGAGCTCAAGGCGCGTTTCGACGAGGAAAATAATATCGGCTGGGCGCGCGCGCTCGAGCGCGCGGGCGTGCACGTGTTCTACGGCGCGGCCGGCCTGAAAACACACGCCAAGATCCTGCTCGTCGTGCGGCGCGAGGGCGCGGAGCTCCGCCGCTACGTGCACCTCTCGACCGGCAACTACAACGCGACGACCGCGCGCTTTTACACGGACACCGCGCTATTTACGGCCGATCCGGAGATCGGCGAAGACGCCTCCGAGCTGTTCAACGCCTTGTCCGGTTTTTCGACGAGCTTCAACTACCGCAAGCTCGCTGTCGCGCCGGTCACGCTGCGCAAGACGCTGCTCGCCAAGATCGACGAGCAAATCGAGCGGGCGAGACAGGGGCGGCCCGCGCGCGTGTTCGCCAAACTCAACGCCCTCGTCGACCCGGAGTTGATCCGCACGCTCTATCGCGCGTCGCGCGCCGGCGTGCAGGTCGAGCTGGTGGTGCGCGGCGTGTGTTGCCTGCGACCGGGCGTGGCCGGCGTCTCGGACCACGTGAAGGTGCGCTCGCTCGTGGGTCGCTTTTTGGAGCATGAGCGCGTGTTCTTGTTCGGACCCGAGGGCGAGGAAGAGTACTTTCTCGCGTCGGCCGACTGGATGCCGCGCAACCTCGACCGGCGCGTGGAGATTCTGTTTCCTCTGAGGAGCGAGGCCATCCGCGCTCGCATTCGGCAAGAGGTGCTGCTGCCGCTCGAGCTCGACAGCACACGCGTGTACGAGATGAACGCGGACGGCGTGTATTTGAAGCGCCGGCCAGGCGAGGGGCACCCCGCGCTCGACGCGCAATTGCAAGCTTGGAACGCCGCGACCAAGCTCGCCGCCGGAGCGAGCAACGGCACGTCGCTCGCTCCGGCTCAGCTCACGGTAAGCGCGTAGCGGTTCAGCTGGTCGTTCTCTTCCGCGCGGCGCGGCGAGCGAGCTCTTTCCGTAACAGCGGTTCGACGAGGGGTTACCAGCTCAGAGTTCGCGGTGCTACCCTGCGCCGGCGACCAAGAGGAGAGGAGCGCGACATGCCCAAAGTGACTTCATATCAGCCTGGGACGTTTTCTTGGGTGGAGCTCGGCACGACCGACTCCGACGCGGCAAAGAAGTTCTACGGTGCGCTGTTCGATTGGACCTTCGAGGACATGCCGGCGGGTCCCGGTATGATCTACACGATGTTCAAGCGCGGGGCGGACTACGCGGGCGCGCTGTACGCGCTCGGTGGCATGCCCAACATGAAGGACGTGCCGCCACACTGGGAGTCGTACATCACCGTCGAGAGCGCGGACGTGACTGCGAAGCTTGCCAAGGACGCGGGTGGCACACTGTTGAAGGAGCCGTTCGACGTGCTCGACGTCGGGCGCATGGCGGTGATCAAGGATCCGACGGGCGGCGTGTTTTGCGTGTGGCAGGCCAAAAAGCACATCGGCGCCGGCGTCGTGAACGAGCCGGGCGCGCTCGCGTGGAGCGAACTCTACACGCCCGACCCCGAGCAAGCCGGCAAGTTTTACTCCAAGGTGATCGGCTGGCGCACGCACGCGGTCGACATGGGGCCGATGGGCACCTACACGTTGTTCAAAGACCCTCATGGCGGCGACGGTAATCAAGACAGCAAGGGCGGCATGATGAAGCCGAGCCCGCAAATGGGACCCGTACCGCCGCACTGGCTCGCCTACTTCGGTGTTGCGAACTGTGATACGAGCGCGAAAAAGGTGAGCGAGCTCGGCGGCAAGCTGTTCGTGCCGCCCACGGATATCCCGAACATCGGCCGCTTTGCGATCGTGCAGGATCCGCAAGGCGCGGTGTTCGCGCTCTATCAGCACGGCCACTGATCGCTCCGCGCGAAGATTTGCCTGCGTTCGGCCGTCAGCGGGCACTTAGGAGCATTCGCTTACTCAAGTGCCCCTTTTGGCGCTCTCGTCGCGTCTCGACTTGGCTCGGCGGGCTCGTGCTCTGCTTGCTGTGGGCGGCGTGTGCCGCGAAGCACTCTCCGTCGCTGGGCGCCGGGGGGCAGGCGGGCGGTCTTCGCTTCGAGTTCGACGCGGGCGCCTGTCGCGATGCTGGGCCTGACGAGACCGGCGCGGCAGGTGACGACGGCGGACCCTGCGTGCCCCTGATGCAGCGCGCGTACACGACGGACGTGGCGCCCGTGTTGGCCGAGTGCGGGGGAGAAACCTGCCACGGCGCGTTTGGCAGTCCGAGTGGGCTGGCGGCACAGGCGATCGGCGTGCGCGCCGAAGAGTGCTGCACTCACCCGCCCATCATTTCACCGGGTCACCCGGAGTCGAGCTACATGATCAACAAGCTCCTCGGGCAAGGTATTTGCGCAGGGGTTCGCATGCCACCCCCCGGCCCGCTCAGCGCGGAGCAGATTCAAATCGTGAGCGATTGGATTTGCGAGGGAGCGCCAACTCAATAGCGCCTGCGCGTGGCCAAAGCGCGCATTCAACTTGCGAGTCAGAAGTGAAACGCGAGCGAAGCGCCCTGCGCGGCCGCTTGCGCGCCGAGCGCGGCCTCTGCTTCGCGCTGGTAGCCGAATGAGCCGAGCTGGAGTGGTTCGACGCTGATGTGTGCTTGGTCGCGCTCAGACAAGAGCACGCCGCCCACGATCGTCGAAACGATGAGCACGCCGATCCCGCCGGCCAGGAGCGGTCCGTTGAACGTCTCACGCCGATGACAGAAGCCGGCCGGGTCGCACACGAGCTCGTCGCTGCCGGAAAACGCGATCATCACGATGCCGCCGACCACCCCCGTCACGCCGATCGCCCAGCCGGCGGCGCGCGTGCCGCTGCGATCCGTGTAACTGGCGCGCAGCAGGGCAGGCCCTTCGATGTTCATGGGCCCGTACGCCGGCACCGCGGGTCCGCCGTCTTTGGCCAGCGCGAGCTGGTAGTTTCCGAGCGGCATGCGAGTCGCGCACGCTCCCTGGCAGATCGGAGCGTACAGCGGTGCGACGCGGTAGCCCGCGTACCAACCGTGACGCCAGCGGCGCACCAGGCCGTAGGGGGCAACGCCGCTCACGCTCAGTAGCTCGAGCCCAGGTTCGTCAGGCGCGAAGCGCACGGGGGCGCCGTCTGCGTTTTGCCAGTTACCGCGCTGCGCCCCGCGTGGCGGTGGAGGGCGAGCGTCGGAGCCTGGCGCGTCGTCGTAGTAGTAGCCGGGCGGTTGGGGGGGATAGCCGGGAGGCTGAGCAGCAGGCGCAGGAGGCTGCGCGGCAGGTGCGGGAGGCTGCGCGGCAGGTGCCGAGGGCTGCGCGGCAGGTGTCGGCGCTGCGCGGGCACCCTCTGCTGCCATCACCGGGATGAGCGAGACGAGCGACGTCAGGAGAACACTCTGGATGCGGTTCATGAATCAAGCCTCCGTTTGCTCGATGATGAATGCCGGCGGTGGCCGCAACGCTAAGAGCAACACAATACCGATGGCACGTCGGCGGCTCGTCGCAAGCCAGCTCGAGTACGAATTCGTGAGGCAAATTTTCCCGCGGCGCAATACGCCACAGCGCTCAGCGTCTTTTCCGCGCTTGGTGTTTGAAAAATACCTGCTAGCCGTGTCAGCCGGCTCGAGCATCCGGCGAGGACTGACGTTCGAACAGCTTCGCCTCTTCGGCCAGCGACTCGAGTGCGAGCCGCGTCTCACGTACGAGCAACGTGCAGCCGTAGACCACGCACGACGCGGCCGTCGAACCGACCACGAAGCTGCCGAGCGCCGCTGCGCGATAACCGAACGGGAAGCCCGACGCGAGCGCCGCGCCGAGCACGGAGATCAACGCCGCGGCCACGAACAGGCCGAGCGCCCCGTAAAAGCAAGTTTGCGCGCGCAGCAAGAGCCCGGCGCGTTTCAAGAGCCGCGCGATCTGACTCAACCGAATGCGGCGCAGCTCGGCGTCGTCGCGCAGTCGCGACACTTCGTCCGTGAGCTGTCGCGAACGATCCACTACGCGCCCGAAGCGGTTGGCGGTGTTGAGCGCGAGCACCGAGGAAGCGTTCGTGAGCACCGCCGGCGCGACGATCAACGTCAGCAAGGCGAACAGGTTTTGGGACCAGGCGCTCACCTGCCGACAATACAAGACTCGGCACAAATATTCGTAGTACTTTCGCGCATGCCAAGAAGCCGCCTGTACTGGCTGCCCATGGGCGTCCTGACTGCATCACATGCGCTCGTGTTCTTGATCGCGTGCTCGTTCGTGAGCTGGTTGTTCGCGGGCGTGCTTGCTGGCGGCCTGTATGCGCTCACCGTAACGCGCTTCACGTCGGCGCTCCGGGATCGTCCGCGGCCGCTCTGGGTCACGCGCTTGCTCGACGAGCCGGTCTTCTGGCTGTGGGGCGCGGCCATGCTCGCGCTGCTCGGCTTTCCGTTCGAGCTCGTGGCCGCCGCGGGCTTGTCGCTGGTCGACGTGTCGCGGGGCTTCACGTTCGGCCAATGGCTGCGAGCCGGCGCGCTCGACGTCTACCTGCTCGGACTGCTCCTATCGGCGTGGACGATTTGGGGCGCGCGCCGCTTCGTGCGCGTGCGGAAAATGGAGATAGTGATCGCCGGCCTGCCGCGCGAGTTCGACGGCTATCGGGTGCTGCAGCTGAGCGATTTGCACGTCGGTAGCTTCGATCGCTTGTCGCGCGCGCGAAAATGGGCGGAGCTCGCCAACGCCGAGCGCCCCGATTTGTGCGTGGTAACGGGTGATCTGGTGACGAGCGGCAGCGCCTTCTATGCCGACGTCGCGGCGGCTTTGAGCGAACTGTCCGCGCCCGACGGCGTGTGCGTCGCCATGGGCAACCACGATCAGACCGACAACGATCTATTGACCCGACTCTTGGAGGCTCGCAAGCTCGTCGTTCTGCGCAACGCGAGCCGCGTGCTCCGGCGCGGCGCGGCGTCGCTCACCATCGCGGGCCTCGACGATCGCTTCGCGCGCCGCGCCGATCTCGGGCAGACCCTCGAGACGTGTCCCGGTGGAGTGCCGATCATCTTGCTGGCGCACTACCCGACGTCATTCGACGCCGCGTGCGACGCCGGCATCGCGCTCGTCCTGAGCGGGCACACGCACGGCGGCCAGCTCGGCATTCCGTTCCTCGCTCAGCGCTACAACTTGGCGAGGCTCACCGGGCAGCGCTCGCGCGGCTTGCTGCGGAGCGGCGGCTCCACGCTGTACGTGAACGCGGGGCTCGGCACGACGGGCCCGCCGATGCGGCTCGGAGTGCCGCCGGAGCTCGCGGTGTTTACCTTGAGAGGCGCAAAATAGGGCGCATGCGCGGGACCCCGCCCCGACGCGAGCCTCACTCCGCCGGTTGCGGCGCGCCGCCTTCCGGCAGTCGTCCGCCGTCTCGCGCCCGCTGCTCATGGTGATCCTGCGCGATCAGCACGTACACCGAGGGCACGA
Organism: Polyangiaceae bacterium; assembly: GCA_036496745.1. Lineage (GTDB taxonomy): Bacteria > Myxococcota_A > Polyangia > Polyangiales > Polyangiaceae > PMG-095. Next base: position 25,146 of record DASXKQ010000279.1, read on the forward strand.
CGAACAGCGTGAAGAGGGTGCCGATGGTCATGCCGCCGACCAGCACGATGCCGATCGAGTTGCGGGCGATCGCGCCGGGGCCGGTGACGAGGGTCAGCGGGAAGTGACCGCAGACGGTGGCGATCGTGGTCATCAGGATCGGGCGCAGGCGCGTGAGGGCGGCGTTGCGCACGGCTTCCACCTTGGTCATGCCGGCGAGTTGGCTAGCGTTGGCGAACTCCACGATCAGGATGCCATTTTTGGCGATCAGGCCGACGAGCGTGACCAGGCCGACTTGCGAGTAGATGTTGAGCGTCGTGGTCCAGCCTTGCGTCAGTGGAAAGTGCATGCTGGGCGGCCCCGAGAATTTGAGGAACGTGAAGGAGAGCGCGCCGAACATGGCGAGCGGTACGGAGCCGGCCAGCACCACGAACGGATCACGGAAGGAGTTGAACTGCGCGGCGAGCGCCAGAAAAATCAGCACGATCGCCAGGCCCATCGCGGGCAAGAATTTGCCGGACTCTTGGCGCAATTGCCGGGATTCGCCGGTGTAGTCGACGCGTGAGCCGGGTGGTAGGAGCTTCTCGGCGGACTTTTCGAGCACCTGCAGGCCGGCCTCGAGCGAGCGGGGCGCCACGCCGGAGATCTTGATCGCGTTCAGCTGTTGGAAACGATTGAGTGAGCGCGGCTCCACGCCCTCTTTCAGCGTCGCGATCGAGTTGAGCGGCACGAGCTCGCCGCGCGGACCACTGATGTGAATGTCGCTCAATTGATCGGGCGTGAGGCGTTCGGCGCGTTCGACTTGTGGGATCACCTTGTAGCTGCGTCCGTCGATCGTGAAGCGGTTGACGAAGTTACCGCTCAGGAGTGACGACAGGTCCGCGCCCACCTGCTGCATGGTAAGACCCATGGACGCCACCTTGTCGCGATCGATCACGATCTCGGCGTTGGCTTGGTCGATGCGCACGTCCATCACCGGCGGGAACGCGAACTCACCGCTCTTCACCGCGTCTTGCACGAGCTGTTGCGCGATGCCGAGTAGGTGTTCGTGGCTCTCGGTCGAGGCGATCACGAATTCCACCGGGAAAAAGCCCGCGCTCGGCAACGCGGCGGGCAAGAACACCGGCGCGCGAATGCCCGCGATGCCATAGGTTTTCTTGCTGAGCTCCTCCTGAATTTGGAAAATATTGCGCTTGCGCTCCTCCCACGGCTTCATAATCGCGCCGCCGAAGCCGCCGGTGGGGAAGGTGATCTGAAAGCTCTGCTCGAACTCCGGGACCGACGCGAACAAGTGCTGGACCTGCGCGGTGTAGGGCGTGAGCTGCTCGAGAGTGGCGTTCGCGGGTACGTCGAGCGCGCCGAACACGACGCCTTGGTCTTCGTAAGGCGCGAGCTCGTGCGGTGAGAACAAGTAGAGCGGAATGGTGAGCAGCGTGAGCAAGATCCAGATCGTGTACACGGCCGGTCGCGCGCGCAGCGTGCTGTCGAGCAGCCGCGCATAGGTGCTGCGCAAAGCTTCGAAGCTGCGATCGATCAGCTTGGACAGCCGGCCTTCGGCGTAGGCCGGCTTCAGCAAGCGCGACGACATCATGGGCGAGAGTGTGAGCGCGACGAAGCCGGAGATGAACACGGCGCCGGCCAGCGTGAACGCGAATTCCCGGAAAAGCGCGCCGGTCAGGCCGCCCTGAAAGCCGATCGGCGCATAGACCGCGGCGAGCGTGATGGTCATCGCGATAATCGGCCCCACCAATTCTCGAGCGCTGACCAGCGCGGCGTCCATCGGCGACTTGCCGAGCCGGATGTTGCGCTCCACGTTCTCGACCACGACGATCGCGTCGTCAACGACGAGCCCCACGGAGAGCACGATCGCCAGCAGCGTGAGCAGGTTGATCGTGAAGCCGAACACCTGCATCAGAAAGACAGCGCCGATCAGCGAAACGGGGATCGCCACCAGCGGCACGAGCACGCTGCGCAGCGAGCCCAGGAACAAGAAGATCACGATCACGACGATCAGCACGGTCTCCGTGAGCGTGTGCGTGACCTCTTTGACGGCGTTGTTGATATAGCGCGTCGAGTCGAAGGCGATCGTCGCGCGCATGCCGTTCGGGAGTTCGCCCTTGATCGTCTCGATCTCTTGCCGAACGCGGTTGATCACGTCGAGCGAGTTGGCGTTCGGGAGCACCCAAACACCCATGAACGTCTCTCTTTTGCCGGAGAAACGCACGTCCTGGTCGTAGGTATCGGCGCCCAGCACCACGTCGGCGATGTCTTCCAGCCGCACGAGCGAGTCTCCGCTCTGGCGGACGACGAGCTTTTTGAAACCGTCGACCGTTTGTACGTCGGTGGTCGCGGTCAGGTTGACTTGCACCAAGTGGCCCTTGGTCTGTCCCACGGCGGCCAGATAGTTGTTGGAGGCGAGCGCTTGACGCACTTCGCCCGGGCTCACGTTGAGCGCGGCCATCCGCGCGGGCTTGAGCCAGGCACGCATGGCGAACGTGCGGCCGCCGAGGATGTCCGCGCGTTGCACGCCCGCGATCGCCGACAAACGCGGTTGCACGATGCGGATCAGGTAGTCGGTGACCTGATTGTCCTCGAGGATGTTCGAGCCGAAGGTCAGGTACATCGCGGCGACCTGAGCGTCCGAGGGCTCGATGTTGATCGCCGGAATTTCGGCCTCGGGCGGCAGATCCGCGCGCACCTGGTTCACGCGCGCGCTGATGTCGGCCAGCGCGCCTGCCGCGGGGAAGTTGAGTTTGAGCCGAACGTTGATGGTCGAGAGCCCCTGCACGCTCTGCGACTCGATGAAGTCGATGCCGTCCGCGGCGGCGATCGCGCGCTCGAGCGGAGTCGTGATGAAGCCGCGCACGAGCTCGGAGTTGGCGCCCACATAAGCCGTGCGCACCGCGATGGTGGCGCTCTCCAACCTCGGATACTGCCGCACATTCAGCGTGCGCACCGCCTGCAAGCCCGCGATGATGATCACGAGATTGATCACGATGGCGAGCACGGGTCGACGGATGAAGAGGTCAGTGAATTTCATAGGGGGTTTGATTTTGTTTTTGTAGTCCCGACCTGAAGTGCTTGGCGGGCCTCTCAGCTGTTGAAACAGCAGGCGCCCGGGCTCGCCGGTTCTTTTCTGAGCCTTCCGCTCTCTCTTGATCGCGACGCTTCGAAGCACCCGAAGGGGTGTGATCTGATCCGGCCAAGACTCATGGGTGGCTCCG
>DASXKQ010000280.1:0-19762 GCA_036496745.1 Polyangiaceae bacterium
CGAGCCATCAGCTCGATACCTGTGTTGCCCGCAAACGCGGTGCCCGAAATCAAAGCAGTCGCGATGAATGTCTTCGAGTGGCTACGCATGGGGAGCTCCTTTGCACTCAGGTCTACTGGATGCCGGAGCGTTCCGGCAAGCGCGAGTCGCCAAGCGCTCGAATCGCTCACGCTGCCCGAGCAGCGCGGGTTACGCAAATAGGCCGCCGCGCTAGAAACTTCGAGCCACTGCCACCGCGACGCCGAGTACCGCGCAAGTGAGCGCGAGTGCGGCCGCTCCGGCGTAGGCCACGAACGCCAGCCGCGCGAGCTCGGGTCGCTCGCGCGTTTGCGCCCAGTGCGCGCACAAGCCAACCCAGGCGAGGACCACGACCGCGACGGCCAAGTGCTCTTTGCGCTCGAACAAATTGCCGACCATGGGTGAGGACGCGAAGATCGCCGGCTTCAACGTGGAGCGATAGGCCGGATAGAGGCTCGCGCCCAGGGCACCGGTCAGCGTGACCAAGCCCGTTGCGATGGACGCGGAAAGCCGCACCGAGCGACGTCGTGCGCGCAGGAGCAGCGCAGGATGAGCGAGGGCGAGCGTCGAGAGCCAAGCGAGATGGCCGTGGGCGTGCTCGACGATACGCAAGCCTTGCTCGGCGAAGTGCATCTCGCTGACCTCAGGGCAAGAGCGCGATCTCGACGACGAACGCGCCGACGGTGAGGGCGAGCAGGCTTGCTAGCCGGCCGAGCACGGCGCTGCGGTCGAGGATGCGCGGCGTCGCGAGCGCGCCGAGCGAGAGACCGAAGAGCGCCGACGCTTCCACGCCGGCAAACAGTGGAATCGTGGACAATTCCCGGATGAAACGCGGGTCGTGACCGGTGACGTGCAGGGCGTGCACGAGCATGTAGCTGAGTAGAAAGCCGAGTGCCGAGAGCGTCGCGAAGGGAGCGACGACGACGCGCGCTCGCGTGCGCGATGGCGACGAGGCTTCGATCGCGTTCGGTTGCCGTGCGCTTTCGCTCATCGCCATCGAGTATCACGCCGGCTCGAGTGCACTGTGTGATTTTTTAGTGAACGCCAGAACGCTCGCGCACCGTGACGCGCGAACAATCCACGTGCGATTGGCGCGTCGACGCAAATTGCCCCAAGCGTTTCGCGTTACGCAAGGTGCACGAGATCGTTTCGCCGTTCGGTACTCACGATCGTCTATACATGCTCGCGACAGACAACGAGGGTTACTCGAAGGAGGCGAACACATGCGACGCTGGCACACGCACGCTCTCACGCTGACTGCATTGGGGTTGATCGAGGCAACCGGCTGCGGCTCGTCGATCGACGAATCGATCGGCAACACTTCGGAGGCCCTGGGCTCGCCGAATTTGGTGATCAGCCAGGTTTATGGGGGCGGCGGCAATAGCGGCTCGAAATATAAAAACGACTTCATCGAGATCTTCAATCGGGGCAGCAGCGCCGTCAGCGTGGCCGGCTGGTCAGTGCAATACGCGTCCGCGACTGGCTCGTCTTGGTCCGTCACCGCGCTGAGCGGCACGCTTCAGCCGGGTCACTACTACTTGATCAAAGAGGCGGCGGGCACGGGCGGCACGACGAGTCTGCCCACGCCCGATGCCACGGGTACCATCGCCATGAGCGCTAACAGCGGCAAGGTGGCTCTGGTGAAGAATCAGACGGCGCTCAGCTGCAGCACCAGCTGCGTGCCCAGCGCGACGATCGCAGACTTCGTCGGTTACGGTTCGTCCGCGACGGGTTTCGAAGGCAGCGGTCCGACTGCGACGCTCAGCAACACGACCTCGGCACTGCGCGCCGGAAGCGGCTGCACCGATGCGGACAACAACGCCGCGGACTTTACGGCCGGAACCGTAGCGCCGCGCAACTCGGCGTCCCCGACCACGTCGTGCTCCGGTGGCGCGGGCGGCGCGGGCGGCGCGGGCGGCAGCGGTGGAGCAGGCGGCAGCGGTGGAGCAAGTGGCAGCGGTGGCGCGAGCGGCAGTGGCGGCACGGGTGGCGCGCCGGTCTTGCCGGCTCCGACTCTCACGCCGATCAGCATGAATAGCCTGGTATTCGGCGCCTTCGGTGACGTGCGCCCGGCGAATCCGAACGATACCGCCAATTTCCCGGATTTCATCCTGAGCAAGATCTTCGCGGGCATGGAGACTCAAGGCATCTCCCTCGCAGTCGACGCGGGCGATCATTGCTTCCAGTCGTCCATCAGCAGCAACAGCTTTTGTCACACCCAGTTCGTCAGCCACTTCATGGCGGACTTGAACGCGAACTACAGCGGGCTCCTGCTGCCGACGATGGGCAACCACGAAGGGTGCGGCACGAACGCGGCCACCACCGGCAATTGCACGAGCTGGACCACGGGCCTCGTACACGACTACCTGCTCGATATCGTGCAGCCAACCACGGGTCAGTCGTCGTCGCCGTTCTACTCGGTTGCCGTCTTCGGGCCGTGGGGTACGGCCAAGTTCGTGCACGTCGCGGCCAACGCCTGGACCAGCGCTCAAAACACCTGGCTCGCGAACACTCTGAACGTCCCGACCGATTACACGTTCGTGGTTCGGCATGAGCCGTTCAGCGACCCGCGCGCGCCGGGCGTCACGCCGTCCGAGTCGCTGTACGAGTCCCACTACGGTGCAGGCACGCTGACGCTGTCGATCACGGGTCACACGCACCTCGTGCAATTGCCGGGCGGCACGCTGCCCTACGGCGACTCGTTCGGCGCGACGCAGCCCTACGAAGTGATCCTGGGCAATGCCGGCGCGCCGCTCGACGCGGGCCCGTACTATGGCTACGCGGTTCTCACGCGGCGCGCGAGCGACGGCGCGATCGTCACTCAGGAATACGAGGCGGTTAGCTCCGACGGCGTCACGCCGCTCAACAACGTGGCGGATTCGAACTTCCGCTTCGCCGTGAACGCGAACGGCACCTCGAACCCCAACACGACGCTGCCGTGAAAACCAGTCGTGCTTGCTACGTCGCGAGAGTCGCGACGCTCGCTCTGACGTTCGCGGGCTGCAAGGCGCGTGCGCCGGTGGGGGAGCATCCACCGGCGCCGGCTCGTGCGCCCGAAGCGATGGGCGCCGAGCAGCACCCGGCGACGACGCTGGTGGCAACCGCACTGGTTGCGACCGCCACGGTGCGCCCACGTCCGCTGCCATTGAGCGTGCCACGCGCTCCCAAACCGGTGCGGCTGAGCAGTGAATTCGACGTCGCAACCTGGGGCCGCGCGGTCAACACGCACACCTTGCTCGATGACACGGGCCAGGGCGCCGTACCCGTGAGCGAGGCGCGCTTCTTGTGGGGGAACGGCCACCTTTACGTGCACTTTTACGCAGGGGATCTCGACTTGGAGGTCCGCGAAAAAAAGCGCGATGGCGCCGTTTATCAGGATGATTCTGTGACGCTCGCCTTCTTCGATGGCGTGGGCGGCAAGCGTATGCTGACCGTGTCGCCGACCGGCGTACTGGCCGACGGCTCGTGTCCGGCGGACGCCACGAGCCTGGCCGACCCGCGCTGCGACATGCGCTGGAACGCACACGCTCGCGTTGCGTTTGATTACGACGGCACCCTCAACCAGCTCGGTGACTTCGACGAGGAATGGAACGTGGAATTGGCGATTCCGTTGCCGTCGCTCGCAGCACACGCGGCTTCCGGTACGCACATCCCGTTCGCGCTGAGTCGCTGCGACATGGCCTTCGACGGCCAGCGCGCTTGTGGTGCTTGGGGCAGCTCGAGCGATCCCGCGGAGCTGATTCTGGAGTGAGCACCAAGCCGCCCACGCCGCGCGTGCTGCGATCTTGCTTGCGCAGAGTTTGACGCGTCGGCTACGTTCGGTCCTGGCCGTAGGGCGGCCAACCGTCCGCGTAAAGGGTCGAACCCACCCCCTGAGAGATGACGACAGTCAGAGACCCTGACTTCCAGCCCGAGCAGCGCGGACAGCGGGCAGTATGGAAGGAAGGCGTCTATGTCGAACTCAAAGCTCCCGGAACGCGCGTCGCTCGAGTACTTGAAGAAACTCGCCAAGGATCGCTTGGTCGAGTTTCGTCGTGAAGACCCGTCGACGAAGCTCGCGCGGGCTCAACTCGACATCGCCAATGAATATGGGTTCTCCAGCTGGCGCGAGCTCGGCGTGGAGCTCGCTCGCGTGCGCGCGCCACGCGTGGCGCAGTTTTTCAAGGCCTGCCAAGACGCGGACGTGGGCGCGCTCGGCGAGCTGCTGCGCGACGACCCCGGTCTCGTTCGCGAGCGCGACGAGCAGGGCCGAACCGCACTGCACGTCGCGGCGAGGGCCGGGGAGCTGGCAGCCACGCGGCTATTGCTCGAACGCGGAGCGAGCGTCAACGTGCGCGATCGCGGCGACAACGCGAGCCCGCTTCACTTCGCGGCGAGCGGGGGCAAGTCGGAGATCGTGGCGGCGCTGCTCGACGCCGGCGCGGACGTGCACGGTTTTGGCGACGTGCACCAGGCCTCCGTGATCGGTTGGGCGGCGCGGCCGGACAACGCCGAAGTCGTCGCATTGCTCTTGGAGCGCGGGGCCCGCCATCATATTTTTTCCGCGATCGCCATGGGCGACCTCTCGCTCGTCCAGCGCCTGGTCGAGGAGGAGCCCGAGCGGCTGCACGAAAAGAAATCGCGTTTCGAGCACGGTCAGACGCCGCTGCACGCCGCTCTGTTTTCCGCGGACGGCATCCGGCGTAAAGCTCCGAGCTACGAGTTGGCAGAGCTCTTGATCGAGCTCGGCGCGGATCTGGAGGCCACCGACGGCAAGGGTCGCACGGTCCTCGACATCGCGCTCTTGTACGACGATCGCGAGACGGCGCGCCGCCTGCTCGGCGCAGGCGCACGGCCGCGGCCGATCGATACCCAGTCGCCTGCGCACTCCGCGCTGGTGGAACTGGGCGAGTCGGTCAGCGCGTTCGCCGCGACGCTGTTTGTTTCGGATCTGCCGGCGAGCGTGGCCTTTTACATGTCGATCGGTTTCAAGTTGAACGCGCAGCACGAGCACGACGGCGTGCCCGACTACGCGTTGCTCGCATTCGGCAAGGCCGGCTTGCACCTTTCCCCAGGCTCGCCGTCCCGCGCGGCTCTCTGGTTTTACACGGAGCGAATCGAGGAGCTTTACCGGGCGCTCAAATCACGACGCTTGTATGCCGCGCGCGCCGCTCTTGCGGGCAAAAGTGCCGAGGAACCCGAACTCAAATTTACGGAAGATCTGTACGAGCCGTTTTACGGCGGCAAACAATTCACGGTCGAAGATCCCGACGGGCACGCGCTCCTTTTTTATCATCGCTAGTCTCGATCCGGCGCGCCCCAGCGTCGCAGCACTTCCTGTACGGCGTCGCTGCCGTCCGCGAAATCCGGCAAGGTTGCGCCCGCCTCGAGCAAGAGGTCCACGATTTTGGCGTACTGGCCATGCGTGATCTCCTCGCGGAGCTTCATCGCCGGACCGCCTAACGGCTCGTGACAATGCTCGGAGCCGTGCAGCGCCGTACCGAGCGGAGTCCCGCCGTGGACGCTGCGCGCGCTGAGACTCGCGCAGCGCTCGACTAGGAGTTTTGCGGCCGCGAGCTGGCCGGTCCAGCACGCGGCGTGCAGCGGCGGCAAGTCCGCCGGGGCGTTGACGTCCGCGCCGGCATCGAGCAGCCGCTGCAGCACGGGCACGTCGTTCAACCAGGCGGCTTGCACCATGACCTCGGTAGTCGATACGTTCTTCAAGCGGATACCGGAGCCCGTACCGCGCGCGACCGCGAAAAGCTGGCGATCCTCGGCCGTGGCCGTCGCCGGATCGGCGCCACGCGTCTCGAATAGCGCGACCAAGTGCGCTTGACCGAAGCGCACCGCGTAGCGATACGGCGATATTCCGCGATCGTCCTCCGCGCGAAAGTCACCGCCGTGATCGAGCATGGCGGTGAGCGTACCTAGGCTCCTGCCGTTCAGCGCGGCTTTGTGCATTTGCGTGCGATTCTGATGCCAGCTGACGCGGAGATTCGGGTTGGCGCCGTATTTAAGGAACAGCAGCGCCGCCGCCTCGTTGTCGAAGTCGAGCGCGCGCCCCAAGCAGAACGAGACGATGTCGCGCGCCCGCGGGTCCTCCGAGAAAGAAGCGGGTAGCGGACCTCGCCACGCCGGAGGCGGCGGATGCGCGGCGAGCACGAGCTCGAGGCACGTCACGTCCTTGAATTCGCACGCGTGATAGAGTACTTCGCCGTCGCCAGCGAGGATGGTAGCGCCTGCGTCGAACAACGCGCGGGTGAGCTCCGCGTTGTTGGCGATACCCGCCGCGCCGTAGATGCAAGTTTGCATGTGACGATGCTCGCCTTCGCCCTCGAAAAAGTGCGCGTTGGGATCCGCTCCGTGCTCGAGCAGCAGCCGCGCTGAGCGGACGATGCCCTGCGCGCGCTCGGCGTCGCTGCGCAAGAACCGTGAAAAGCAGGCGTACACGAGCGGCTGCCAGGCGTTCGGGCCACAGGCGCGGCGCGCGAGCTCCGAGTCGCGAACGAGCAAGCGCGCGAGTGCGGCGAAATCGCCGCAGGTCGCGGCCGTCGCCAGATCGAAACTCGCGAGCGTGGGCTCCGCGTCGAGCAACATCGTTGCTTTGCGCATGTCGCCGCTGCACGCCGCGCGCACGAGCTCCGCGGCGCGCTCGCCGAGATCCAAGCGGCGTGACTCCACGTAAGCCTTCCAGCGTGGCCAGCTCACGAAGCCGTATTGTCGCGCGATTACCAGCTGCGCGTCGTGCAGCGCGACGCTGCTCGAGTCGACCAGCGTGGCGAAGCGCGGGTGATACTCGCGCAGCCGTTGAAGAGCGCTCTCGTCTCCGCTTCGCAGCTCGCTGAGCAGCTTCTTGGCTTGTTTCTTGTCGAATTCGAGCGATGGGTTCGCAGGGAGAGACTTGGTATTCATGGACCACCTTCACGATGGCTCGCCGTCCGCATACCGAGCCGAGAAGGCGTCACGAGACCGCCGAATCACGTTCTTCTGCTCAGGTGGGACAATCCCTTCACGCGGACCGTGGGTCGCCTGCACGACCGGAGCGCATCATAACAGTGCTCGCCGTGGTAGGCTAGGCCCCGGTATGATGCTGGCGCACTCGTTGTCGCTGCGCCTGAGCTGGCAATCGCCGTGCACGCTGCTCGCGCTCGGCGCGCTTGCCTGCGGAGCCCGGAGCAACCTCGAAGTCGAGCCTCCTTACGAAGTGATCCTCGTGGCCGCGGGCGGAGCAGGCTCAGGTCTTGGCGGGAGCTCGCACAGTGGGGGCGCGGCAAACGGTGGAATGGGAATCGGGGGCGCGAACAGAGCGGGAGCGGCGGGCAGCGGGGGCAAGAGCGTGGCTGGAACCGGCGGCGTTGGGGGCGCGGGTACGGGCGGGAGCAGCGTCGGGGGTAGTACTACGGCGGGGGCCGCCGGCGCTGCGTGCGCCGGTCCTTGCGACGCCGGCTTCGTGTGCGAGCTCGATCATTGCGTGTGCGCGCCGCCGGGGCACATCTGTAGCGGGGTTTGCGTCGACGCCACTTCGGTCGAGCACTGCGGAGCGTCTTGCGGCTCGTGCCCAGCTCCCGAGCACAGTGAAAACGTGGCCTGCGTGGCGATGAACTGCACGTTCGATTGCAGCGTGGGCTTTGAGAAGTGCGGAGACGCTTGCGTCGATCTAACGACGGACGCGAGCCATTGCGGCGGCTGCGCCCGCGACTGCCTCGGCGGAGCTTGCAGCGCATCGATGTGCCAGCCAACGGTACTCATCATGGGTCAGTACAATGCGCTCGGCCTCGCGATCGACGCGAAGAATCTGTATTGGACCACGGGCGGCGGCAACGTAATGAAAGCGCCGATCGTGGGTGGCAGTCCGGTCACGCTCTATTCCGGGCGGGCCGCAGAAGGCATCGCCGTGGACGCGGCGTACGTCTACTGGAGCACGTACACCGAGGGCCAGCTCATGAAGATACCGATCGACGGGGGCCAAGCGACCACGATCTTGAATACCACTGCTCGCCCGCTCGGAGTGGCCGTTGACGCAAACAATATCTACTTCACGAGTTTCTACGTGGGTAACGTGATGATGCTGCCGCTCACCGGGGGCACGCCGGTGAGCATCGGTTCGACTCCGAGCAACTTCGGCGTCGGGATCGCGGTGAACGCCTCCGACATTTTTTGGGGCGCGTACGACACGCTCCTCGAGGTTCCCACCAAGGACGGTATGACCACGACGCTCGCCAGCGGACAATCGGACGTGTTCGGCGTCGCACTCGACGGAGACGACGTGTACTGGACCCAGTTGTATGGCGGCGCCGTGAGCAAATTGTCGCTGACTCAGGGGACCATCACGTCCGTCGTGACCGGCTATAGCACGTACGCCGGTGGCATCGCCGTGGACGCGCAGAGCATCTATTGGACGGCGTCGGACCCACTGAACGGCAGCACGATCGTGCGGCTCGCGAAGTAACCGATGCACGCGACGAAGCGCGTCGCTTACTTCGCGCGCACCTGCCTCAACGTTCGGGAGCCTTGGCAGGCGCAGGCGATGAAACCAAGGGCAGGTATTTGCCATAGCCCGCGGCGGCCATCTGACTCCTCGGTATGAAGTGCAGCGCGGCGGAGTTGATGCAGTAGCGGAGGCCCGTGGGCCGTGGCCCGTCATCGAACACGTGCCCGAGGTGCGAGTTGCCGGAGCGCGAGCGCACTTCAGTGCGATCCATGCCCTCGCTAGCATCCGAGCGGGATACGACGCGCGCCGGATCGATCGGACGACTGAAGCTCGGCCAGCCGGTACCGGAGTCGAACTTGTCACTCGAGCTGAAGAGCGGCTCACCCGTGACTGCGTCGACGTAGATGCCGGGCTCGTGATTGTTCCAGTAGGGGTTGGAAAATGGCCGCTCGGTCCCGGCCTGTTGCGTCACCTCGTACTCGAGTGGCGTGAGCTTGCGCCGCAGCTCCGCGTCGCTAGGTTTCTGGTACTGAGGTGAGCCGACACTCTGCGCTGGCGCCGCACTCGGCGTTGCTGCGGTGCTGCTCGGAGCGAGCGCGACGCTCGGCGTTGCGGACGCGCTGCTCGGACTCGGCGCTACCTCGAGACTCGGTGCCGCCGATGCCGTCTTTGCCTCTGGCGCGGGGGCAGGGCGATGGGCGCATGCGGTCGCGAAGCCGAACAGGGCAAAAACGAGGCGCGCTGGTGAGTGACGGCGCATCGAGCGTGGGGAGAGCCTCATATCGGGTGTACGCGCGTTGCGGCCGGGCAGTTACACGCGCCCGGACCCGCGTGGCTAGCACGGCCTTGCCACTGCGAGCGCCGCGCCCGCGGGCGTCACTCCGCGTCGTGGAACTGCGCTGCTCGGCCGAGAACCGCTTCAATCGGCGTTTCCGTCTGCTGCGCGAGCCGGAGCTGGCGCGAACGCCAGATCGTGTAGAGCACGGGGATGACCTCGAGTGTGAGAAATGCGCTCGTTACCAGCCCGCCGAGCATGGGAGCGGCGACGCGCTTCATGATTTCGGCGCCCGCGCCGTCCGCCCACAGCAGCGGTAAGAGGCCGGCGGCCATCGTCGCAATCGTCATCAGCTTGGGCCTCAAGCGCTGAATCGTCCCTTCAGCGTGGGCCTCGATGATGTCTTCGCGCGTCCGGAGCCGGCCCTCCCGCACGCGGCGCTGAAACGCCTCGTCGATGTAGACCACCATCACGACTCCGGTTTGCATGGCGAGGCCAACTGTCGACAAGAGGCCCACCCAGACTGGCGCGGACATCGGGTAGTGAAGGAGAAAGAGCGTCCAGAAGCTACCCACGAGCGCAAATGGCACCGCGATCAGCACGATCAGCGCTTCAGTGACGTTCTTGAATTGCAGGAGCAAGAGCAGGAACATCGAAATGGCCACCAAAGGTGCAATCCACTTCAACCGCTGTTGGCCCGCGGCCATCAGCTGGTACTGACCGGTCCATTCGATGCGCTCGGCTGGTTCGAGCCGGATATCGCCGCTGCTGATGGCGCCACTGAGATTCTGCTGCGCGGAGTTCACATAGCTCGATACGTCTGTTCCTGGATCGAGGTCGACGTACAGGTAAGCGACCATCTCGCCGTTTTCAGTCCGGATCGTGGCGGGCACCGTTTCGTAGACGGGGTGTCCGAGCAGTCCTAGGGGAACAACCTGTCCTGTTTGCGAGCGTACGGTGATTTCCCGCAGCTGATCGGCATCGACGTGCATGCCCATGTCCATGGCGACGCGGAGGCGGTAGGGTTGCTGACGGTCGGGAGCGATGCCGCTATCCCCGGGGTGGTGCCCGTGTTCAATGACGAAGCGCTTCGGCCGGAACTCAGTGCCGCCTGGGCCTTGCCACGTCAGTTCGTTCACCTGCCCGCTGCTGATGACGAAGTCGGCCGTGGAAGCGGCGAGCGCCGGGTCGACGTGATGCTCCGCCAGAGCAGCGGGATCGAGTTTCAGCGTCAGCCAGGGCTCGCCACCCAACGATTCAAACACCGCGCTCCGAGTGTGCGGCAACTGCGCCACCCACTTTTGCAGTTCGTTGCCGACTGCGTCCAAGCGTTCCGGATTTGCGGCGACAATGCGAATCCCCACCGGTGTGCGTACCCCACCGGTTGACATCATGTCCATACGCGCGCGTGCCGGCGCGGTCCAGGCGCTAGCCCAGCCCGGCGTGCGCGTGGCCTGATCGAGCTTGTCGACGAGTTCGGCCGTCGTTTCCTGTTGCTGTTCGGGCCAGAGCAGACCGAGCGCACCTTTGAGCGCATTGGGCGCCCAACTCGAGTACCAACGCGAGTGCGACACTTTGGGCCATTCCGCGCGCGGCTTGAGGCGAATCGTGGTCTCGGCCATCGAAAATGGAGCGGGATCCGTGGCTGAGTTGGCGCGGCCCACTTTACCGAATGCCTCGGCCACCTCCGGGAATTGCGCGAGCGTCCTGTCCATTCGGCTGAGCTGAACTGCCGCATCGCCGGCGGAGACGCCGGGCAACGTGGTTGGCATGAACAGCAGATCGCCTTCATCGACGCGCGGCAGAAATTCGCCTCCGAGCCGGGTTAAAATGGGAAAACAGGATGCGGCCGCCAGCGCGGCGGTAGCGAGCGTCAGCGTCGGCCGGGCCAGCGCGAACGTCACGAAGGGTCGATACATCCGGACCAACCACCTGGTGATCGGGTTGTCGAACTCGGGCGAAATACGACCGCGTACCAACCGCTCGCGCAGGGCCGGGGCTACGGTGACGGCGACGATCGCCGCGGCGAGGATGACGAGCGTCTTCGAGAGCGCGAGCGGGCGCAGTAGCCGGCCGGTCTCACCGGTGAACGCGAATACCGGCAGGAAGCTGAGCGCCGTGATCAGCAAGGAGGTGAGAATCGCTGGCGCGATCGTGCCGGCCGCGCCGATCATCGCGGCTCGCCGCTCGGCTCGGCTGGCGTTCGCGCCGAGTTTTTCCAAACGGCGGTGACAGGCTTCCAGCGCCACCACGTCCGCGTCGACGGCCATACCGAGGGCGATGCCGATGCCCCCTAGGCTCATGATCGTGGCTGGGACGTGGAACAAGTACAGGCCACCGAACGTGACCAAGAGCACGAGCGACAGGCTCACGGCCGGGGCCAGCGCGCTGCGCCCATGCAGCAAAAACATCAAGATCACCAGCACGACCACGCATATCTCCTCGGCCAGCGCCCCCAGCAACGTGTGCTCGACGCGATTGGCGAGATCCATCCTGCTGTAGACGGGGACGATTTTGAGATTGCGAGGGAGGTGCGACTTCAGCTCGTTCAATTTGAGCTCGACGGCCTCGATGACTAGCCTTGGATCCGCGTCGCGCTTGGCGATGACGATGCCGCCCGCGACCTGTTGATTGCCGTCGAGGTCGTCGATGCCCCGCGGCATGTCCGCAGTCAGAGCGGTGTGCGCGACATCGCCGATCAGCCTCTTTTCCGAGCCATCGCCGAAGTGCATCGGAAGGGTGTCGATTTTCCAGGGGTCCGGATTGCCATGAACCTCCGTGCGCACGGATTGCACGAGGTCGCTGAAGGCCAGATTGCGCGCCCGAAGCTTCTCGGTGTTCGTTTCGATCACCATTTGCTCGGTCGTTCCGCCTACGGCCGCCACTTCGGCGACGCCCGGAATCGTTTGCAGCGCAGGGCGCATGATCTCGTCCTGCACGCGGTGCCCGACCGCTAGCGGCAAGCGGGAGGCACCCACTAGCGCATATTGGTAGATCCAACCCGTGGAAGACGCCGGCGGGCCCACTTGCAAGCGGATGGTCGGCGGCAGCTTCGCTTGAAGATCGCTCACGCGCCGAAGGATCTCGCGCCGGCCGGGGTCCAAGTTCTTGGACGAACTGAACAGGATGTCCACGTACGCCATGCCCGACATCGAGGCCCCGCGCACGTTGCTCGCACCGGGGACGGACTTGAGCGATTCGGTCAGCACGCGCGTGACGCGTGTCGCGACCTCGCTTGCCGGATGCCCCATCCACTCGACCACGAGACCAACCTGCGGATCCGATAGATCGGGCACCGCGTCTCGCGACAATCGACGGCGAGCGTGCTCACCCCATATTCCCAACGCCACCGCGGCGACGATGACGATCAAGCTGTGGCGACTGCACCAGGCAACGCAATGGCGAATCACTCGACGACCTCCTCGATTTTGCCTTGGGCCGCTCGCAGCCGCCGCTCAGCGTCCAGAAAGAATGTGTCGTTGGTCACGACCCGCTCACCCTCGTTCAGGCCCGAAAGCACGACCACGGTACCGAACCGGTCCGCCGCCTGATCCGACGCATAGCCCGAATCGAGAATTCTGCCGACTTGAACCGCTCGGCGCGTGAAGTTGTGTCCGCCCGCGGCCGCTGCCAGAACATACGCGCCTTCGCCCGAGTACAATAGCGAGCTCGCTGGGACGACGAGCAGCTCCCGTGGCTGAGCGTCGAATTGAAGCCAGCCCGTTTCGCCGTCGAACGCCGACAACTCCGCTGACACGAAGCGGACCTGAACCGTCGATGCGTCCCAGGGTGTCGGCGGTTCGGATGTCAAACGAACCGAGACCGCCTTCGCGGGCGACGCGCTGCGAAACAAGAGAGCCTCGTAGCCCGGCGTGAGCCAGTTCAGTGACTCCTTGTAGACGACGGCCGTCACGACGCCGTCCGATCCGATCGAGGCCGGCGCGCGTACGACCTGGGCGATGACGCGTCGCTTGACCTCGTCGAAGGCGCGACGCGTCGCCTCGATTGTCTGTGTTTGCTTCGTGTCACGCACTCGCTCGAGCGCCATCTTGCAAATCGGGCAATCCCCGGGCACGCCGGAAACGACTTGCGGGTGCATCGGGCACACGTAGCGTTCGGAAGAGGCGCTCGCTGCGTGATCGTAGCTGCGTGAAATGGCGACGGAACCGACGAAGGCTGCCACGGCGGCAAGCAGCAAAAGAAAGCGACCGATGATCACACCGGTCGAAACCTCACGCTTGATATTCGTTTTATCCACGGTTGGCCCTTACAGTGCGGCCCCCGGGGACTTGCCGTCCCCAGGGGCCTGGGTTTCGCTGTGCGCGCTCATCGCGTGGAACGCGGTTCGCGCGCACAGTCTGTCTGGTTCACCACGCCGCGAATGCAGCCCACGGATTCTGACCCGGGCTGACCTGAATGCAGTAGCCGTCGTTGCGCATGGGCGGCAGAGGATAATTCCAATTGCCGTTGAGCGGCTCGACACGGCCGTTGACCGTGAGTTGCCGCGGCGAAACGAAGCTGCTGCTCTCGCCTTGGAACAGGCGCGACCGTGTCTCGAAACAGGTAGCACCCGTGCCGACGTTGCCCGACTGGAAGTTGCTGCCGTCAGCAACGCTGAACTCCACCGGGTTGTTGCAGAGTCCGCCACAGGGCCTCAGCACCTGCGGGGCGCAGTAGGCCAGGCAAGGTTCGACCTCGGCTTTGCAAACCGATTCGTTACCAGCCAAACCATCGGAGAGACACCCCGCGGCGTTGGTATTCGAGTTCCCTTGGCAGAATTGGGCGAACTGTCCGCAGAACGTCATCGGCAGCGGCTGCCACAGTGACGGATTCGCGGGAGGCGTCTGCCCATTTTGCGATTGGAACACCGACAACGCGCGGAACAATTGACCGTTGAACGTGACACGGTCGTCCAGTGCGTACCTGATCTGCGGCTGCCAGGTGCCGTCGTTGTTGTTGACCCGATCCCAGAGATCGAAGCGGGTATTGGGTGTCTGACCGGCAACTGCCGTGTGATTCACGCGAGCCCGATAATCGACGTTGTTGAACGCAATCACGTTTTCAGCCGTGTATGCAACGCCCGCTTTCCATGCGTTTACGAGTGCCAATTGCCGCAGCATGTCGTGATCCTCGTGACCTACGATGTGGCAGTGCCACACGTAGCCTGGCCCTTTGACGTTGTCTGGGAACGACGTCGGATCGATCGAGGAGAACTGGTTTACGCCCGGTGTATTGTTGCTGCTCTCCTGCGGCCCCCAGCGCACGATGATGCGATTGACCATTGAGGGCATGGCCTGAACAGTATCCTTCCAGCCAGTTTCGTAGGGGGCAGGCGGCACCGGGGGTCCCGTGAAGAACGGAGTCGGATCGACGACGATGGGTCGCGTCGCTGGCATGTGGCCATTGATCAGATGCCATTGCGCACGGTACGCCGCCGCGTCGATGGGTTGCCGGTTTAGGACCTGGAACTCGATGAGATGGATGTGAATCTCGTGGAAGTTCTTGTCTTGGTCGTCCTGACGCGGATCCATCATGTGAATGAGGTCCCACTCCTCGGTCGAATTCACCAGCGGCAATTCGGTTGCGGGTGCGCTGAATTCGAGACCGTCGAGCGTACGTTGATTGCAGTTCACGAGTGCAGGATCGGGACAGCTGTCACCGTCAGGCCTGAGGTCGTCGAAGACCCTGAGCACCTTGAAGCGCGTCGGCGCGTTCGGCGTCAATACACTCCTCTTCGGAAACAGTGACGGGTCGAGCGTGGGCGGAGGCACAGCCGTGCCGGCTTGAACGGTGAACTGCATCACTTGATGCAAGGTCGGGTTCGAGCCATCGCCAACGTACAGATTGGTCATCTGGATCTTGGTGCCCGGCGCAAACTTGGAGAAATCCACCAAGACGTCCGCGCGCTCGGTGATGCCGAACTGGACATCGTTGGACGGTTTCGGTGCAGGCAAGTAACCACCGTCAGAACCGATGATCGTGAGCGGTACGATGGCGTTGTTACTCTCGTTGACGAGCTGCAGATCCCACAGCTGCGTGTTCGCGGCACCCAACATGCGGAAGCGATATTGGCGACGCTGAACGTTCAGGTTCGGCCACACGGCGCCGTTGACCACCACCGTATCGGCGCCCTCGTTGTAGGACCAATACGCGATGTTCGGTGGCGCGTCGTTCCCCGCGTTGAGCTCGCCGGGATCGGGCGGAAAGTGCAGCTGGCCGTCGGTGAAGAAGGCGCGCGTCGCTAGGCCGAGGACGACCTCGAACGGACCCTTGGGCAAGGGCGAGTTCGGGGCGTCGAGAGGCTTGCTGGGGTCTCGAATCATGTACGCCGCACCGACCTCGCCGCCGTACACGCCGAGGCGTGTGACGCCGAGCACGTGATCGTGATAGAAGAGCTGTGTGGCGGGCTGATCGTTCGGCATCGTGTAGTCGTTGGTCGCGAAGCTCGGACCGCGGTACTGCACGTTTGTGAACCACTCGTTGGCCGTGCCATCCATCTGGGGCAGCACCACCAAACCGTGCGTGTGCGTGACTCGAGCCACGGGGAACTGCGCGTTCTGATAGCCGGGCGGGAACGGATTGAACGGCGCTAGCGGCTCCTCGATGGCCTGCGGATTCGCCCAAGGAATCGTCGGATCTACGGGCAGGAAATACGGCTGCTGAATGTTCGTTCGCCAGTGAACGATCGTCGGAATGCCGCGAATGTTTTCAAAAGTTGGTCCCGGAGAACCCGTGAAGCTTTGACCTCCGACGATGGTCCCGTTCTGGGCGAACACGGTCGTCGGCGGGTGTCCGGCCGGCAACATCTGCACGGGCGCCTCGGAGTCCGAGATTGTGTATTCGTTTCGGATTACCTGCCCTGAGGAGTTCCGTATCACCGTGGGCTGCCAGACGGGCAAGATCGGTAGTTGCGTCACGTACGGCGTGAGAGTCGTGGGGTCGAGCGGCACCTCATCCGGGGGAGGTAGCCCAAGTCGCTGCGTGACTTCCTTTGTGGACCCGTCACTAGCGCTACTGCAACCTTGCGCAAAAGCGACTGCAACTCCGGCAGTCATCAATATGGCGCTGCAGATGTGAAAATACTTCATGGGTGTACCTTGCTGACCACGCCCTGCGCGCAGTCGTGCCTAAGCCTCAAACGCTGAGGCTGCGCCAAACTCCTGTCCCGTTAGTGCTCGAGGTCTGTATGCGCAGGCGCGCCGGGCTCACCTTTTTTGGCAGAAGCAGCGCTTTTTCCCGTGCAAAAACGCCACACTGTCTCATTCCTGCTCAGGTGGCGTAGCCAGGAACGCAGAAAAAAGTTCAGCGCGCTTCGTTTTCGCGTCGAGCGCGTTACAGGAAGGTCCTGAGCAGCGCCACGCTTGCGCCCGTTGTCGTCAGTTGGTTTTGCCCCAAACCATCGAGCGGCGGATCCAAGAATACACTCCACTGAACACGCCAGACGTTGCTCGGCGACCAAACGCCAAAACCTGCCAGCTCGAGCGAGCGATGCATCGTCCCGGCCACCTCCTGACCGTTGATGGCCGAGTTGCCTTCGGTCGTATAGGTTGCTCCGAGCGCAAGGCTCAGATCGCCGGACAACACGTAACCGAGCGCGGCAATCGCCGAGAAGCGCGTGCCGAGCTGGCTGTGTAACGTACCGATACGGCGTTCGCTGCGGCGAGCGGCGAGTGCCGTCAGATCGAGCAGCCAAGCTCCGAATGCTTGCTCCAAGGCCAAGCCCAGATTGGCCTGCCAAGCGCCAATCCCCGTGGCGTCACTGCCGAGCGGCAAGTGCGCAGCCTCTGGGGCGCGTCCAGTCGGTAGGGTGACGCCGGCCAGCCCCGCGATGCCTGGAATGTAGGGCGAATCGTGAGCCCAGAGGAAGTCGTACCGCGCGCCGAAATTCAGGTCGCCGAAGCCGCCGCCGAACTCGCGGCCAGTATTGGGGCTGCGTCGCGAAGACTCGAGCACAGGCACTAACAGCGAGAGCTGCGCGCGCGTGAGCACGCGCAGCGTAGCAAACAGGTCTTGTTCGAAGTCCCACTCGGAAGTGCCGGCTGCGGGACCGCGAAATCTAGCGTTTGCGTCGAACGATCCGATCACGGACGCCGTGCGCAGTTGAAGTCCGACCAAGAATTGTTCGTTCTTCAGCAGGCGTCCCGGAGTGATTGCCGAACCCCCTGCGCAACAGGCTTGCGCGGATGCCCGAGTGGTCATCAACAGAGCAGCCAATACGATAGCGATCGCAGGCGAGCTGCCGCTCACTGAACGTCGAAGCTCGGCGCGACGTAGTCGACCGTGGGCCCCGAAATCGACGTGCGAAGTTCCCATACGCCAGGCATCGGTAGCACGACATTGTCGAGCACGTAGCGGCCATCCTGCGCGAAAGAGACGCTGGGAGTGTCAGGGCTACCGTGGCCCATCGCCGGCATGAAGGGCACGACCGACAGCGTGAGCGCGTCGACGGGTTCGCCGCTATCGATCGCGAAGAGCCGTAGCTCGACGCTCGAGCTGCCGCGCACGGGTGGCTGGTCCGGCGCCGTACGCACCTCTACCCGCAGCGCACTAGTGGTGGTCGTGAACGCGGGCTGCGCCGGAAAGTCGACGCTGCCCGCCTGCACCGGCCCGGAATCGCCACAGGAGACGAGTACCGGGCAGCAGAGTGCGCTGAGCAGGCTCAACGCGACGCGCGGGCTCGGTATCAGAGGGATTCGCGTCATCGCCTTGCTACTCGCTAACTAAAGATCAGCCGCCGTCATTACCTGCGCACGCGCGCAGAACACACTCGTCGCTGGCGCCGCACGAGCCGAGGCCGATCCAGAGTCCTCTTCCGTTAGTGCTCGAGCCTCCTACTCGCAGGCGCGACGTGACTCGCTTTTTGCAGGAAGAAGCGCTTTTTACAAGCATACAAAAGTGCCACATGGTCTAGGTTCGCTCGGCGCCGCCGCCGCGGACGATGCGTGTATGTTTCTTCCTCTAGCGAGACTCAGCATCGGGCTCGTAGAGCTTTCGGAGCAGTGCTTTCCTGCCCCGAACCAGTCGTGATTGCACCGCCGTGATCGATAGGCCGGTCAGCGCCGCGACCTCGGGCAGATCGTGCCCGATTAGTTCGTAGAGCACGATAATCCTGGCCGTTGCCGGATCCATGGCTTCGAGCAAGCGCGAGGCGTGACCGAGCACCGAGCGCGCCTCGAGCTGGTGTTCGAGGTCGATTGGCGTTTCGATCTCGGGCTCGCTCGACGAGCCGGGCCTCGTCCCCCGTGCGGCTGCGCGAATCTCCTCCAGCGCAACGTGCTGGGCGATCGCCGTGACCCAAGTGCTCAGCTGGCTTTCACCTGCAAAGCGACCATCGCAAATGCTACGCAGGGCGCGCGCGAGCACCTCTTGCACCAAGTCTTCTGGAGCCCCAAATCGGCGCCCGATCACGCGTTGAATGGCTGACCGTGCCAGCTTGTACAGGCGCTCAGGCTCGAGCTCGGGGTCCGCCTTCCGAATGCGGACGAAACTATGCGGGTGAGACTCGGGCGACGGCGGGAATAGGCTACCCGCGGCCGAGTCCGCGCTAGGCTCACCCGTGTCCGGCTTAACGACCGAACGCAGGGCTTCACTTTTTGATGGTCCTTTGACGGGCCGACGCTGCGTCGCCATCATGCGCTGCCCATGCCTGGCGTTGAGCAATGCTCGTAAGCGACGCGCCGGCGCCACCGTGCGCGTCGTTCATGGTTTGCGATACCAAGCTGGGTATCGCATCGAGATTGCGGAGCGCGGTACTCGGAGACTTGCCGCCGTAGGCTTCCCGACTCGGTCAGGCACGGCGCCGTCCGCGTCACCGCACGTCCGTTCGGCGCAGGGTTGCAGTTAGGCACTAGATCCGCCGCTTGTGGGGCGCGCCGAATGGTGGGGAGCGCTCGCATCGGGCGGGCGCCCGCTCCGCAGATTCGCAATTTGCGGCATCGGGCAGATTCCAACCGCTCGTGTGCAACAATCCAGAAACGGTGCGCATTATGTTCCCTTCCGAAGCTCGGCTCGCCCTGCAGGCGGACACGGGTGTCGGGTGACCCCTAGCCGTTGATTGCTTGGCCCCGCTAGGCCAGCTCCTAAAAGTCGGCGGGGAAGGTCAAAACGTTACAACCGATTTCAGTGACGAGCATACGGGGGTGGAGCGCGACAAAACGCTACGCGCGAACAGCGTCCAGCAGCGACGGGCCGATCCATCCTGATCAAGGGCATGCGCTCGTGAGATCGAACCGCATTCGCTGCGAAAACAACTTCTGATTTTGCGCTGTTCACGCGCAGAGCCGTTCAATGCCGACGGCGAGCGCGTTGGCTCTGCTAGGGTCCGCGGAGATCTGCGGGACTCGGCATAGTGAATCTGGCGCGGGTCAAAATGGGACGATCAGCGCGCAGTTTCCGCGTTATCTCAGGCGCGATTCAAGGCACTCCAGTCTCGCTTGGGGGCGGCGCCACTGAACACCGTAGACCGGGGCAGAATAGCAATCATCCGGCCGGCCATACTAGCGCGTACGTTTGCGTCTCAAAACGGAGCGAGCTCGCATCAGTCGCACGCGCACCGCGCT
>DASXKQ010000281.1:0-5794 GCA_036496745.1 Polyangiaceae bacterium
CGACGAGCGTGAGCTCGGGCACCACGTCCGCGGGGCCCGCGGCGCCGCGGTACAGCATCGGCAAGCGCACGACGGGGGCTGTGTCGCGATTGCGCGCGCTGGCCAGCGCGCACAAGCCGACGCGCGCGAGCTCGCGCTGGACGTCGCTGGCGATGATCGCCTCCACGGCGATCGCCACGCGCTGCTCGTGCGGTCCGAGCTCGTGCACCATCAAGTTCGGAATCACGCCGCTGCCCGCGTAGCGATCGACGAGCTCGAACGGGTGGCCATGCTTCGCGAAGCTCTGCATGGCGAGCACCGCGGGGGCGTAGGCCGCGCAGGCGAAGACACGCGCCGTGCCGTCGGTTTCTTGAAACGGTAGATCGCGCAGCCCTGCGGATTCGGGCGTGTGCGGCGCGCGCAGCAGCATGCCGTTCAGCGCCAACAGCAGCCAGCGCGACTCGTCGCGCGTCGCCAGCGCGCGCAGGCCGGTGGCCCACGCCTCTTGCGAGTTGAACAGGCTCTTGCGCGTGTTGCCGAGCTCCTCCATAGCGTCGAAGCCGACCAGGCTGGGGTGCGCTCCGCTGAGCAGAGGCGCTCGCAGCCGCGCGGCGGCGACTGCCCAGGAGGCGAGCAGGTCGCGATCGCGAGCGTCAGCGGAGGCCTCGTGGTCGACGAGCAGCAGATCGACCTCCGGCCGCAGCCGCTCGGCTCCCTCGCGCTCCGACAGGCGGTCGAGGGCGGCTCGCACCGTGTCCGGCCGGGTCGCGATCACGTCGAGCTCTGCGCCCGAACGCGGATCGCTGTGCTCGACGAGCAGGCGCAGCCCGCGCCACGCACGTTCGAGCCGCACGATCTCCGGGTGCGCCAAAATGGACTCGAGCAGCGCCGAAAAAGCGCTCGCGACCAGCGCGCGCGCGGGGCTTGCGTCGTGCCCGCGCGGATGCTGGCTGCGCGCGGCGAGCAGCGCCGCCGACACCGCGCTGGCCACGCGGTTCTCCTCGCTCGAGGG
The DNA here is from genome assembly GCA_036496745.1 of Polyangiaceae bacterium. Taxonomy (GTDB): domain Bacteria; phylum Myxococcota_A; class Polyangia; order Polyangiales; family Polyangiaceae; genus PMG-095. The sequence goes on from DASXKQ010000281.1 coordinate 992, forward strand.
CGCCTCACCGCCGCTCGCTTCACCGGGTAGCGCCACCATGTCGAGCAGCGCGTCGAGCGCGCCGCCCTGCGCGGCCGGAGCGTGCGGGGGGCTCGGCGCGGGCGTTGCGGCTTTCGGCTCTGCTCGCCGTTCGGCGGGCGCGTGCCGCGCGAGCGCTTCGACGATTTGCCCGGCCCAGGTCGGCGAAGAGACGGCGCGCCGGATCTGCTCGGCGGTGTCCGCCTGCGTGCGGCGCCCGTTCTCGAGGTCGAGCAGCAGGGTGTGCGCCGCCCGCAGACCACGCAGCTCCGGCACCTGATCGGCCAGCATGGACGGCCGCAGCGCCTTCAATGAGTCCAGGCGCAGCTGAACCCGCTGCGCGGCCGCGCCGAACGGGTCTGCGAGCTCGAGGCTCAGCGCGACGCCGAAGCGGCCGAGCACGTCGTCGAACGTCGAGCGATCGATCGGCCTCGCCTCCGCGAGCGGCTCCGGAGTCATGGACCAGTCCGCGCGTGGCAAGAGCTCGCTCAGCACCACCACCCGAAAGGAGCGCGACGACTCGCTGTTCATCCGGATCCGATACTACCGCCCCGAGCGCGGTGAAAGAACGATGATTTCGGTCCCGCGGGCGCGCGGCGAAAGCTCACCAGCAGATGAGCGAGCCCGTGTAACCGCATTCGGGCCGCTGCATGAGCGCGTAGACCGCGCCCGTCGCGAAGCCGCTCACCAGACCGCCGACGCCGCCCCAGATGACCTGCCCGCTCCGCTCGTAGTTGCCGGCGTCGCGGCCCACGGCCGTGAACGTACTCAGCACGAGCGGCAGCGCGACGTTGCCTACGAACGCGCCGGCATTGAAGCGACCACCGCTCCACTTCGTGGTGTCGACGAGGAACACGGCCGTGCCATGCCCGAGCGCGGCGAAAGCGGCGAAGGTATGGCTCGAGAGCAGCCCGTAGCTGCCACAGCCGGGCACGCCGCGATTGGTCTCGTCGCAGCCGGGTCGGAAACCCTTGAAGGAGTCCTTGAGCGCGTACTCGTTCAGCAGCGTGAGGCCGGTGAGCGTCATGACCGGTGCGAGCACCGAGACGTGCCAGCGCGCCTTCCAGCCCACCGTAACCTCCGGATCCGAGTAGAAAATCCGCGGCATGAACAGCTGAGTGCCGGCGGCACCCAGCATGGTGATGGTGGTGACGGTTTGCCAGTCGTGGTTGCGCGCTGGCCCCTGCTGCGCGTGAGCGCCGCGAGTCACCGTGGAAAGGACGAGCGCGCCCGCGAAGGCGAGGATGGATCGGAATCTGATGCCCACGTTCACGTTTGCAAGGCTCCCAACGCGAAGGTTTGCGCGTCGCAGCCTTCTTGGACAACAAAACAACCTAGAGTACATGCCGGGATGCTTCTGCCGATCGTCTTTCCGCCAAGACCGCTCGCCTCGGTGCCGGGCTCCGCCCTGCGCCCCGGGAGTGCGCGGACAGGTTCGAGCGCGGACGGCTATCCTAACGCGGGCCGTTGCCTTTGGCCGGTCCGGGTTGGGTCGGGTTCTGAAAGGCAGGAGCAACTGGAAACACCGACTGCGACGGAGCTTGCGCAGGCAGATAGGGCGAGGAGGAGCTCGACGTCGTCGGCTTCGCGCGTTGCTCGGAGCCGCTGAGCGCGCGGTAGGCTTGACCAAACTCCTTGCCGAACAGCACGGAGAACACGCGCTTCTGATCGTCGGCCAGATCGCCGTGGCGCTGCGTGAACAGCTTCCACAGCACCTTGTGATGGTTTTGCAGGAGGCCGGCCTTGTGGCGCGGATCATCGGCGGAGCGCTCGATTTCAGCGGGGGACAGCTCGTCGAGCAGCGATTTGACGCCCATCATCACGCCGTTGAGCATCGCGACTTGGTGGATCATGATGTCGGCGAACACGCTCTCGACCGCCTGCGCCGCCTCGAACGAGGGATCCCGCCAGTCCAGCAGGCGCATCGCGAGCTCCTGTGTGTCGCGCGCGGTTTCGACCGCGATACGCGGATCGTCCGGACCGCGCTGGCGCCCGCCCAGGGCGAGGTCCGCCTCGAATTGACGGTGGCCGTCCTTGAGCGGCACGAAACACTTCAGAAAGACGTCGAGCGTTTCGTTGAGCTTGGTCATGAAGCGCGCGAGCGCGTCCGGGTCGCTGGGCGCGCCGCGGGAGGGCAAATAGTGCGACGCCATCTCGCACACCGCCTGCAGGGCAAACTCTTGCGACGACATGCTCGTGCCGGTATTGAGCGCGATGCGATACTTGCTCAGGAGCGCGCGGAACTCCGGCGAATGCGCGAGCTGCGGGAGCTGGCCGACCACCTGGCGCAGGAAGAGCTCGTGGTTCGCCGGCGGCACCTCCCCCAAGATGCGCTCGACCTGTTCGACCAGGCCGCGCATGCCGGCCCGGGCATATTCCATGGCCGGCTCGAGGGCTTTGAGCTTCGGCGCGAGCGAGGCGTTGCTCAGGGACTCGCGGATCATCGCCGCGGTCGACTCCTGAAACATCGAGGTGGCGGCGAGGGGACGCCTGGGTACGCTCTGAGGTGGCTGCGCGCTCGCCGAGTAGGTCCGGAAAATCAGGTTGACGATCGCGAACTCGAACCCGTGCTCGGCCAGATCGACGCTCTGATTGGGGGGGACCCGCCCCGACTTGAGCAGCGTGCCGTTCGTGCTGCCGAGATCGCGCAGGATGAGCTTGCCGTTCTGATGCTCCAGAACGGCGTGGAATTGCGACGCAAAGTTGTACTCGAGCTGCAGATCGTTGAGCGGATTGCGCCCGATGCGCACGGGCAGGCGCGAGAAGACTCGGTCGTACGTAACGTTGTTGAGCGGGTCGTGGACCCGGACCCCTAGAGCCTCTGCCACGTTTCGGACCGTAACACCTTGCGCAGAGGCCCGCGAGTTCGGACCTAATCTTGGCCGTTTTCCACTCGGTCCGATAGTTTCTTCATGGGGCTAGCTGGGCTTCCGCCATGGCAGCCGGGCGCTCTGGCCGGCAGGCCCAATCGATGATCACAATGCGTTCGTTTTCTAGGACCCGACGGGTCAGGTAGAGTTCGCCCGCCGACGGGAAACCGCACGCCTCGAGTCTCCGTCCCGTGACGGCCTGGGCCGGTCGGGAAGCGTTTCTCCCCATTGACCCACTAGCACGACGAGAGAAAACCAATGCTGACGGTCGAACCCCGCTCCTTGCTTCGAAAACTGAGCCCCACCTGCACGCGCGCCCTTGAGGCCGCCGCTAGCAGCTGCGTGAGCGCGCGGCACTACGAGGTGACTGTCGAGCACCTGCTCGCCGCGCTGCTCGACGATCCGCACTCGGACGTCGTGCACGTGTGCCAGCACTTCGGCGTCGCGCCGGACGTTCTGCGCGCGAGCCTGCTTCGCTTCATCGGCGGCTACCGCAAGGGCAACGCCGGCAAGCCGGTTTTCAACTCGCTGCTGCTCGAGTGGATCCAGGACGCCTGGCTTTTGTGTTCGACCGAGTACGGCGAGAGCGCCGTGCGTTCGGGCGCGTTGCTCGTGCGGCTGTTGCTCGCGCCCGAGCGTTACTCAGCGGCGGAGCTCGTCGAGCTGCAGGGCATGCCGCGCGAGCAGCTGCGCGGCGAGCTCGTCACGCTGGCCGGGCAGAGTGGCGAGGCCGTGCGCGCCGCGGCCGAATCGAGCGGCGGCGGTGCTCCCCAGCGCAGCGCGCCGAAAGGGGACGGCGTGCTTGATCGCTTCACGACCGACCTCACCGAGCGCGCGCGCGCCAACGCGCTCGATCCGACGTTCGGCCGCGAGCACGAGATCCGGCAGCTGATCGAGATCTTGGTACGCAAACGCAAGAACAACCCGATCATCATCGGCGAGGCAGGTGTCGGCAAGACGGCGCTGGTGGAAGGCCTCGCGCTGCGGATCGCCGCCGGCACGGTGCCTGACCAGCTCAGGCAGGTGCGCCTGCTCACGCTCGATCTCGGCGCCTTGCAGGCGGGCTCCGGCGTGCGCGGCGAGTTCGAGAACCGGCTGAAGGGCGTGATCGAGGAGGTCAAGGCTTCCGCGCAACCGGTGGTGCTGTTCATCGACGAGGCGCACACGCTGATCGGCGCCGGCGGCCCGCAGGGCGGCGGCGACGCGGCAAATCTGCTGAAGCCGGCGCTTGCGCGCGGCGAGCTGCGCACGATCGCGGCCACCACCTACGCGGAGTTCAAGCGCTACTTCGAGAAGGACGCGGCGCTCGAGCGGCGCTTCCAGCCGGTGCGCGTGGAAGAGCCCTCCGAGGAAATCGCTACCTTGATGCTGCGCGGGCTGGCGCGTCGCTTCGAGGAGGCGCACGGCGTCTTGATCCGGGACGAGGCGGTGCGCGCAGCCGTCACGCTGTCGAGCCGCTACATCTCCGGCCGGCAGCTGCCGGACAAGGCGGTCGATCTCCTGGATACCAGCTCGGCGTACGTGAATCTGCTGCGCAATGCGCCGCCGGCGGTACTCGAGGACACGCGCGCGGATCTGGAAGCCGTCTCGCGCGAGATCGACGCGTTCAAGCGCGACGCCACGGCCGGCGTGACGGTCGACGAGGAGGCGCGCCTGAAAGCCGAGCAGCGGCACAAGGAGCTCAGCGAGCAGCTCGCCGAGCTCGAGGCGCGCGTCGGCGCGCAGCGCAAGATCGTCGAGCGCGTCAACGAGCTGCGCCGGGCCAACGCCGACGGCGCGAAGCGCGAGGAGCTCGTGGCCGCGCTCGGCGAGCTGCGCGCAATCCCCGCCGCGGACCGGCTGGTGGCGGCGGACGTCGATGAGTCGATCGTCGCGGGCATCGTGGCGGACTGGACCGGCGTGCCGGTCGGCAAGA
>DASXKQ010000282.1:0-2639 GCA_036496745.1 Polyangiaceae bacterium
GGTGCGGGCGGCGCCGGGAGCCCGGTCGCGTACACGGTGCCCCCGGGCGGCGGCCAAGTGGCAGTGCCCTTGGCGAGCGGGGACATGGTGGGCTTCAATTTCCCGGCTAGCGCGGCCGGCCTCGACATCATCCTCACGCCCACCACCGCACAGAGCATCGGTTGGGACAATCGCTTCGATGACGTGATCCGCATGGAGCCAGACGGCACGACCTTCGCCGATCCGATCGTGATCACGCCTTCCAACAAGAACGTGATGGTCTTCGACTTTCCGAGCTCCACGGGTAAGAGCGGCGCCGAAGGGCTGGCCTTGGCGAGTAACGGGCAAGGACTCTTGCTCAATCATTTCTCGACGCTCGTCGTCGTTCCGCCGGGCGTCTCGTGCGACTCGACGAGCGGCTGGAACGCGCAGCCGAACGCCGCCGCTTGCGCCGGCTCCGGTTCCGACTCCACGCTCATCACGTTTGCGTGCAAGGCCTACGCTTATTGCTTGTTCGTCGACGCACAGTGCTGCGCGCCGCCCGGTTCCACCGCGTGCGAGCTAGGCATGAGCAACCTGACGCTCACCTACACACCCAACAACGGCAACGGCATGTATCCCTATTGCGCTCCGGGCGGTGGAGCAGGCGGTCAGGGTGGCGGCGCGGGCGTCGGTGGCGGTGGGGGCGCCGGTGGTACCGCGCAAGGAGGTGCGGCGGGCACGGGTGGTACAGCGGGCACAACCCAGGGCGGCGGAGCCGGCGTAAGCCAGGGCGGTGCATCCGCTACGGGCGGTACGAGCCAGGGCGGTACGAGCCAGGGCGGTGCGGGCCAAGGCGGCACGGGCCAAGGCGGCGCATCCGCTACCGGCGGCGCAGCGGGCCTCGCGGGAACGTCGGGCGCTTCGGGCACTGGCGGAAGTTCAGGTGGCGCGGGCGGTGCGAGCGGCACGGCGGGCACGGGCGGCGTGGCGGACCTCACTTGCGGCCAGCGCACGAACGAGGTCACACCCAGCGGCAATGGCCAGTGCAGTACGCCATTTTTGATCAATCTGTCGGCGGGAGGCGCCGGCCAGCTAGTCACCCACTACGCCTCGACGGGTGGCAACGACTGGAACGCGCTCGGCAGCAGCAGCACGTGCGTCACGACCCCGACCCGGACGGACGTGTACCGCATAACGCCGTTTGCCAACTGGACCAAGCTCGAGGTCACGACCTCATCGACGACTAGCGGCGAGGATACGAAAATTTCCGTCCTCGACGCAGACCTGTGCAGCGGAGCCGAAAGCGTCTGCGAAAATGCCGGCGCCGCGGATGCTTGCGAGCTCGTGACGGTGCTGCCCTCGGATGTGAGCAACAAGAAAATCGTCACGGTCGTCGTCTCGTCCAACAGCGCGAGCTCCACGGTGCAGACCACCTTCTTGCTCGAATAGCCGGCTCACCTTTTCGGCCATCGCGCAGCGCGAGCGCTCGGCGCTCGCTGCCGCGGGCCGGGCGCTTTTGATATACCAGGTGCATCAAATATAGTACACTAGGTGCATCATGTCGCGCGTCCGAGGCCGCAACTCGCTGGAGTTCATCGAGAAGTTCGGGGGGCTCTGGCAGTGTCTGATGTCGCTGTCGGACGAGACTTACGCTCCGGAAAAGCTGTGGAGTACGCAAGCGCGCTTCATCCGTTACGTCGGCGGGCACCGCGGGATTTCGCAGGTGGAGCTCGCGCGTGCCACCGACACGGCCCCGACGCTGACCGGGCGTCTTCTGCAAACGCTGCTCGAGCGCGGACTCGTGCAGAGAACGCGCAGCGGCGAGGATCGCCGTGAGTACGTGCTCGAGCTCTCTCCGAGCGGCCAGCGCATGCGCCGGCGCGTGGAGGAGGCGCGCGCTCTCTTCGCGGCGCGCGTCGTGGCCGTGCTCGATCAGCGAGACCTGCGGGATTTCGATCGCATCGCGACGAAGCTCTTCGACGCGTTCGGTGGCCCCCAGAAACCCAAACAGGAGTCCGAGTCATGACCAAGAGAATCGCCATCAATGGCTTCGGCCGCATCGGCCGCTGCATCGTACGCGCGCTGTTCGAACGTCAGAGCACGGCGGTCGAGCTCGTCGCGCTCAACGATCTGACGAGCGCGGAGACGCTCGCGCATCTATACAACTACGACACCGTTCACGGCCGCGCACCGCGGCGCGCAACCACGAGCGACGGTCAGCTCGTGATCGGCGGAAAGCCGGTGCAGGTCGTGGCCGAAAGAGAGCCGCAGAAGCTGCCGTGGCGAGAACTTCAGGTCGACGTCGTGCTCGAGTGCACCGGTCTCTTCACGGACAAGGACAAGGCGAGCGCTCACCTCTCCGCCGGCGCGAAGAAGGTGATCATCGGCGCGCCGGCGAAAGGACACGACGCGACGATCGTGCTCGGTGTGAACAGCGAAGCTTACGACGCGGCCCAGCACACGGTCATTTCTTGCGGTTCGTGCACGACCAACTGCCTCGCGCCGGTCGCCAAGGTGCTGCTCGATAGCTTCGGTCTCGAGCGCGGCTTGATGACGACGACCCACTCGTACACGAACGACCAGGCGCTGCTCGACGTGCCACATCGCAAGGGCGATCTGCGCCGAGCGCGCGCAGCCGCGCAGAACATCGTTCCGGCGTCTTCCGGAGCGGCCAAGGC
>DASXKQ010000283.1:0-13507 GCA_036496745.1 Polyangiaceae bacterium
GAAAAACGCGAATCCGCAACTTGAGGAGCATCTCAAGGTCCACAAGCCATATATCGACGCGATCAGCTACGATTCGCAGTTCGCCGAAGGCGCGCGGATGCGCCGCGTGCCTGAGGTGATCGATTGCTGGTACGACTCCGGCGCCATGCCATTCGCTCAGTGGGGTTATCCGCAAACAGGCCGCGAGAAATTCCGCGAGCAGTTTCCCGCGGATTTTATCAGCGAGGCGCTGGATCAAACCCGCGGCTGGTTTTATAGCCAGCTTGCGATTGCCACGCTCTTGTTCCGCGATCCGAATTCGCACAACGCCGATTGGCCGCAGAAGGCGCTGCCGATTCCGTTCAAGACCTGCATCGTGCTCGGTCACGTCTGCGATCGCGAAGGGCGCAAGGAGAGCAAGAGCAAGGGCAACTACACACCGCCCGAGCTGATCTTGGACAAGGTGTGCATGGATTTCGGTGTCGTCCATGCGACGAGCGAGCTCGCGCCAGCGCCGGGGGAAGCGCTGGTCGCGCGCGAAGATCTCGAAGGCATGGATCTGGAGGACGCCGCAGAAGTCGCGCTGTTCAGGCCTGATCAACCCGCGGCGCGCCGCACATTGAAGATCCGCGGCCACAAGAAAGTGCCCCGCCGCGTGATCGTCGTCGCAGAGAGCGACGCGGCGGTGCTCACGGTTCGCCCGATCGCAACCGGGCTCGACACGCGCCCGCAAGAAGTGCCGCGCGCGCCGGTCGACCAGCGGCTGAGCGTCGAAGACGAACACACGCCGGCACCCGGCGCCGACGCGTTTCGCTGGTTTTTCTACGCATCCTCGCCGCCCTGGAGCAACACGCGGCACTCGCTCCGCAACGTCCGCACGCTGCAAAAGGACTTTCTGATCAAAATCAGGAACGTCTACTCGTTCTTCACCATCTACGCGAACATCGACGGTTGGCGGCCGACCGAAGCGAGCCATGCGGGGCGTCCGCGCGCGGAGCGCGCGCTTCTGGATCGCTGGCTCCTGAGCGAGCTCAACCTGGCGACCGCCGCCGTGCGTCGCTCGCTCGACGCCTACCTGAGCTACGACGCGGCTCTGGCGCTGATCGACTTCGCGGAAGCGCTCTCGAATTGGTACGTACGTCGCAGCCGTTCGCGCTTCTGGGGCCCCGGGCTTCCGCCGGACAAGTGCGACGCCTATGCCACGCTCCACACCGCGCTCGTCACGTTGAGCCGTCTACTGGCCCCGTTCGTGCCGTTTCTGAGTGAGGAAATTTACCAGAATCTGGCGGTTTTTGCGGGCGCTCCGGCTGCTGCGGCCAGCGTGCACCTCGACCGCTTTCCCGCTGTGGACGAGGCGGCGATCGACCAGGCGCTCTCGCTCGAAACGCGCGCGGTGCGCGACGTGGTGAGCCTCGGTCTCAGCGTGCGTACGGCCAACAAACTCAAGGTGCGCCAACCGCTGTCGCGCGCGGACATCGTGCTGAACGACGGCGCGCTGCTCGACCGGCTGTCGGCCTACAAGGACTTGATCCGCGAAGAACTGAACGTACACGACGTGCGCTTCATGTTCCCGGGCCACGAGCAGGGCGCCGTCGCGTTCAAGATCAAGCCGAACTTTCGCGCCCTCGGCCCGCGCCTCGGCAAGAACGTGCAGGCCGCGAAGAAAGTGCTCGAGGCCGCGGACGGTAGCGCGCTTCACGCCGAGCTTTCGCGGAGCGGGGGCATCACCCTCGAAATCGCGGGTGAGCAGCTCACGCTCGGTCCCGAAGAAATCGCCGTGACGGTCGAGGCTGCCCCTGGTTTTGCCGCAGAAACCGGGCGCATCGGCGTGGTCGTGCTGCACACGACGCTGACCGAGCAGCTGATCGACGAGGGCTTGCAGCGCGAGCTCATCAGCCGTGTTCAGGCGGCGCGCAAGGACCTAGGCCTCGAGTTCACCGCGCGCATCGTCCTTCATATCGACGGCAGCGAGCGCGTGCTGCGCGTCGCACGCGCTGGGGAAGCATACCTGCGCCAAGAGTGCCTCGCGGACAGCGTCGCGTTCAGCCGGCACGCGCAGGCGGAACCGATCAAGCTCGGCGACGAGACGCTCGAGTTATTTGTCGCGCGGGCTTAGTTTGATTTTTTGAGTTTGAGTTTGAGTTTTTTGATTTGTATTTCCAGGTTGATGCGCCTGGCGACCGTCGTAACCTGCGGGAAAGCATGCGCCGGGTTCGCCGGTTCTTGTCGGGTCGTGGCGTCAGTCCCACGCCGTGATCTGCCGCTCCCAGCCTGAGGCGCCGCGTTGCGGGGCTTTGCCCACCCCTTCGGGTATGTCGAAGCGCCACCGGCCCCCCAGGAATGCTGCCGGTTGAGCTTGAGCGGTGCTCGTTGAGGTTGAGATGCGCCGCGCCGCGCTTCTAGCCTCGCGACAGTAACCCGCTTCGGCCGAGCTTTTTCGAAATCAGCGCCGAGAGCGTGCTCCAGAGCTCGTCGTTCGTTTTCGAGGCGATCCACGTGCCTGTGCCGGGCGAGTAGTCGAAGTGCCACGCCGAGCGTTCGGCGGCCAGCCACAGCTGGCGCGCCGCGCGATGCGAGTTGATCACGTATTTGGCGCCGTCCCAGAACTCGATGGTCAAGATGTCGCTGGCGAGCTCCGCCTCGACGCGATCGTCGTCGATCGCGTCGAGGGCTGCGACTAGCGCGTCGAGCTCGGGTGCCGCACGGGCGTCATACTCGGCCTCGCTCGTCATGGTCGAAGCCGATTCAGTCACTCAGCGTTTCCCGGGAATGCACGCGGGCGCCATGCAGATGTTGCCCGGAACGCAATCGTTGTCTGTTTGGCAGGGCCACGCGCATTTGCCCGCCGGAACGTTGCAGTGGTGCGTCAAGCACTGCGCGTCGCTTTGGCACGGAAGCGCCATCGGATTCGGGGTCGAGAGGGCGCCGCCCGCTGGGGCCGCTGCCGGCGCAGCCGGAGCCGGTTGCGCTGCCGGCACTTGGCCGTAGCCTGGTGCCGCTTGCGGCTGCGCGTAACCCGGTTGCGCCGCGGGCGCGGGGTAGCCTGGCTGCGCCGGATAGCCTGGTTGCGCCGGATAGCCCGGCTGCGCCGGATACGCGGTTTGAGGAGGCGGCTGCTGATCGTCGCTCTTTTTACACGCGCCAATCACGAGAGCGGGGACGAAGAGAAAGAGTATCGAGGCTGAGGTTCGCATTGGGTTCTCCGTAACGCGAGGTGTTGAAACGGCGGCGGTTTGACGCTGGCAAGGCCGTACGAGGCAAGCCCGCGGGACCGACGGCGGCTGAATTTGTAGCACCAAACCCGAGCTCCTTGGCCGTGAATGCGTATTGGAGGATTGAGGGAAGGAGTGTTAGCCTGGGAGGCTCGGCTTATGGTCACCCGGGTGGAGCGAAGCGAAAGCTTTGGCGAGCACGTCGTTGCTCGTCTCGAGAGCGATTTGCGCGCTGCCCTACGACGTAAGCCGGCGCACGAGAACCAGCTGGCGGGCGCTCTGCGCACGCTCTGCCCACACTCGGACCGGCTTCGCGCCGCCTTGTTCGCCGCATTCGAAGTGATGGTGCGTCGAGGCTCGTTCGGTCGGCCGTTGTACGGCGCGCTTGCGCGTGCTCTGGCCGAATCGGGAGATCAGCGGGGTTCTGCGTTTTTCAAGAAAGCGCTCGAGGTCGACGAGCCAGGTACGTTTGCCACGATCTCGGCGGTCGGTCTGAGCTCGGACCCGGCGCTGACGGCGCCACTGGCGCGCCTGGCTGGCAGCCGACACGCCCACATCGCGTTCGCGGCGGAGATCGCGCGGATTGCGCGCGGCGAGTCCGCCGGCACGCAGATCGCCTCGCTCGCGCCCAGGATCAAGGAGAGCCATCGCATTGCGCTGTGCGCCGAGCTGTTCGTCCCTCTCACCTGGCACACGCCGCTCGCTCCGACGGTGGGCGCTGCGCTCGCCGTCCTTCGCGAGGACGAGCGTCACCTCGGACGCTGGCTCGTGTTCGCCGAAGTCGCCGTGCGCGCCGGGGACGGCACCGCGATCGCTCAGGCCCGTGAGCGCGCGCGCCTCGGTCCAGAGAGCGCTCGTCCAGCGTGGAGCTTGGTTGCTTGGGCGCTCTCTGCGAACGAACCGCCACCGGATGTCCGGCCCACGGCGGAACTCTTGGCACGCCTCAGTGATCGCCCGAGCGCGGATCGAGATACGACATTTCTTTTTCGCATGGCGCATCGTCGCGCGTCCGCGGCGCGACCAATGCTGGAAACGCTGGCGAAGTCCTCGCTCGCCAGCGAGGCAGGCCTGCGCGCTGCCTTACACTTGGCTCGCGACTTCGGCGAGGCGCGCTGGCTCGAATCGCTCGCCGCGTGTGCGCAGAATGCGCGCCGAGAGGGGCTGCGCGGATTGGCGGCAGCCGCGTTGTTCGACGCGGGCGATCGCGAACGCGCGACGCGCGTCGCGTCCGAGTTGCTGAGCTCACGGCAGGTGTCCACGCTCGCTTGGGGTGCGTTGCTCGGCATCCCCGGGCGCAAAGACGGAGAGGTGTTCGTCAGCGAGAGCCGCCTCCGACGGCTTCAATTCGGCTGGGTCGAGTAGTTCGCAGGCAGAAACGCACGCACCGCTACTTCGGAACGATGAACGTGAGCTCCGTGCCAGCCGCGTACGCGTAGCTCACGAAGGAATCGAAGCCGTCCACCAGGACGCCGATTTTCTGATCGGACTCGACGCGATGCACGCCGTCATTTTGAAGACCTGGCGAAACGTTGAGTGGCGCTGCCTGGGTCGGGTCGATCACCGGAAAACTCAGCTGACAGGTGAAGACCGTGAACGGGGCGGGGCCCGGAGGCGTGCGTAGATCAGGCCTCGCGAGTCCGTCGCCTGCGCTCGGCACGCAGCCGTCGACGTCGTCCACGTTCACGCCGTCCAGCATGACCGTGGCGCCGGCCGGCGCGATGATGCGCAGGAAGTCGAAAATATATTTGTCAGGATTCAAGAACACGTAAGAAGAACGAAATTGCTCGATGGGCGGGATCACGAGCAGGCTTGGGTCACCGCCGGGCAAGCCCGTCGGCACGTTGGCAGCTTCCTGGCTGGGGGACACGCTGGACAGCATCACCGGCTGATCGCTCTGGAGCATGAAATGAGCATCGCTGGTCAGATCCTGAAACGACCCGAGCGTTGTCAGGTCGAATTGCTGAAACTGCCCGCTGAGTGTGGTCGTCACATGCGCGCCGGCGGTGGTTGCCGCGATCACGCGGAAGTATTCCGGCTGCGGTGCTTCACCAATCACGCCGCCAGCCGCGTGCACCGCTCTCGTCCGATTCGGCGAGACCGTGGCCACGAATTTCTTGCCCGCCGTGCGCAAATGATCGAGCTGTTGCTCGAGGTGATCCGCGCAGCATTGGCGTTCGGACAGCTTGTTGAAGAAGGGCGCATCGCTCGCCTCGCTACCGCTGAACACGACGATCGGCGCGTCTGCGGCCAGCACGGAGCCCGTGAAATCCGCGTTGAAATCGTCGGTTTCCAGGTTCAGCACATCGAAGGCGCCGAGGTCGAAATCGAGCGTGCCGTTTTTGGGCGTGGCTGGGACGGCGCCTCCGCCCAGGATGCGCGTCGTGCTGTTCAAGTGAATGTGCGTGCCGGCTTGAGTGCCGACCACCGTCAGGAACGCGCGCAAGCTGACTGGAGATTGCGGGCTGAAATTCGTGTCAGGGTCGCTGGTTGCCGCAATCGTTTGTGGCCAACCGAGGACGGCATAGGACGGAACGAGCGAGCTGCCGTCGGGCGTGACGGCTTCGGTCGGCTTGAGCAGCGAGGCGTCGTTCGAGAACACGTTGACGTTTTCGAGCGGATTGAACTGATAGGCGACGGTTGGGAAGGTCGAGCGCAAGCGGAACGCGTGGCGAGTGAGCGCGGTGTTGGTTCCGGTGTTGTATTGGCCATCCGGTGAGCCGTCGACTTCTCGCGGTCCCAGCCGGAAAATGCGCAAACCGAGCGGCGGAATCGTGGCGCTAGCGATCGTGTAGGGAGCGTTCGCCGAACCCGGCAGTGAGTCGTCCTGTTCGATGGTGATTTCGGTCGAGACGTCGTCGTTTGGGTTGCTGACCACCACGGCGAACTGCTGAGCCGCGGCATTCTGTGAATCGCTCACGTCCGCGTTGTCGAGATCGACGGCGAAGTACTCGCAGCCGACGTTGCTGCGATTGCGCGCCGCGGCTGCGCATAGGCTCCCGCAGACGCCGTTGCGACAAGCCTCGTAGGCGCTCGTGTCGCAGGTCTCCCCTGGCGTCGCGTTATTGCCCGTCGCGTCGCACTGCATCACGGTCTGGCCTTCGCAGCTCGCGCCATTGGGCTCGCACGTGCGACAAGCGAGCAGGCTCGGCGCGCAAATCAGGCCGCGCGCGGCGCAGTCATCGAGCGTTTGCCAGACCGGGCCGGATGCGCTCTGAACACAGCTCTCGAGTGCGCCGTGACAACGCTCCGAGCCCAGGGCGCAGAGTGGCGGAGCAGGGGAGGGGTGATAGAGCCAGCGGTCGGTTCGGTCATAGCCACAGCCCAAAGCGACCAGAGCAAACAGGAGCAGCGGATTGTACGCGCGCGTCGGCACGCTCAATAGCTCGCGAAAAAAATGTCTTGAGCGTACGCACTCCAACCCGACGTGGTGAGCTGCCGGTAGCGCAGCGCGCCGTAGCTGAAGTTCGTCACTTTGGCCGCGCTGACGGTGATGGTGAGCGAACCCTGAGCGAGACCCAGATCGGCTGAAACCAACGACGGATCGGGTACCGTGAAGCTCGGCGTATCGCCCGGAGCGACGATCTGCCAATCGACCAAACCGCCTCCGCCCTCGATATCGAGCACGAACAGGTCAGGCGTTGCCCCGCCCGGTGCAATGCTAAGTGAGATCGTTTTGCCGTCGAAGGCGCTGTTGGGGGCCGGAGTGACCAGCGCCGGCACCTGCACGAACTGATCGAGCGTGATGGGCAGATCGGTGCTGGTCGCAGAAAATAGACCGATCGAGGACAGGGGGGTGCCGCCGCTCGGACCCGTGACGGCGCTCGCCGTCGTGACGTAGCTCGTGCCCGACAAGCTGTTGATCAAAGGAGGCACGCCGACGAAGCTGAGCGGGTTCGAGAGTGGCAGCAACGCCGATGCGTTGCCGCTCGGCAGAATGGCGTAGCCCTCGGTTCCAACGCGCACCGCCACGCTGCCCCTGACCCGGTCCGGGCCGCGCGACGTCACCGTCGGTGGCTCGAGTGCCAAGGTGAGCGCGTGATCGAGTTCGACGTCGACCGGCACGTATACGTCGGTCTGCGTCTGCCCACCGAGCGCGGCGACACCTCGCAAAAGCCCCATGGCGTAGGCGGTGAATTGCGGAGGTGAGAGCGTGCGATTTTCGATGCCGGCTAGCGCATAGAGCGAGAAATTGCCGGGGTCGCCGGCCATGCTGAACGAGTAACCGCGCGCGCCGGAGCTTTCCGGGGTGACGGCGGAGCTCTCCGGGGGCAGCGAGAACGGTGTCGTGGGGTCGCTCGAGAGGCGGAACACATAGGCCACCAAGTGTTCGTCTTCCGATTTCGGCATCGGAATGTCGGTCCAGCCGTTACGCTTCAGCTCACCACTCTCGGTCCACACGAGCTCCCCGCTCACGCTCGCGCCCTGCGAGGCGGAGCCGCCGCTGCCCGGGATGTCTATCTTGCTTCCGCACAAAGGCGACTGCACGGGCATGAGATAGGCGGTCACGGTATCGACAGCGACATTCACGAACGTAATGGGCTGATAGCACTTGTGCGCGACGGTCACGGTGCGCTTCGGTCCAACGCTCGCCGTATCGAGCACCACGCCGCTCAGATCGGTCTGCAGTACATCGGCGCTCGCCAGATTGTCGCCCACGATCACCGTTGCGCCGGCAAGCGCCACGCCCGTGTTGTAGTCGAGCGCAATCACGCGCAAGCTGTCCCCTAGCGCGCCGCCGCTCAGTCCACCTTTGAAGCCGTTGTCGCTGTTGCTGTAGGTGAATGCATCGAGCACGTCTACTTCGACTCCGTCGCCGGTAGTCACCGCGATCGGCTTCGATCCTTGCGTGCCCGGCGGCGTCGTGCACACGAACGTGGTCGAGTTCTGCGCGGCGCCGTCACACGCGTTGCCGTCCACCGTGACGCTGGTCTTGTCGTCCCAGTTCGTGCCGTCACCCGTGAGAGTGATGGACGTGCCTCCGGAGGTAGGCCCACTGCTCGGATCGGCGTAAAATGAGTCGTAGTCGTAGCCGTGCGTCAGGATGGCCTGGGTCGAGGTGTCATCGCCGTTCTGCGTGCTCACGTCGACGGAGCCGGCATGGCCGGCTGGCACGGTAACCTGGATTCGCTGCGGATCGATCACGAGCAGGTCGGCGGTCGGCACCTCTTCCGTGCCGAACCAGGCGCGCGTGTTACTCGTGAACCCGTTGCCGCGTAGCAGCGCCACCACGCCGCCGTTGAAGGGTCCGTGAGGGGGAGACACGCTGAGCAATGCGTGCGGCGCGTCTGGCGGAAGGGCGGTGGAGGTGTCCGGCGTGCCGGCTTCCAAGATGAGTCCGCCGCTACCGCCGCTGTCGGCGCCAGCCGGCGGAACGAAGCCGCTCTTGCCAATTGAGAAGCAACCGCCGAGCCCGAGTCCGACGTAGACTGCCCATATTGGCCGTATGCTAAGGCTAGGCATGGATAAGGCCGGCTCTGGCTCTGCTCGCCAAGGCTAAGCCCGCAGGGATGGGCTCGCAACCTGGGAAAAAATAGGGCGTCTGTGTGGCATACTGAACAAATGACTCCTCCGTTGCCAAGCGCCCAATGTCACGGGGAATGGAGCCCCATCGCGCGCCGTTGTCCGCGTCGTGGACTGCAAGGCAAGTGCTGGCTCGACGTCGTAAGCTATCGTAGAAGCCGCCTCTAATGAACGTGACAGAGCAGCCTGCCCCCCAACCAACTGACCCAGCTCCGGGTGCGTTCGTCGAACCGCCGTCTTCGCCCCAGCCCTCGAGCCCAACTCCGTCCCGGCCGAGCTTTCTTTTCTTTGGCGGCGTTGCCGCGGTGTCACTGCTGGCCGATGTGACCAGCAAGGCGTGGGCCGAGCTCGTCTTGACCAAGCGTACGCTGGTCGACCCGGCGATCGTGCTCGTGAACAATCATCTGAGCCTCACGCTCGCCTACAACCGCGGCGGTGCTTGGGGGCTGTTTCAGAATGAGCGCGAGATCGTGCGGCGCCCATTTTTTCTGATGGTCAGCTGCGTCGCGATTCTCTTCATCGTCTCGCTCTACGGCAAGCTGGTGAGCGGTCAGCGCGCCTTGCGTTGGGGGCTGCCACTCGTGCTCGGTGGGGCGCTCGGCAACCTCTCGGATCGCATCATTCGCAGCAGCGTGATCGATTTTGTCGACTATCGCGCGGACTGGGTCGAGTCCATGAATCACGCTATCGCCAAGATCTTTCCGCTCTGGGGCATCACCGATCATTGGCCGACTTTCAACGTCGCGGACATCTCGATCTGCGTCGGCGTTGGCTTGATGGCGCTCGACATGCTGCTCTCAAAACGCGAGCGACGCCTGTCGGCTCCTCCTCCGCCGAATGGTCGGCTGCCCCCGAGCGAACCCATTTTGTCGGCGAGCTCGGGGCCGAACGAGCCGCCCGTGCCATAGCTCATGCTCGGGCGCCTATTCAGTCTGGATCTCTCGTTCGGCGATTGGCACTACCAAGTGCCATTTCCGAGCTATTTCGTGCTGCTGCTCACCGGCTTCGTGTTCGCCACGCTGATCGGCTCGATTTGGGCCAAGCGCATCGGCCAGGACCCGGACGTGATCGTCGACCTCGGGCTCGCGATGCTCCTCGCCGGTGTGGCGGGTGCGCGGCTCCTGCACGTCTTCGCCGACGGCTATTTCTGGGACTACGTTCACTTGTGCACCGATCCCAGCAAGGTCGACTGGCACATCGGTCACGCCGAGTGTTTGAGTCCCGACTACGGCGGGCTGTGGGACGCGGCGCACCAAGTCTGCAAACCAAAGTCGCGCGATTGCCTGGCTTGGGCGCGCTTCTACGCGGGCGGGCTCACGTACTACGGCGGCTTCATCGGCGCGTCGTTGGCGGCCTGGTACTTGCTGCGAGCCGACCGTTTTCCATTTTGGAAAGCAGCGGACATGGCCGGCATGGTCGTGCCGCTCGGACTCGGCTTCGGTAGGATCGGTTGCCTGCTTGCGGGCTGTTGCTTCGGCAAGCCGACGAGCTCGGCGCTTGGCCTGGTATTCCCCCCCGACAGCCCAGCCAGTGAGTTCGAGTTCAAAGCCAAGCTCCTGCATTCGATGAGCGAGCCCTCGCTGCCGGTGCATCCAACGCAAATCTACGAGTCGGGCGCGTCGTTCTTGATCGCGGCTTTCTTGATGCTCTACTTGCACGGCAGAAAGCGTTACGACGGACAGGTGTTCCTGGCGTTCGTGGCGCTCTATGCGAGCGCGCGCTTCGTGCTCGAATTCTTGCGCAGCGACGACCGCGGCGGCCTGCTCGGTTTGAGCACTTCGCAGCTGATCGGCATCGTGCTCGTGGGGGTTGCGACCGCGCTGCATCGGGCGCTCAGCGGCCGGGTCGCGCCGGCCTCGCCTCCACCGAGCTCGCCTGCCGTGGTAAGCTAAGCGCGCATGGCGCCAATTTGGGCTCGCGACGCGCATAGTTGGCCAGCGCCCTGGCTCCTCTTGAGCCTCGCGCTCGGCGGCTGTCAGAGTGACAAGACCGCGCCGTTCACTGGTGATTGCTCGGGCGATCCGGTGCTGTGCAATCCGCATCCCGGTGGAGTTGGTGGTGGTCAGCGCGGCGACGCGGGCTTCGACGCGGCCCTCGTCGATGGCGGCCCGCTCGGTACTTTGACCGGCAATGTGCTGGTTTTGTCCGACGACTTGGTGACGTCCGCAACGTATCCCAGTCCGGCGACCGTGCAGGCCGACGGCGCTACCATCGCGACCGTGACCGCCCCCTGGGACGGCACTACGCCGTACCTCTTGACCGACGTGAAACAAGAAGTGCAAAACTGGGTCGGCGCGAAGCCCGCGAACACCGCTGATGATCCGCAGTGGACATTTCTGCCGGTTCCGACGGACTCGGCGACTTCGCAGAACCTATTTCTCGTGCGCGGCAGCACCCTCGACGCCATCTTCGACGTGCTGACGGCGCGGCCCACGCGAAACACGGCGCTCGCTCAGATCGTCGTCAGCTTCTTCAGCGTGTCGACGCAGGCGCCCATCAGCGGGCTCACGGCGTCGCTCCCTCAGGCGGAGGTGGTCGCATACGCCAACGCCGCGAGCTGGACCGACGTTCCGGGCTCGATCACCGACAACACGGGTACCCTCGTATTCGCGAACGTGAGCACGGGCATCCCGGCCATCATCACGCTCGGCGGGACCCGCAGTGGTACCGCGAGCGTGCAAGTCGTGGCTGGAGCCGTGTCGCTCGCGTCTTTTTCGCTGACTCCGTGAGCGCGGCGCAGCGCGCTTGGGACCGGCTGGCGCGCTCCCGCCGGGTCTGATAAGCAGCGCCCGTGGCGAAGCTGATCGACGGCAAATTAATCGCGCAGACGGTCCGCGCTGAGGTCGCGAGCGGCGTCGCAGATTTCAAAAAATCCAACGCACGCGCGCCCGGTCTGCACGTCGTGTTGGTAGGCGACGACTCGGCATCGGCGGTCTACGTGCGCGGCAAAGAGCGCGCTGCTGAAGAAGTGGGCATCGCTGGGCGCGTGCATCGCTTGCCCGCGACGACCAGCGAGTCGTCCCTGCTCGGCCTCGTCCGCGAGCTGAATCAGGCGGCGGACGTCGACGGCATCTTGGTCCAATTCCCAGTGCCCGCGGGGATCTCGCAGCAGCGCGTGATCGATACAATCGACCCCGCCAAGGACGTCGACGGTCTTCACCCAGTCAGCGTGGGCGCGCTCTGGACTGGTTTGCCTGGCCTCGTTTCCTGCACGCCGCGCGGCTGTATGCGCCTGTTGCTGGAGGCGAAGGTCGAGCTCACAGGTGCTCGCGCGCTGGTCGTCGGCCGCAGCAACCTGGTGGGCAAGCCGATTTCGGCGCTGCTGCTCGCGGCCCACGCGACGGTCACGATGGCTCACTCGCGCAGCAAGGATCTGCCCGCCGTCTGTCGCGAAGCGGACGTGCTCGTCGCCGCGATCGGCCGCGCCAAGATGATCCACGGTTCGTGGCTCAAGCCGGGCGCGGTCGTGATCGACGTGGGCATGAACCGCGACGAGCACGGCAAGCTTTGCGGAGACGTCGATTTCGCGTCCGCTGAGCCAATAGCCTCCGCGATCACTCCGGTCCCCGGCGGCGTCGGCCCGATGACGATCGCGATGTTGCTGGAAAACACGCTGCTCGCCGCTCGCGCCCGGCTGGCGCGCTGAAAAATCATTTCGGATAGCGCTGCGGGTCGATGCGAGCGGCCGCGCACAGTGCGTCAAACGCTCGATCGGTGGCGCGCATGAGCTCTTGCTCAGTGCCGGCATTTTCGATGACGTAGTCCGCGCGGCGAGCCTTTTCTGCGAGGGGCATTTGTGCTGCCACGCGAGCGCGCGCGTCCTGCTCTGACAAGCCATCGCGCCGCATGATTCGTGGCAGTCGCTGCGCGAGCGGTGCGTCCACGACCAGGATCGGCGAGAGCTCGTGCTCGAGGCCGACCTCGAACAATAGCGGGACCTCGTAGCCGCAGAGCGGCTCGCCCAGCTTGGCCAGGCGCTCGAACTCCTCGTGCGCCGCCTGGCGTACCGCCGGGTGCACGATGGCGTTGAGCCGTCGGCGATCGGACTCGTGCGCGAAGACGCGCGCCCCGATCTTGGCGCGATCCAGCGAGCCGTCCGCGAGCTGCGTGTCCCTGCCGAACGCCTCCAAGATTGCTGCCAGCGCGGCCGACCCCGGCTCGATGACGGCGCGTGCTAGTTGGTCCGCGTCCACCACCGGGACGCCGCGGCCTCGCAGCCGCTTCGCCACGGTGCTCTTACCCGAGCCAATGCCGCCGGTGAGCCCAAAGATGACCACGCTCTCATCCTAGAGCCTGCGAGCTCGCCGGGAAAAAGTACGCGGGCTGGCCGCGCGACGCGGAGCGGGTCAAAGTGCCGCCCGACCGTGGCGAGCAGCCGTCAAAATGCACATTTGGTAGCCATCGGCGTGGCGCTGGCCCTGCGCCCGAGCGCATCGGCCGCTGCGGTCGACCCGCCGCAGCAGAGCGCGCTCGTGCACGCCGCGGCGGCCAGGCCCGTCGTGCGGTTCCGTTTCAACGCAGGCGCTCCGTTGCTCGCCCCGGCCACTGTTGGGGCAGACGGCTTGATCGTCGTTGGGACGGCAGATGGCTACGTGCACGCGCTCCACGCGGACGGCAGCTACGACTTTAGCCTAACGGTTCACGGAGCGGTCAGTCACGCGCCGCTCGTAACGCCCGCGCTGGTCTTCGTCGCAACGAGCGCAGACCGCATCTACGCGGTGACACGCGAAGGCACGGTAGCTTGGGTATTCGCTGCGCCCGCCGGCATCGAGAGCGAGCTCGCGTTTGGCCTGAGC
>DASXKQ010000284.1:0-3641 GCA_036496745.1 Polyangiaceae bacterium
CCTCGCTCAACATCACGCCTTGCTCCATCCTCATGCCGTGAGCGTTGCGCAAGGCTATCTTCGCGACTTGCGAAAGCGCTGGTACTCGCCGCTCGTCAGCAGTGGGTCTGCCTCGATGAAGCGCGGTGCCTCGCTACTTTCGGGCGCATAGTCGGCGGCCAGCATCGTCGTCAGGTCGAAGGCGACAAAGCGGCCGAGCAGGTGAGGGCTTTCGCTCACCCACAACACGCGGCGAGCGGTGTCCATCACCACGCCGTGCGTGGCGATCAGCGCATTGATCGCGTTGCGGTCGCCGAGCGGGAGGTTCCGACCCTGAGCTCCCGTTCTATCGCGCAGGCACGCAACGGCGTCGGCTACGCTGACCCGCGGCGGTAGAGCCGCGAGCAGCTCTTGGCCGCGGGCACGGCGCGCGAGCGTCGAGGTGCGGGCGCGCACGTGCAAATTCTTCGCGTCGCTGGCGTTTGGCCCCTCGAGGTGATTCGTGGTGACCGCTTTGCTCTCGAGCGGACGGATGAAGTCCGCGCTGCCAGGAACGCGTTCGATGGCTGCGCTGCGCCCGGTACCGTCGGTTACGATCACGATGTGACTGACCATCGGCGGATTTTCCGCGAGCATGCGCTCGGCGTCTTCCAGGCTTTTCGCGCTCGAGAGTACTCGGCGCAGCTCGTGCACGACCGGCTCGCCTTCGGCGCGTGGTGAGCCGGCGCGCGCGCCGTGCACGACGACGGCGACACCCTCCGCGTTCATGCCGCTGACCACACCCACGAGGCCGGGCCACGCCACCGAGGCGAACGGGATCTTGCCGTTCTCGCGCACGAAAAAGACGGCCTTTTTTCGGTCGAATATCTCGTCGACTTCGAAGTCGAAGGCGCGCGCCAACAGGCCCCCCGACGTGCCCGTCGCGTTCGCATCGAACGTGAAGGTGGTGCAGCCGATCAAGGGCGAGTGCTCGAAAGAAAGCGCGATGTCATACAGCGCGTTCAGGTAGACGAAGCGCTGGTAGGTCGGGAAAACGTCCGAGTATGGGTCCGGCCGAAAGCCGAGCGAGCCGGCCGCGATTTCGGCGCGACGTTCAGGGCTCATCGCGCGAGCGACGTGGCGATAGCGGAGCTCGGCCAGATCCAGCAAGAGCCCGCGCAGTGGGGTGCTCGGGACTTGCTGGCGGAAGCGCGCCAGCAAGATTCCTTCGTTCTCGACCATCTCCGGATAGAGCAGCCGCGCGTGTGCATAGCCGATTTGGCTGGGCTCGCCGCGCAGATAGACTTCCAGGATTTGTCCGCGTTCGAACACGGCGGAGGCTCCGAATCGACGCAGTGCGGCGCTGACTCTGACCGCGTCGCCCGGCGGGAGCGCGACGCGCGGTGTCTCGAGCCGCGCGCTCAGGCCAACGCCAACGTGCGCGGCGGTGAGCGCGGCCGCGAGCACGCAGAGCGCCCACAGTTTTCGTCGATGGCGCGCGAGGAAAGTCATGAGTGCCTAGCCGTGGCGAGCGTGTGGAGCACGCGATAGACGATCTTGGCGGGGTCTCGCACGGCATGAAAATGCGAGACGCGCTCGCTGGGCGGCGGATAGATCACGGTCACGGGCACTTCGACGATCGACAACCCGCGGCGGAGGGCGCGAAGTATCACTTCCGCCTCGAAGCCGTAGCCGGCCGCGCGCACGCCGAGCTCGATCGTGGTGACCAGCGGGTAGCGACGCAAGCCGCATTGTGTGTCGGCAAGCGCGTGCCCGCTCGCCCACGACAGAAATCGATTCGAGAAGCGATTGGAGAAGCGATTCATGCGCGGCGCGCCGGCCGCCTCGAGGTCACGGACGCCGAGCAGCAGAGCGGACGCGGGAGCTGGGTGCTGCGCGAGCATGACGGCTTGCTCCGGTGGATGCTGACCGTCCGCGTCGACGGCGACCACCGTCTCCGCACCGAGCTCCTGCAGTCGACGAAACCCCGTCGAGAGTGCAGCGCCTTTGCCTAGGTTCCGCACGTGTTGCACGAGCTCCGCGCCCGCGGCTCGGGCCTGCTCCGCGGTGCGATCGCTGGAGCCGTCGTCGACGACGCACAAGAGGCACGCCTCGGCACCGCGCACGCGCGCCCACTCGAAGCGGAGCCCGTGCACGACTGCCGCGATGCTCCGTTCGGCCTGGTAGGCTGGGATCAGAAAACCGATCTGCACGGCGTGCAGCGTATCGCGATTTGCGAGCGAGAACAGGGACCCGTGCTAAGCACTCTCGCGTGGAGCCGTTCGACAGGACGACGATGTCCGAGCTCATGGAGCGCGCGAAGCAGCAACTCCGGGCTCGCATGCGCGGGCTGCGCGGCGCCTACCCGCGGCCCGCTCTCGCCGAGGCGTCACGCCGGATCGTGGAAAGCATCGTCGACCGGCCCGAGTTCGCGCGTGCCGGCGGCGTCGGCTTGTTCTGGCCGCTGCTCGAACGCGGGGAGGTCGATACGCGCTCGCTCCTTGCGCAGGCGCTCGAACGAGGAAAGCGCGTCTACTACCCGTACATGGAGCCCACGCGGCCGGACGGCTTCGAAACCGGCTTTCGCCTGACGCGGAGTGAAGCCGAGCTCGCCGATCGTGGTCAACGGTTCTGGGAACCGCAACCCGACGCACCGCGCGCGAGCCGTCAAGAGATCGATTTGTTGGTGGTGCCCGCGCTCGCTGTCGCGGCGAACGGGCATCGCCTTGGATACGGCAGCGGCTTCTACGACGCGACGCTCGGCGACCATCGGCCGCCGGCCCTCGCCATCGTCGTGGCCTACGAATTTCAGTTGCTGGCCGAACTGCCGGCGACCGAACACGACGTCGCGTGCGATCTGGTGATCACGGAAAAGCGCGTGATCGAGGTTGGAGGTTCCGCGCCGGCCGGACTCTAGCGCCGCGCTTTCCCGGCTTGTTTCTTCTGGCAATCGGAGCACAGGCCATAAAGTTCGTGCTTGTGGGCTTGCACGCGGAAGCCATAGCGAGTCGCGATGCGTTGCTGCAGCTCTTCGATCGCGGGCTCCTCGAACTCCGTGATCTTGCCGCACTCGAGGCAGATCAAATGGTCGTGGTGCGCTTCTTCGTCCGCTAGCTCGTAGCGCGTGAAGCCATCCCCGAACTTGTGCTCTTGCACGATGCCGCTTTCGGCGAGAAGCTTCATCGTACGGTACACGGTGGCGTAGCCGACACGCGCGTCCAGCTCACGCACTTGATGGAGCAGCGTGTCGATGGTGATGTGCTCCGTCGACTCGAAAAATGTGTCGATGATCAAGCGTCGCTGCTCGGTCGAGCGAAGCCCGCGCCGCGTCATGTACGCTTCGAGATCCGCGCGCAGACGAGCTGCGTCGGGTGCACGGGCCTTTTTCCCGTGAGCGGTGTGCGGAACCCCGCTTTTCACTCCCTTCCTATCTCCCCCGGACGACGCGCGGTCAAGCGCGGCCGCTCGGAGCTGGGCTTTTTCGTGGGCTGGCCGCGCAATGCCGTCGGACTTTCATTCAGCGAGCGCGAGCCAGCCCGGCGAAGGTGCCCGCGAGGGTGAGCATGGGCAACACGTGAGGCGGTAAGAGACCGAGCGTGGCCGCCACCGTGCCGCACAGCGTCGGCACGAGCGCCAACAGCACGCCGAGTTGCGCTTTGCGCCGGGCATCCTGCGCCAAGCGC
>DASXKQ010000285.1:0-18586 GCA_036496745.1 Polyangiaceae bacterium
TGTGCATCGAGTGGGAGTACTCAGGCGCGCTCGACGAAACACACTTCTTCTGGGACGGCGTCGAGCACCCAACGCTCACGACCTCCGCGAACGTCGCGCACGGCGGCAACAGCAGCGTGCCCTACGACTTACCGGAGTTCAGTTCGATCTGGTTCGGCTGGTGGATGTACCAAGTAAGCCCCACCCCGGATCACTACGACGTGTGGCTCGACGAGATCGCGCTCGACGGCGCGCGCATCGGCTGTAGTCGCTGAGCCAGACATCGCTTCTTACGCGAGCGGATAACGGAGCGACTCGACCAGCCAGGCCTTGTTCTTGCGCACTTCCTCGGTGAGCCGCTCGACCAAGGCCTCGCGCTTTTCGAACAAGCGATAGCCGGCTTTGGGGCGCAAGTAGCCGCGCGCTTTGGGATGCTTGGCGAACAGCGCTTCTTCCCCCATGCGCTCGGCCCATTTGGCGTAGCGCTCGCGATTCTCCAAGAGCGCGCGCACCACGAACGGCATCAGCATCGAGTAATCGGCTTGCATGCTTTCGGTGGTCTGCGTGTAGTGATCCTTGTCGACCTTGCCCCAGGTGACGGCTTCGGCCGGCGGGCAACCCGAGAGCGAGCCGTCGGTCACCGGCGCGCTCACGATTTGAATGTCGAACAAGTAGCCGCGCACGTTGGGCAAACCGAGCACTTGGCCGAGCGCCGGCTCGGGTTGCAAATTGTAATTCTTGGGCACGCCGCCGCCGAGCACGATCGTACCGAGCGCTTGGGCTTCGGTGTCGAACAAACCCCAGTAGTGATACGCGCAGGCTTCGAAGACTTCGGCGTGCAAATCGAGGTCGAAGCGATATTCCGGAATTAGGCCGGCCTTTTTCATGGCCCAGAGCTTCATCGAATTCAGGAACACGGAGCCGTCGCCCGGCGCGCCCACGAACACCGGCAGCGCGAGGCGCTGACACGCGGCCAGCAGTCCCTCGGCCACGCTATTTTTCTGCTCTTGCGCGGCGTACAGCGCGCCGAGCCGATTGCGCAGCTCGGTACCGGTCATCGTGCGCTGGAACTCGGGGCGGCTGAGCGCGGCGCTGATCAACTTGTCTTGGTCGAGCAAGACGTCCTCGTCGAAGGCCATGTCCGTGACACGAATGGTCTTGTCGTCGCGCAACGCGCCGTCGTCGCCGAAGATCGGTACCTCGTGCACGGCGCTTTCATGGCCGTCCAAGCTGCGATGTCCGTCGTGATAACAGACGGCGTCCGTCGTGGAGAGGTACGCGAGCCAGCCCGTTTCGAGCAGCGGGATCAGCCACGCTTGGTGTTGCCCCGAGACGGTCACCGGGCCCGCCACCGCCAGCGTGAGCGGGACGCCCGCTCCGACTGCTTCATCCAGGATCTTGTAGAAGCGGCGCAAGTAAGCGCCACCAAACGCCGGCAGGCACGACTCGAACAGCTCGTGCAAGGAGCCGACCTCGTCGACGCGGCGCGTGCGCACGAGTTTGCGTGCGCTCGGAGCGTCGCTCGCCGCGCCTGAAGCGCTTGCTACTACATCTTCACAGGGGTGCTTCGCCATCGCGGCGCGACGATGCCGTGGGCGGCGTCCGAGGGCAAGGCGCTCGCTCGGAGCCGCACTAAGCGTAGGCTCGCACAAGCGCGTGCGTCGCAACGAGACTCGGGACACTAGCCGCTAACGACGAATTGGTCTAAAAGATCGAGCTGGTCGTCCATGCGAGGGTCCGCTTCGATTTGCTGGCTGATTGCCGCACTGCTCGGCGCCTCGCTGGCGCACGCCGAGGAGGTGGACGACGCGACGAAAACCGCAGCGCGCGCTCTCGGCACGGCCGGCGTCGACGCGCTGCAGGCCGGTGACGTCGCCGGAGCGAGCACCAAGCTCGAACAGGCGTACCGCATCTTGCAGATCCCCTCGCTCGGTTTGTGGTCCGCGCGCGCGCTCGTCAAGCGCGGCATGTTGGTCGAGGCGGCCGAGCGCTACTCGGCCGTCATCGCCAGCGGCACCACCGCGGGCGACGCGGACGTCCAGCTGCAAGCGCAAAAGGAGGCCAAGCAAGAGCTCGCCGCGCTGAGGCCGCGCATCCCGATGCTCGTGAGCAAGCTCGTGGGCGCAGACGCGGCGGACGTCGCTATCCTCGTCGACGGCAAGAAGCTCGACCCGTCGCGCGTGGGCACTCCGCAACCGGTCAATCCCGGCACGCACACGGTGGTCGGCACGCGCGGCTCGGAGCGGGTCGTGGTGTCGAGCACGGTGCCCGAGAGCCAGTCCGAGACGGTCGAGCTGCGCTTCGCGGGCGCCGCCGCGCAAGGCGGCGCGGCCAGCACTACACCGCCGCCCGCGCCCGCCATGGACATGGCTTCCGGCGGGCACTCGTCGACGACCGCGTTCGTCGTTGGCGGGGCTGGCATCGCCGTGCTCGGCGCGGGCGCTGTCTTCGCCGCATTCACCAAGCAAGAAGACAACCGCGCCGCGGCACTCTGCACGCTTGGCTTGTTCCACAATCAGTGCGGCAGCGCGAGCGAGAAGCAATCCTTTCAGGATCACACGAGCCGCGCCAAGACCTGGGCCGCGTTGAGCTACGTCGGCTTCGGCGTGGGCGTCGCCGCGCTCGCAACGGGCACCGTGCTGCTCGTCACCGGCAAGTCCACGCAGACCGGGTTGCTGGTTGCGCCGGTGGTTGGTGAGCGCGCACTGGGCGTCAACGCGGAGACCGCGTGGTGATGACATGACGCGCCTGCGCACGCGGACGCTGCTCTGCCTGCCTTTGCTCGTGGCCTGCGGAAGCGCACGCACGGACGTGGACGGTTCGCTGCACGGCGAGCTCCGCGTTTTCGACATCGACTACAAGGACGGGCACAGCGAGCGCGCCTACTTCCTAGCCGAAAGCGAGCAAGCCGCGCCGAATATCGCGCTGCATTTTGCGCAGGATCCGGAGCTGACCCCGCGCACCAAACTCAAAGTGTGGGGCAACGTCACGGGCAACCGCGTCGACGTGACGCGATACGTGGAAGAAGAAGACGAGCTCGGCGTGGTGAGCGAACCGCTGACCGGCGACGCGAACAAGACGCGCTCGCTGGGCTTCGCGCTGGTGGACTGGGGCAATGGTGAAAGCCTGTCGGCTTCGGCCGCGACTACCGATCTCTTCGGCGTGCGGACCCCAGCGACGTCGGCCGGTCTCAACCAATTTTACACGGAGAACTCGTACGGGAGCTTCAGCCTGACCGGCAACGTTTTCGGCCCGACCAGCTACGCCTTGGCGGGTACTTGCACACAATCGACGTTGAACGCCATGGCTGCGAGTTGGCCCACGACATTCGGCGCGAGCCCTCAGCACTGGTTCACTTACCTTGGCACAAATGACACGGATTGTTCGTGGTCCGGCCTGGGTGAAGAAGGTACCGCGGCGGTGCCCGCGAAAAACTCTTGGTACAACGCGAGCGCCACGTGCACTGTTCTCGCGCAGGAGTTCGGGCACAACATCGGTCTGATGCACTCGAACTCCCTGCGCTGCCCGAGCGGCGCGTTCGAGGACGCGCCACAAGGCACGTGCAACGGCGCTGAGTTCGGCGACAAGCACACGGCGATGGGCCAAAGCTGCGCTCACTTCACCGGCTACGAGAAGTGGTACGCGGGCTTCTTCGGCGGCTGCAACGGCGTGCGCGCCACCACCAGCGGCACGTACACCCTGCTCCCCACGGAGCTGGCGTGCAACGGCGCACAGGTGCTGCAGATCGCAATGCCGAAGACGCGCGCGTTCGCCAACACGACGGGCACGGCCACGGTCGTCAATCTCACCGACTACTACCTGGAGCTTCGCACCCAGACGTCGATCGACGGTAACGAGGCGCTCGCCGTGTTGGTCGAGGTCGGCGGGGACATCCCGGCGGCCAGCAAGGCATCTCAATTCACCTGGGTGCTCGACATGAATGCTCCGACCACCCCCACCACGTACGAGGGTATGACGGCCGGACAAACGTTCACGGACCCGGCCGGCGGGGTCACCTTCAAGGTGACCGCGCTGAGCGCGACTTCGGCGACCATCGACGTCACCGTGCCGACCAGCACGGCACCCACCTGTATGGACGGCTCGACGCTGAATTTGCCGGGGCTTGGGCCCTCGAGTTGCACGGGCGTTGTCAGCGCAGGCGGCACTGGCGGCGCAGGCGGCACTGGCGGCGCAGGCGGCACTGCCGGTGCGAGCGGCGCGGGCGCGGGCGGCGCGGGCGCGGGCGGCGTAGGCGGCGGTGCCGGCACAGGAGGGAGCGCCGGAGTGGCTGGCGGAAGCGCCGGCAAGGGTGGCGCGAGCGGCAGCGGCGCAGGCGGCGTATCGGGCGCGAGCGGCAGCGGCGCAGGCGGCGTATCGGGCGCGAGTGGCAGCGGCACGAGCGGAAACGGCGGCGCGGGAGGCGAGAGCGCGAGCGGCGGAGCAGCTGGAGTCACTGGCACCGGCGGAACGAGCGGTAACGGCAGTGGCGGTATCAGCGGGACAGCCGGCGCGAGTAGCGGAAGCGGCGCCGTGGCCGGCACGGGCGGCACAGGCACGAGCGCGACCGGAGGCACGAGCGTCGCTGGCAACCTGGGCGTCGCTGGCAACCTGGGCGTCGCCGGCAATGCGGGCGTCGTGGGCACGGCCGGAGACACCTCCGCCGGCGCGCCCGGCAGTTCGGTCGGGGACGCCAACCTACTCGTAAACCACGACGCCGCGTGCGTGTGCGCGTTCCTCGGCGCAGGCCGCAATCAGGAACCGAGCAACTGGGCGCCACTCGCGCTTGGCGCGCTCGCCGTCTTGCGACGACGCCGTAGCCCTCGCTAGCTCCGGTTCCTCACACGTCCCAGAAGCGCTCGACGCCGAGTCGGACACCGCCGGTAAAGAGCAGTTGCCGATTTTCAGGCAGCGGGTGGTAGGGCGAACCTTGTACGTCGCGCCACATGCGTTCGAGCGGGAGTTTGCGGAAGAACGCCGAGCCGCCCGCTACTTCCATGGCCTTCTCCACGGTGTGGCGGAGCGCCTTGGTGGCCAGCGTCTTGCACACAATTTGAGCGTTCGAGCTCTCTAGGTTGACCGGAAAGTCGTAGTTGGCGCTGCGGTTCACCATGTCTTGCCAGGCGAGCAGCGCCGCGGTGCGCGCGTTTTCCATTTCGCCAACGGCGATTAGCGTGGCCTGCTTCACGGGCTTGCTCTTGGCGCGTTCGAGCGCGAGGTCGGCAGCCGCCTCCGCCACGCCGATGTAGGCTGACATGAAGATGGGCGGCGCCACGTTGCACGCGATGTCCCAGGCCGCGTGCCATTTGCCCTGTGGCCGCTTGAGACTGATGCTGCCTTCGGACACGAACACGTTTTCGAAGGTGATCGTGTGCGAGCCGGTGCCACGCATACCGAGCGTGCGCCAATCGTCCTGTACTTTCACCCCCTCGGACTTGAGCGGCAGCGCAAAATGCAGCACGCTCGGTCCTTCTGGGTCGCTGTTCCACGCGACGCTCGTGATCATCAAATCGCCGCTCGGGCTGCCGGAGCCGAAGATCTTCTTGGCATTGACGCGATAGCCACCCTCGACGCGCTCCGCCGAGCCGTTGGCGTCGACCCAATCACTCGCGCCCGTGCTGACCAACACTGTCTCGCTGTCCGCGACTTTTTTGAGCAAGGGCGCCGCCGGCATGCCCTTGAGATGACGCACGACGGCTGCTGCCAAGAGGTGCTGATGCATCGAGAGCGCGAGGGCGGTCGACCCACAGTGCTTGCCGAGCTCGCGCAAGAGCTCGCACGTGTCCGAGAGTTTTGCGCCACCACCTCCGAGCTCGCTCGGCACGGCCATCGAAAAGATCTTCTTCTGCTTGAGCTCGCCGTAGTTCTCCACCACGAAGCGATCCCCGTCGTCGTAGCCCGCTGCGCGCTCCGCAAACGATGCGCCGAGCTCCGCTGCGATCTTCTTCCAATCCTGGCTCATTCGCTGCTCCTCACCCGCACACCTGCGGTCTAGCTGCCCTGTGACTTTCGTCTCGCACGCGCCGTCCGTCGCGCCAGCAAGTATGTCCTCGGACTCGAACGGTTACGAGCGGGAGTGTCTGCGAACGGTTCGCGCGGGTCAACTGACCCGATGGGCAGCTCACAACGACTGCAAAGACACGATCAAGTCGCTTACTTCGGCCGCGCTCAGCATGGAGGTCTTGCCGTGCGCATCGCCGCCGCCCGCGGCGCGAGAACTCATGGTTCGTCTACCGTCAGCGGATCGACCACGAACAGGCTCGCGGTCAAGGCGTCGATCATGCTCGTGAGCTGCGCGGGAGCGGGAATGTAATTCTCGCTCGGAATCGCGAGCGCGGCCAAGTACGCCGCGCGCTCGTCGAGTGTCTCCCGATCGTAGAGCGGCGTGAGCGATGACCAGCCACACACGACCTGCGGGTTGAAGCTGGCGGCATCCCGCGCATCGGGACACGGGCGCACGCGTTCGAGAAACGTCGTGATGCGATCGATATCGCCGTTCAAGCGATCGAGCATGGCCTGGGTGCCGACGGACCAGGATTCGACCATGGCCTCGTTGCCGAGGATGTATTCGCGATAGCCCGTCCCCGTGGGCAGCGAGGAGAACGAGCCACCGCTGCTGCAAGAAGCTCCGCCCTCCGCGGCGTCCTTCACGAAGTAGATGACGCCAATGCGCTCCGGCGTGGCGAGCGCGTCGGCCAGCGCGACCGGCGCGTTGTTCATGTCGATCACGGAGACCTGGCCGTTGACGATCAGCGCGACCCACGCCTCCGCCTTCAAGCGGATGTAGATCAGCTGGTCGCCGTAGGTCTCCCCAGGCCAACCCATGCGCGTGGCCCAGGGAAAGGGCCACGCATAGCGCTTCTTCGCGAACAGATCGCCGGCGAGGATAGTGGCGAGTTCATGCCCGGGTGCGCTGCCCGCTGCCAGCTGCTGAATCGCCGTGGCCGCGTAGCCTGGACCGAGGCCCTGGCTCTCGGTGGTATTGAGGATTTGGTGATCGGCGCGCAGGGTCGCGAGCTGATCGGCCGTGGTCCAGCTGTAAAGCTCGCGCTGCGCGATCGACGCACCGTCGATGACTTCATCCAAAAATACCGGCGTGCCCGCGTCGACTGAGGAGACCGATGAGCAAGGGCCACCGATCTCGATGATCCCACCGAATCCGCTGGTCCCAGCGAATCCGCCCGTGAGCGAGCTTGCTCCGGCGCTCCCAGCGCCGCCGCCGTTGCCTTCACCTGGGCGCGACGAGCCGTTGCCCGCCGCGCAGGCGACCACCCCGAGCGCGAACGCGCAGGTGGCGGCGAGCGGCTGCACCCCACACGCGATGAGTCTCTCCCGCACGGCCATTGTCGAGTATCGTAGCATGGCGCGCTCAGGATGAGGCGAGTCGAAAAGAGCGAGGCGCTCGAGCTATTGCAGGAAAACCGCCGAACACTGCTCGGGGGAGCAGACGGTTGTGTGATGTGTGCGCTCGCCGCATTCGATCACTCGCATCCTGAGTTCATCGCGGGCAACGAGCACGGCACGGTGGTACTCGACGGCTTCGGCTCATGTAAGGGACATTTACTGGTGATCTCGCGCACACACGTCGTCGACACGACCGACTTGCCGTGGCCCGCATACATCGCCCTGCAACGACTCGCCTATGAAGCTTGCCACGCGCTGCGCCGCGCGTTCGACCCGCCGCGGATCTTCAATGCCATTTTGGGCACGGCCGCGCAGTTGCCCATGAGCTTTCCACACTTTCACATTCACGCGCTGCCCGTGTACGAGACCGACGAGCGAGCGCGCCCGGCCAATGTTTTTTCGTGGAGCTACGGTGTCTTGATCTACGACCGAGTGGAGGTCGTGTCGCTCAGCGCGCAGATCCGCGCGGCCTGGCCGGCCAGAGCGGAATCGTCGGGCCAAAGCTAGCGCTCAAACCACTGGATGGTTGGACGCGAACGCGAGGGCGCTCGCATCAGAAGCCGTCGCTGCGCGCGAGCTGCAAGACGCTTCCGAAGAAGCCGCTCGCGACGAGCGCGACGCGCATGCCGTCCGCGAGACCGCGCGCGCTGCTCGGGTTCGTGGTGTACGAGTCGGAGCCGACGCGAAAGTGCACGGTCGGAGTTTGATTGCGTCGCCCGGTTGTCGTGCGCAGGCCCTCGAGCACGCCGACGACGTAGCGCGGCGGGATCAAGGCGTCGAGCGCGAGCGCCGGGATCAACATCGGCAGCGAGGGCAGCAACATGAGGAACACCGAAGCCAACCCGCCGAGAGGAGACAACCACTCGGGCGAAAAAATGATGACGCCCATCGCGACGAGCCAGAGCGGCGTGCAGACGAGTGATATCAAGCCGAATTTCAGCCGGCGCCCCACGTGCACGACGTCCCACCCCGCTGGCGCCGACAGTGTGGGGCTGGCCATGCGTTTGATCAGCGCGACGACACCGGCCACGGCAATCAAAGGTACGACGACGACATCGAGCAAGGTGAGCCACGTCAAAAGGAACGTGAACTTCACGTAGTAGTTGCCGTTGTCCCACAGCCCCTGGTTCTGGATGTAAAAGCGCCCTGGGTAGTAGTCCTCGCCCGCGAGAAAGAACGACGCCACGAGAGTCACGAGCCCACCCGTGATGCCCACCACTTGCATCAGCAAATGCGCGAGGTTCTTCTGCGCGGACACGCTCCGACGTTAACATGATTCGCGTGTCGCAGACGACGCGCTCGCTCGCCGATCCGCTCGGGTCGTGAGTCAAAATGCGACGTAATCCGCGCTCCTGTCGCGCGACATGGCTCCTCTGACGAGCGCGAGGTATCCTTGATCTATGGCGCTTAACTTCATCTGCAGGGCGAGTCTCGCCGGTTGCTTGGCGCTGTCGCTCGGCGCGTGCTCCGGCAGCTCGAACAACGATTTGTTTGGAACCAGTAGCCCGAGCTCCGGCGGCACCACGGCCGGAGCGAGCGGCTCCGGTGCTGCGTCCGGCGGGGCGAGCTCAGGCGCGAGCGGCAGCGCGGGCGCGGGCGCGGGTGGCAGTGCGGGCGCGAGCGCAGGTGCGAGCGGCAGTTGCGGGGCGAGCGCGGGGGCGAGCGGCAGTGGCGGGGCGAGCGCGGGCGCGAGTGGCAGTGCGGGCGCGAGTGGCAGTGCGGGCGCGAGTGGCAGTGCGGGCGCGAGCGCCGGGGCGAGTGGCAGTGCAGGCGCGAGTGGCGGTGGCTCGTGCACGATGGACTCGGATTGCGTCTCTTGCAAATATCCGACCGCGCCGGTAACGGCGGACGATTGCTATTGCGCCACGTGCGCGCTCGACGTGATGACCAAGACGGATTGCGACGCGAATCAAAAGGCTTGGCAAGCGCAATGCGGTGGCAAGCCCATGATCTGTCCCCAGATCGCGTGCATCCTTCCACCCGCTCCCGCCTGCAAGAACAACATGTGCGTCGCCAAAAAATAGGCGGGAGACGAACGCATGAAGCGAACGCATGGGGCCTCGGGACGATGGGCGTATGCGCTGGCCGCATGGCTCGTGGCTTGTGCGCTGCAAAGCTGTGGCGGCAACACGTCGCACACGGACGGCGCGGCGACCGGCGCGAGCGGCAACGCGGCGGGTAGCGCGGGCACGAGCGGCGGTGCCGGCGCGGGCGGCATCACGGGCATCGGCCCAGACATGCTGACATGCGCATCGCCGTTAGACTGCACACTCGTCAATCGTGCGTGCTGCAGCGGCGGTTGCGGCATCCCGCGGCTCGAGCAGCTGGTGGCGGTCAATAGCCTCTATGCCGCCCAGGTAGCGCTCGACCCGTGTCCCGGCCCGTGCCCGCCGTGCGCTGCGCCAGGGCCCGGCGCTGACGTGGGTCAGAACTTCGTCGCTACCTGCTCGAACGGACAATGCGGGGTCGTCGACATCCGCCAAACGTCGGCCACGAGCTGCACGACACAGGCGGACTGTATGCTGCGCACGGGCGCCGGTTGCTGCCCGAGCTGCGAAAATACGGCTTGGGTCGCGATTAGCCAAGAGGCCGCGCTCAGCGAGCTCGTCTGTGGCAACGGCAGCGTTGACTGCCTCGCGTGTGCAGCGGTCCCGGATCCCGCACTGAGCGCGCTATGCAGCGCCGGGCACTGTTTCGTGTACGCGCCGTCATGCTCCTCTGCCAACCCGTGCCCGTGAGCACGAGCCGAGATCCTACGTCGAGCTAGCCCGAGATCTCCCTTCTTGCTCGCGGGTGCATTCGCGAGCGCGCGTGTTACAGTGCGCGACATCACGGGAGCTTGAAAATGGCGGCAGGGCGCAAAGCGATTGGGCTAGGACTGGGCACACTGATGCTGATCGGTTGCAGCGATCAGCACGCACAAGACGGCGGCTTGCTCGGCAGCGCGCATGAGCCGATTCAAAGCTCGCTGCTCGGTGCGTACTACGATCTCGCGTTCAAGCCGGTGCCCTCGCTCACGGTCTTTTCAACGGCGCACGCGAGCCTCACGCAGGATCAGATCCGCGCGAGCTTTCTGCGCGAGCTTGCCATGCAGGGCCAGCCGTATTGGTCGAGCGGCGCGGCGATCTTTCCGGCGCTGACCGGCACGGGCGGCACGCCGCTGTTCGCGCCCGCGCCGGCAGACAGCCGCATTCGCTACTCGTGTGGCGCCACGTTGATCTCGCCGAGCTACGTGATCACGGCCGGCCACTGCGTGACGCCCGACAGCGACCTCGACGCGGTCGTGCTGTATATGTATCGGCCAACGGCCGCTCTCGCGAAGAACTACGTGCCAGCCGCGCTGAGCGGCACTTTCCCGAGCTACACGCAGCCCAACTACGCCGCCGCGGACGGCTATCTTAGGGACGACTACGCGTGCACGGTCGTCACGCGCTGCTTGGGTACGAACAATCTCAATTGTCCGGGCGGCGCGAACGACGTCGGGCTCATGCACTGCAGCGGCCGCCCCGGTGACAAATACGGCTTCGTCAACATGAGCAGCGGCGACCCGGTTGGGCGTGAAGCGCTCATGCAGTGGAAGCACGAGGTGCTCGACCTCGGCGGACCGGACAGCTCGCTGCCGCAGGATCGCATCGATCACTACATCACTGAACCGACTGATCCGTCGCAGAACTACCACTACTTCGACAAGGGAGCCGAGCTCTTGCCGCTCCACTCGATCACTTGGAGTGACGGCACGCCGCCGAGCTTCTCCGCCAATACCTGGACGGATCTGTACGGCTGCCACGGCTCGTCCGGCTCCGGCATGCTGGCGCGCGTCGCTGGCACACCCGAGTACCAGCTCGTCGGCCCGGTCGCCGTCGGCGGTGATCTCGGCTTCGGCTCTCGCTTGTGCGAACTGCTTCCGGATACCAGCAATCCGCTCAGCGGCGTGGGCACGCAGTCGATTCAAGCCACCTGGGCGGATCCCACCCAGATCCTGAACGCGAACGCGACGGACATCGCGGCGGACTGCAAAGCGCGCGCGCTGGCGGACCGTGACGTGAGCGGACTGCCATTTTCCGCCGGCTCGTACCGCATCTCGACGCTGTTCGATTTTCTGCAGTGTCGCCTAGACGACTTCGGTGCCAGCGGCACTTATGCGGCGGACGCCGTGCTCGGCCCCTACCCGGAAATGTTCGTGCAGGACGCGGACAGCGCCGGCCACGCGATCACGACCTTCTCGCTCGACGCGGACGCGGACTACCGCTTCGGCACCCAAGTGGTGCCGATCGCCAGCTGCAGCTCGAACTGCGGTGCGTTCACGTTGAACGTCGGAGCCAGCGCATTCACCGGGCAACTCGCAGCGAGCGGGCCGAGCCAGGTAACGGCGCTGTTCCCGTCGCCCGGCGCGGGCAGCGTGAGCGTGAAGCTCACGAGCAGCGGGCAGCAGCGCGCATTCGGCGGCGTCGTGCTGATTCGGGAGGGCCAAGTCAACTCGTTCGACGTGCTGGAAGATCGCCTGGAAAGCGCGCTCTATGCGCTCGACGCGAGCCGCAACGTGTTGCTCGGCCCCGCGCCGATGCGCTTCACGGGCGACGGCTCGGCTGGCTTCGAAGCGTTGCTATTTCCCGCCGAGCGCATGGGGCTCTTGCGACAAGCGATCGCCGGTGGTCGCAAGTGGACCGTGCGGCTCGGAGCCAGCAGCTATCAAGACCTCTACTGCGGCCTGCTCGACATGCAGGGTGCTCCCGTCGGACGCACGCCTTGCTCGGCCGTGTTCAACCTCGACGACAGCGCGGGCAGCGCGGGGCGCCTGGGTTTCTACGTGGAGCTCGATCCCGCCAGCACGCGCGCGAACGCCGACGTGCGCTACGTCGCCTTGGCGTCGAACGCCGCGCGCGACACGGACAGCGACGGAATCCCCGACTCACTCGACAACTGCCCAGCGCAGGCCAACCCGACGCAGAGCAGTTGCAGTGGCGGCGCGGGAGGCGCGGGAGGGAACGGCGGGGCGAGTGGCAGCGGCGGCGCGAGTGCGGGAACGAGTGGTGGTGCGGGAACGAGTGGTGGTGCGGGAGCGAGTGGTGGTGCGGGAGCGAGTGGTGGTGCGGGTGCGGGTGGAAGTGGTGGCGCGAATGCCGGAGCGAGTGGCAGTGCGGGCGTGAGTGGCAGTGCGGGCGCGGGTGCGGGCGCGAGTGCGGGTGCGGGTGGCAGTGCGGGCGCGGGTGGCAGTGCTGGCGCGAGTGCGGGCGCGGGTGGCAGTGCTGGGGCGAGTGGCAGTGCGGGCGCGGGTGGCAGTGCTGGAGCCAGTGCGGGTGCGAGTGGCAGCGCGGGCGCGAGTGGCAGTGCTGGCGCGAGTGGCAGCGCGGGAGCGAGTGGCAGTGCTGGGGCGAGCGCGGGCGCTGATGCGGGTCCGACCGATGCGGGTTCGGCCGATGATGCAGGGCCGACTGACTCCGGGGTCTTCGACGCAGCGACTGGTACGGACGCGAGCACGAGCGACGCGGGCCCAAGGGACGCGAGCACGAGCGACGCGGCGAGCGGTGACGCGGCCAGCAACGACAGCGGAGTCGCTGCTGGAGGCGCGACGTCGCTCGATGCGGGCAAGGCTGGGAGTGCGGGCAATGCCGGCGCGTCGGGCAGCGCTGGGCAAGGGAGTGGAGCGGCTGCCGCGGTCGCGCGTTCGAACGATCCGTCGGGCTGTGGCTGTCGCGTCGATGGAGCGCAGAGCTCCGAGGCGACGCCCTGGCTCGGCGCTGCGCTGATCGCATTCGCGCTCGGTCGGCGCAACCGCCGCCGGCGCTGAGCAAAGAGCCGACCTACGGCAGCGCGTCCGGCACGCGCGGGCCGATAGCCGCCTGGCACAACTCACAGTCGGGACCAAAGCCGCAACCCACGCGAATGTTGGCGTCACGCATACCAGATTAAACAAACGTAGCGATTTTAGCGCGGTATCATGCGGCGCAGTGAACACGGGAAAGGTCGTGGCGAGGGTTCTGTTGTTGGTCGCGTCGCTCGGCGCGCTGCCGCTCGGCTGCGGCAGAGTCTCGCACCACGCAGAGCCCGCGATCGCAACCTCGTCAGGCGCGGCCGGCGCGAGTTCGCCCGTGCCCGACGCAGGGCCACCACCCTCACCCGACGCCGGCCAGAACCTCGACCGGGAGAATTGCGGCGAGCCCGGCCGTTGGTGCGCGGTCGGACGCTCCTGCCGCGACGGCGCGTGCGTCTGTCCGTCACCGGCGCAGACCGATTGCCCGAGCGGCTGCACCTTCACGGACTCGGACAGCGTGAACTGCGGCGCCTGCGGGGTCGCTTGCCAAGGCGGCGCGGAGTGCGTCGCTGGTCAGTGCGTCTGCCCCAACGGTTCCACACTCTGCGACGGGGTCTGTCAGCTTCTGAGTCAGGACGCGCGCAACTGCGGCGCGTGCGGTCACGCTTGCCCGAGCGACGCGCCGTACTGCGAGCTCGGCGCGTGCGTCGCGAGCTGCAGCGCGCCGCGCATCGCATGCGCGTCCGGCTGCATCGATCCGAGCAGCGACCGCCTCAATTGCTCGGGGTGCAACATCCTCTGCTCGGGACAATGCGTGGCCGGAGTCTGCAGTTGCCCGGACGGCGCGACCGTCTGCTCTCGAGTGCGCTGCGTCGACCTCACGAACTCGAACATCGATTGCGGCGCGTGCGGCCACGTGTGCGCGACCGGCGCGTGCGTCGCCGGCACGTGCCAGTGTGAAAACGGCCTGCTTTTGTGCGGCGATCAGTGCACCGACCCGGCCAGCGACGTCGACAACTGCGGGGCGTGCGGCCACGTGTGCGCGAGCGACCAACTCTGCATCGCGGGCAGCTGTCAATCGACGTGCGCCGGCACGGGCGTGGTGTGCGCGCACACGTGCGTCGACCTGACGTCGGATCCGGCCAACTGCGGCGCGTGCGGGAGTACCTGCATGCGCGGCGCAACTTGCACCGCCGGGGAGTGCGCGTGCCCGCCAGGCCGATTCCTGGCCACGGACTACGGCACCCTCAAGACAGGCCCAACGCAGTACTGCGCCGATCCGCTCACCGACAACGCCAACTGCGGCGGGCTGAACCAGGCGTGCTCGGACATTCAAACTTGTAAAGGAGGCGTCTGCCAGTGCGAGCCCGGCGTCTGCCAGTGCGGGCCTGGTATCTGCCCGGAGTGCGAGCCCGGCAGCTGCAGCTGCGACGTCGCCAGCCAATGCAACGGCGTGTGCAAGCAACTGCAAACGGACCACGACAACTGCGGCGCCTGCGGCACCAAGTGCGCGCCCGGCCAAGCTTGCACGAACGGCGCCTGCTGCCCCCCCGACCAGCTCAACTGCGACACCCGGCGGTGCGCCAACGTCGCGTCCGATCCCCTGAATTGCCACTCCTGCGGGACGGCGTGCGCGAGCGGCGCGTCGTGCGTCTCCGGCAAATGTGTGTGCCCAGCGGGCGCCACGCTGTGCGGCGGCGCTTGTACCGACCTCGCGAGCGACTCATTGAACTGCGGAAAGTGCGGCGCGCTCTGCCCGACCGGGCAGGTGTGTCGCGAGGGGGAGT
The DNA here is from genome assembly GCA_036496745.1 of Polyangiaceae bacterium. Taxonomy (GTDB): domain Bacteria; phylum Myxococcota_A; class Polyangia; order Polyangiales; family Polyangiaceae; genus PMG-095. Next base: position 14,920 of record DASXKQ010000285.1, read on the forward strand.
GCGGGTAATGCTTACTTCGGACCCGTCGACGTAGCGCAACCGAACTCGACCGTGACCTTGGCACCCGAGTCCGCCGTAACCGTGCTGCACGTGTTACTGCACAAATTGATTTGCTTGTTGTCCGCGGAGTACTGCCAACCGTCCGTGCAGCCGGCGGTCGCGTCCTGACTCAAGGGCGTCACCATGCCCGCCGAGTCCGTGAACTGTACGTTGACCTTGCCGAGATCGAGGGTCTGACCGTTAGGCGGCGGAGGGATGATGTACTGGCAGCCGACCGCGGTCTTGGTGCGAATGCTCGCGAGCGCCGCTGACAGCTGGCTCGCCGCATCTTGCGTCGTGTCGATCAGGTACGCTTGAGTCGTTCCGCCGGCGACGGCAATACTGTTCAAATCCGAAACATTGCGGCCTAGCCCCAAAACATAGGTGGGAATACTCGGCATGCCGCCGAGAGCGTTGCCGGCAGCCGTCACCGCGTTCGGGATCGTGTTGGTAGCGTCGCAGCCCTGCGGGTAGCCGTCGGTCGAGTAGACCACCGCGACCCTGTGCGACGGGTTCATCGTTGCATAGGCCTTCGCGTACGCGAGCGCGCCCTGAATCGACGGCACCGTCGGCGTGCTGCCGCCCGGGTTCTGATTGTTGATCACCATGTCGAGCATCGCATTCGGGAGCGGAGCGATTGCCACGGCAGGCGTCTGGTAGACTGTCGCGTTGCAAATGTCGTTGGTGTCCGGGAAAAAACGAATCCCGACGCCGAGTCCCGCGTTCGCCGGCGCGTCCGCGAACGCGAGCAACGCCGCTTTCTCGGTCGTCCAACGATTCACGGGAGAATAGGGCGCGCCTGGATCCACCTCGCACGCCGGCTGCGTTGCATCCTCGGGTACCGGGCACTTCATCGAACCGGTGATGTCGACCATGAAATACAGATCGACCTGCACGGGCTGGCCGTCGGCACCGGTCGAGACGCACGCGGCGTCGGAGTCGAGCCCACCGGCCGCGCTGGCACCGCCGCTGTTGCCGGGCGCGCCGCCCGTCGCGTTGAAGCTGCCGCCGACGTTGTGGGTCGCGCCGGCGCCCGTGGCCGCACCGGCGCCGGACGCGGTGCCGCTAGCCGTCTGCAGCCCGCCGGGCGAGCTGGTGACCGCGGCTTGATCGCCGCAGGCGACGGCCACGAGAATCCCTCCAATTGTAAGCAAGACACTTTCGGTTCGCATCACTCGAGATCCTCCTAGCCGCCGGCGCGCGAGGCGACGACGACAGCTTCAGTGTAGCAAGCAAATTGGAGCGTGAGGGTCATCAAATTCGACCAGCAAACAAAAACTATTCTGGGGGTGCGTAGATGTAGGAGAGCTCGCTGGCACGCGGACTGCACAACCGCAGCTCCCATGTCGAACGAGCCGCAGTTTCTCGAGCGAAAGAGGCCAACCCCCGGGCTCGCCGTGCGCGCGCGGGGAACACTGTGGCGAAGCGAGCACACCCTCGGTCGCTTCACACGGCGCGCTCTGTCGCTCGCGTTGCTCGCCGCAGGCTGCCTGCTCTGCTTCCGCTTCTACCGCGGCTTGCCGTGGTCCACCGTGCAAGCCGCGATACGACGCGCGGGTCCGAGCGTCGTCCTTTTGATGCTCGCGCCGCTGGTCGGCAACTTCGTGCACATGCTCGGCTGGCGCGCGCTGCTGCCCGCCGAGGTGCGGCCGAGTCCGTGGCGCGCGTTCCGCATTTTCGTGGCGGCTCAGGCGGGCAACGAAATTGGGCTCGGTGTACTGGGCGAGTCGGTCAAAATCACAACGCTGCCCGGCGAACAACGCGCGGTCGCCACCAAGGCCGTCGTGCTCGACAATCTGAGCTCGCTCGTCGCGCTGGTCGCCGTGATCGGCAGCGTAGCGGGGTTCGTGTGGCGCGGCGCGCTTTCGCTGCTCGTTTTGCTCGGTGTCGCTGCGGCGTGCGGCGGTTGGCTCGTGTCGCGCAAGCAACAGAGCAGCTCGAAGCGCCTGCGGCCGCTCTTGACTGCATTCGTCGCCCACTACTTCGGCAAGCTCTGGATCGTCGCAGAATTTGCGCTGGCGCTTGCGCTCTTGGCCACGGCGTCGGCGCGTTCGAGCGCGCTGCTCGCCTTGACCTCGACGATCGCGTCGTGCGTCGGCGCGCTGGTACCTGGACAGCTCGGCATCCTGGAAGCCGCGCTGGCGGGCAGCGCGGCCGCAGCCAAGCTCAGCACAAGTACGGTGCTCACCGTGTCGCTGCTGCGCCGCCTACGCAGCGTGCTGTGGGTCGCGCTCGGCGCCGTCTTCTTCTCTGAACTGTGTTCCAAAGTATCCGTCGGGAGAAACCATGCATCGATTGCCGTTGCTCACTGACACGGCTCAAAAAAACCAGCAGCGCTCACGCAGCTGAGCGAGCCGAACACAAATGACTAGGTCGGGGCGAGCTCGTAAAGCGCGTTTCGTGGTATCCGGGCTAGGTTCTAGTTGGACTGAGGGGATCAGGAGCAAACCAGATGAGCCTGTCGGACTTTCTTACGCACGTTGCCGAGGCGTACTCACCGGAGGAGCTCGAAGGCGCGATGGTCTTCGCGATGCTCGCGCGCCCACTCGACGAGCTGATCGCGCAGGGGCTCCGGCTCGGGCCCTACCACCCAGGCAAGCCGAGTCCCTGGTCGCACTGCTTTCTGATCGCCGAGCCGTACCACGGCCCCACCACGAAGATCTTGGACTGCACCATCCGTGACGCCGAGGGCCAGGTCGCCTGGGACACGCCGCTCAAGGAAGCGATCGAGATCATCTTCGAGGCGACGGTCGGCAAGGGCGCCGGCAAAATCTACGACGCCGTGATCGGCGACTACGACGACGATCGCGTGACGGCGCGCGGCCTCAAGTGGTTGCCTGGCTTGAGCGCGCCAGAGCGCGTCGCGGTCGTGAGCGCCGCACGCGATCTGCAGAAAGCCGGCGTGGCGTACGATCTGCCGGGGCTCGTGCGCGAGCTCGTGCGGCTGACGCTCGGCATCAAGCTGCCGGCGCCGCAAAATAGGCTATTTTGCAGTTCCTATCTGCAGTCGATCTATCGCTCGGCGCTGCAATCCCTCGGGGACTTCGCGCCGGGCACGCGCACCGCGGACGTCACTCCCGACGACATTTGGTATTCACACAAGGGCCTCTGCCTGGCGGACGTACCGGAAAATTCGAGTTTGCACGCGCCGGCGGTCGTGAACTTGTACGGCGGAACCGGGCCAAAGCTTGCTGCGCCGAGCCGAATCGCGCCGCTCACCAACGCCGCCCCACCGTCCGGAACGCGTGAGGAGATCGCGCGCGTCCTCAGCAAACTCGCGTCGAACGCGAGCTCGAGCGGAAAGCTGCAAGACTACGAGCGAGTCCGCGACACGCTCGAGCACGCGCTGGCCCAACTCAATCAAGAGGGCGGCGGCGGCCTCGCGCACGCCGCGCTCGAGCACGTCGACGACTACGAGCTGTCGCTCGTGCTCAGCGCGATCCATGCGCCCAAGCAACCGAGCGAGCTCGGGCCGCTCTTCGGCCGTGATTTGCCGGGCTTCCATCAATACGAGGAGCTCGACCCGGCGTGGATCGCCAGCCTGTGGAATCGCGTCACGAGCGACAAGGTGCCGTTCCCAGAGTGGCAGGTCGCATCGGATTTGGTCTATCCGATTCCGGACGTCGCC
>DASXKQ010000286.1:0-1652 GCA_036496745.1 Polyangiaceae bacterium
TCTGCCGGCAGCGTCAGCACCTTGATGGCGACCGCTTGCCCGAGCCCGACGTGACGCGCCGCGAGCACCACGCCCATGCCGCCGCTGCCGAGTATCCCGTCCACTTGATACTTGTCCGCCACCATTTCGCCGGCCTGGGGAATGGCGCTCGGAACGGCGGGTTTTTGGGCGGCCCGGGTGGTGGTCATCAGAAAATTCGCTCGAGACCCACGCTCGACCAAAGCTAAGCGTAGCCCGGCTTTTCGTAAAAGCGAAGCCGACGGCGCGTGCCCTCGCGGAGTCTCAGCGCGGGCCCGTGCGTCGCGCCCGCGCGCTTGCGATGCGGGCGGCATGTGCGAACAACTCGGCTTATAGTGAGGGCGCAATGGCGCCTCGCGACCTGGCTCCCTACCGTTACCGGCGGATCGTGATCCTGCTCGTCTCGCTGGTGGTCGTGCCGTCGTTTTTGTTGCTCGCGCTCGGCGTGATCCTGCTGTTCATGGGTGAGGTGGGGCTCAACTTGCTGATGGGTATTTTGGTGATGGCGCTCAGCGGCGCGGCCGCGACAGGCGTGGTCCTGGTGTGGGTATTCGTGCGACGAGAGGCGAACTTGTCGGCATTGCAGAGCGATTTCGTGTCCAAGGTTTCGCACGAGCTTCGCACGCCGCTCACCTCGATCCGCCTATTTACCGACACGCTCGCCATGCGTCGCGGCGACGCGGATCTCGAGCAAAAGTGCATCGACGGGCTCTCGCGCGAGAGCACCCGCCTGCAAGAGCTGATCGATCGCCTGCTCGATTGGGGCCGCATGGAAAGCGGCAAACGCGAGTTTTCCTTTCGGCAAACGGATCTAAAATCGATCGTGGAAGCCGGCCTCACGGCGTTCGAGACCGTGCGCGACCGGCGCAGCGTCGATCTGCATGTGGAGCTGCCGCCCGCGTCGCTGCTGGTGAACGCCGATCGCGGCGCGGTCTCGGACGCGCTGCTCAATCTGCTCACCAACGCGTACAAATACGGCGGTGACCCGGCCAAGATCACCGTCTCCACCAGCGCCGACGAAAAGCACGCGCGCGTCACGGTGAAGGACAACGGCGTCGGCATTCCGGTCGACGAACACAAGCGCATTTTCTGGAAATTTTACCGCGTCGACGATCGGCTTTCGCGCGAGCGCGAGGGGTCCGGGCTCGGACTTGCCATCGTCAAGCACGTGATGAAAGCGCACGGCGGGCGCGTCGAGCTCGTGAGCCAACCCGGCAAGGGCAGCGCGTTCAGCTTGGTGTTGCCGATGACGCGGAGCTAATCGGGCGATGACTACCAACAAACGACGCATTTTGGTGGTGGAAGACGACGAGAGCATCACGCTCGGCTTGCAGATGAATCTGGAGGCAGAGGGCTACGCCGTGGGCGTCGCGCTCGACGGCGAAGAAGGCCTGGCGCGCGCGCGCGGCGGCGAGTTCGACTTGATGATCCTGGACGTGATGCTACCGAAAATGAACGGCTTCGAGGTCGTGCGCTCGATCCGCGCCGAAGACAACCACGTGCCGGTGATCATGCTGAGCGCGCGCGGTGCGGAGATGGACAAAGTGATGGGTCTCGAGCTCGGCGCCGAGGACTACATCACCAAGCCATTTAGCTTGGCCGAGCTCTTGGCGCGCGTGAAGGCCGTGCTGCGC
>DASXKQ010000287.1:0-22764 GCA_036496745.1 Polyangiaceae bacterium
GGGCGCGTTGGAGTCGAGTCGCAGCACGCCGTAACCGACGCGTGAAAGCGTGACCTGCCACTCCTTCTGCTCGCCGTGGCTGAGGGTCACGGGCGCGAGCAGGGGCTCGAAACCGGGCGCTTCGATCAGCACGCTGTGCTGACCGCTCGAGACGAGCTCACCGTGCGGAGTGGTGCCCCAAATCGGCGTCTGCTTGAGCTTGTCGTCGAGCCACACGTAGGCGCCCGTGACGTTGGCGGACACGCGCAGGAAGGCCATGAATTGCCCCTGAGAGAGGTCCGCTTTCAGCTGGTGCACGTGGCCGGGCGACACGTCGATGTCGGTCTCGCTCGGGTTGAAGTCGCGGTATTTGTCGATCACCACGTGATATTTGCCGACGTCGAGCGTCAAATTCGCGGGCGAGCGTGTGCTCACAATCGCCCTCCAGCCGGGATTCGGCGAGCCGCCCCTGAACGGGGCCGCGCTCGCGTCGAGTGGTGCGTAGAGCGTGAGCGGCGCGCCGTCCGGCTCGGTCTCGATCACCACCAGCGATTTCATCGCATTCTGGTCATCCGCCGTGGGCACCAGGATCGGCGTGGGCGGCGTGGGCGCTACGCCCGCGTCCGCGGCCGCAGCGGCCCCCGCGTCGACGACAGGCGGGACGGCCGCGGCCTTTTGCGCCGCCAATGCCGCTTCGAGGGTGCCCACGCGCTGCTTCACCTTGTCGGCGTCTGGCGCGTTCGGATCGACCTTGAGGTACTCGTTGAAGCGAGCGAGCGCGTGCTCTGCGTCGCCGAGCTTTTGGTAGCAGACGCCCGCGTTGAAGAGGAACGCCGAATACGGATACGTTTTGTACCCACTCTCGAACACGTCGGCTGCCGCCGGGTAGTTGCCTGCAACGTAGAAGCCTTGCCCCTTCTCCATCTGTGCTCGAATCTCTTCGAGCCGCTTACCGTCGCTCGTGCCAGCGCTCGCCAGCTGCAAGCAGACGAGACTGAGCAGCGCGAACACGAGCGCAAGGAGCCCGCCTCGCTCGACGAAAAATCTCAGGCGCACGGAGCTCACAAGACTCCGGATCGAGGCGCGATACAAGACTTGCGAAACGCGCGATTCCGCGCTCAAGACTCAGCTTATCGAGCGATATCTGGAGCGGGCGATATCTGGCCTGGCCGCACGGCCGGCGCGCTCGAACCGTCCCGCGAACACACGGGATTTGAGGTCCCGTGCCGATTGCACCTATGCTAGGCGGCCTCACTCCTCTCGTTTCCGGAAAGATTGAGCGAATGCGCCGTAACCTTTGCCAATGGCTCGTAGCCTGCGGGCTCGTGCTGAGCCCTGCGTTCGCACGCGCTGAAGACGAGCCCAAGCCGTACCTCGAGTGCACCAAGCAACCCACCGACAACGAAGTCGGCGCCGCCAAAGGTGCGTTTCAAGCCGGCAGTGCTTCGTTCGACGAAGCCGACTATCCGCGCGCCATCACGTACTGGGAAGACGCCTATCGCCGCGACTGCACGGCCAATGCGCTGCTCAAAAACCTCGCGCGCGCCTACGAGCTCAACGGCCAGAAACGCCACGCGGTCGTGGCGCTCGAAACGTTTCAGATGCGCGAGCCGACCAGCGCCGAGCACGAACAAATTCAGCGCCGCATCGAGGCCATGAAAAGGCAGATCGAAGCTGAGAAGGCCACGCCCGTCCCGGTGACCCAGCCCCCTCCTCCCGTGCAGGCGCCGACGACGACACCCCCAGTGGGCGGGACCCCCGCGCCGACTTCAGAGCCCCAAGGCAAGCGCCCGGTTCTGCCGTTGATCGTCGCGGGCGCGGGCGGCGTCGTGTTTCTGGTCGGGCTCGCCGGTTATTCGAAGGCGTCCAAGGACGTGAGCGATTTCGAAAAGGTTTGCCCGAACCGCCAGTGCGGCCAGCCCGGTGTCTCCGACGCGGTCAAGAATCAACGCATTCAACAGGGCAATGACGCGCGCAACCGCCAGATCACCTACGGAGCGGTCACCTGGGTGGGCCTCGCGGGCGCTGCGGGCGGCGTCATCTGGTATTTCGTAAGCCCACGCAAACCGGCGAGCAGCGCGGAGCTCACACCGAGCCGTCCGATCGTGACGCCCGCCGCGGCGCCCGGCTACGCTGGGTTGTCGCTGAGCGGGAGTTTCTGACGCTCAGCGGGGCGCGCTACCACGCCCACTGCCCCAGGTAGCGGCGGCCCGCGACGCCGGAGGCTCGCTGCCTGCGCTGCCACTGCGTACAGCCGGTCGGAGCGCGCCGGCATCGGCGTCGCCAGCAACTGACGCGTGTCCATAGTTGCCGAGGTAGTTGTTGCCTCGCGGATCCGGTTCCAGCGGGGGCGGCGTTTCGCTCGCTGAGCCTCCGCAAGCTGCGCCCCCAAGCAGAACGAGCCCGCTCACGAGCAACCGAAGACCGATCCGTTTCGACACGACCCCGCGGCTAGTAGCACGACTTTCACGATTTTCCTCGCGCGGCCAAAGGCAGCTCGCCGCGCAGGATTTTTCGGAAGCCCCACGGGCCGGGCGAGCGGTGTCTGCTAGGCTCCTCGAAACCTTCGCTTTTTCGTGAGACAGGCATCTTCATGAAGGCATGCTTATCGCTCTTGCTCAGCTGCACTGCCCTCTCGCTCGCTGCGTGCAGCCAAAAAAAGAGCGACAACGCCAACTGCGCGGCGGGCATTGCACCCACTCCCGTCTGTCAGCCCATCGATTATGGCTCGCTCGACCCCGCGCCGGTTTCGTTCCAGACCGACCTTTTTCCGAAGATTCAGACGGGTTGCAACCTGCAGTTTTGCCATGCCACCAAGCCCGACGGACCCGATCCCATCCTGCCGTCCGCCGGGCTCTACCTCGGTCCGGAGGCCGTGGACAATCCCGCCAATCAGCCGTCGCCCGCGATGCTCGCCGACGATATCGCGCTGGTCATGATGAGTCTCATGGCAGACTCCACCACCGTGCCGACCCAGCAGCGCGTGGTGCCCATGCATCCGGAGCAGAGCTTCTTGATGCTCAAGCTCACGGGCTGCGCGGCCAGCGCCGGAGCCTGCATGCTGCAGAAGTCGGAATACATCGTGGTGTACGGCCAAGGTTGCGGTGACGTGATGCCGCCCACCTGCGACCAGGTCGTGTGGGATGCGAGCGGCATTACTCTCTTCGCTCGCTGGATCGCGCAAGGCGCGCAGAACAACTGAGCGGCAAACACACGTGATCGGTCGATTGCGCGGGAGCGTGCTGAGTGAAGAGCCGACCGGGGCGGTCGTGATCGACGTGCACGGCGTCGGTTACGAGGTGGCGACTCCGGTGGGCACCCTAGGTCGAGCTGCCGCCGACGCGGGCGACGTCGAACTTTGGATTCACACCCACGTGCGAGAGGACGCGCTCGATCTCTTCGGTTTCGCGACGGAGACCGATCGCCGCGTGTTCCGACTGTTGATCGGGGTACCCAACGTGGGACCGAAAACCGCGCTCGGCGTGCTCAGCGCGCTCAGCACGGAGGAGCTCGCGCGCGCGGTGGAGGGCGCCGATCACGCGCGGCTCGGCAAGGTCCCGGGCATCGGCAAAAAAACGGCCGAGCGTCTGGTGCTCGAGCTCAAGGAAAAGCTCCACGGCCTCGAGCCGGCGAGCGCGACGCCGGCCCAAGCACCGGGTAACAAAGCCGAGCGCTTGCTCGGTGCCCTCACCCACATGGGCTATCGCCCCGCGGAAGCCGAGCGCGCCATCTCGGCCCTCGGTCCGAAGCTTTCGGCCGAGCCCCTAGGAAACCTGCTGCGGGATGCGCTCGCCCTGCTGATGCCCTAGGGCATCGGGTCTTGACCCGAAAAAATGAGCGTAGATAATCGCGCCCTTACGAGGGATAGTCTTCCCCGAATCATGCCTACGGTCCGCTCCCTGGGAGGCCAAGAGTGATCACGTGTTTGAAGTGTGGCAAGGAGAATCAGGACCACTATAAGTTCTGCTTGGGTTGCGGTGCCGAGCTACCTCGTGCTGCCGCTGCCAAGCCGTTCACGGCCGCCACGCCTCCACACGGCGTCCCTGCTGCGGCGCCCGCGGCAGCGCCGGCGCCCGTCGCCCGTCCTGCGCCGGCCGCGGCACCCGCGGCGCCCGCGGCCTCCGCGCCCCCTCCTGCTGCGGCGTCTCCATCGCGCGCGCCCGCGGCTGCAGGCGGCAGCGTCGCGTGCCCACAATGCGGTCACGTCAACGGCGCCGGCAATCGCTTCTGCGCTTCATGCGGCTACAACATCGGCGCCATGTCGGCCCCATCGCACTCGGCGGCGCCCGCCGCGGCTGCGCCTGCCGTCGCGAGCGGCGGGAGTACGCCGTCCATTGTTCTCACGGCGCTACGCGCCGATGGCAGCGAAGCGGGTACGTATCGTTTGCCCGACGCACCGACCGTCACGCTCGGCCGTGACACCGGCTCTATTTTCGCGGGCGACAGCTATCTGTCGCCGCGTCACGCGACCTTCTCGCGTCGCAGCAATCAGCTGTTCGTGAAGGACGAGAACTCACTCAACGGCGTGTACTTGAAGCTCCGACCAAACGAGCCCTGCTTGCTGGAATTCGGCGATATTTTCCGCATCGGCCAGGAGATCATTCGGCTCGAGGAGCTCAAGCCCCAGAGCAAGGCAGGCGACGGCGTCGAGCGCTTCGGCAGCCCCGCCAAGGGCTACATCGGGCGGCTCTCGCTCGTGATCGGACGCGACACCAGCGGCAACGCGTTTCCAATCCCCGAGCGCGGCGTTCACTGCGGTCGCGAACGCGGCGACATCCTGTTCTCGGAGGACGGCTACGTGTCCGGCCTACATTGCAAGATCGCGAAGGCTTCGGACGGCCGCATCTACCTCACCGACGTCGGTAGCTCGAACGGCACGTTCGTGCGCATCAGCTCCGAGCGTCAGATCGGCGGAACCGACATCTTGCTGATGGGTCAGCAGTTGTTCCGCATCGACCTGTGATCACCGGCGATTGCGCGTGACAGAGCGCACGATCCGCGTGGTGGCAGCCGTCATCGAGCAAGACGGCCGCTATCTGATCACGCAGCGGCGCCCGAGCGCCGTGCTGCCCCTGTTGTGGGAGTTTCCCGGCGGCAAGGTGGAGCCGGGCGAGAGCGATCAAGAGGCGCTCAAGCGCGAAGTACGCTTCCGTTTGAACGTCGGGATCGAGCCCGGCAAGCTGATCAGCTTCGTGAAGCACGCCTACGAGCGCTACGCGGTGGAGCTCTATTTGTACGAAGGGGCTCTAATCGACGGCGCGCCGAGCCCCGTCAACGTCCAGGCCTTTCGCTGGGCGGCCTCGAGGGAGTTCGAGCAATATTCGTTCACTCCGGCCGACGAAGCCTCGATGACCGCGCTGCTCGGCGAATAGTCGCAACCGGGCGCGCGGGCGACCGATGCGAGTTCATGCGTCCTTGGCAACTGCTGTGCGCGAGCTGTCGCTCGCTTGCCGAGTTCCTCGCGCCAAGCTCGTGCGCGGCCTGCGAAGCCCCATGGACCGGCGACACGGCGATCTGCCCCGAGTGCGGCCGCGTCGAAACACTGCGTGACATCGAGCTCCACGTCGATGACGTGCCGGTGTACGCGGGCGCGCGCTACGGCGAGCCGCTGGCGTCTGCCATCGTGCGCTTCAAGTACAAGAACTATCCGGAGCTCGCGAGTGGCCTCGCCCAGCTGATGCTGCCTGGCTCGGAGCTGCTCGGCGTCGAGCCGGGCGACGTTTGGGTCCCCGTGCCGCTGCACGCGCAGCGGCTCGCCGAACGCGGCTACAATCAGGCCGCGCTGCTCGCTCGTGAGCTGGCACGGCGAACGGCCGGGCGCGTCGCCCCGCGCGCCCTGGCGCGACTGCGAGACACGGCCCAGCAAGCCAAGCAAGATCGCGCCGCTCGACAACGCAACGTGGCCGGCGCGTTCGTCGTGCGTCGCGCGCCGAGCGCGCGCGTGATTCTCGTGGACGACGTCGTCACGACCGGCTCGACCCTGCGCGCCTGTATCGCCGCGCTCAGAGCTGCGGGCTGCTCGGTGCTCGGCTGCGTGGCCGTCGCGCGCGCGGAGTGAGCCTAGAGCCCAAAGTAACCGGCTGAATGCCGAAAGCAGCGGGCGCGTGAGCGGCCTTTCCGCTGTACCAAACGTCGATTGCGGGCATAATCGAGCCGACTCGAGGAGCCTTGGTCGCGTCCGCCAAAGATACACAATGGCACTGGCTGACACAGGACGGCGTACGCCAATCTGGGAGTCAGGCGGAGCTATCGACCGCGCTGTCCAGCGGCGCGCTGCTCGCCACCACCTTGGTTTGGCGCGCGGGCTGGGCGGAGTGGTTGGCGGCGAACATCGTCGCTGAACTGGCAGCCGCGGTGCCCGCGGGGCAGCGCGTGCCCAGCCGTGAGCCCAAGCGCGATCCAAACCTACTCACTCCGCCTGCGCTGCCGGTCAAAGCGCCGCCGCCGCCGCTTCGCTCCAAGCGAACGCCTCCCGCGAAGCCCGCGCCCGCCGCGGACCCGGGGCCGAAGTCCGGCTTGCCACCGCTCACGGCGAACATCGCGTCACGCTTGGATCCCAAGAAGGACGCACCGTCCGATCCCGCGAAGGATACGCTCGCGCCGACCAGCTTCGGTACGATCGGTCGCACGCGCCCTGCTCCGCAGCCGGTCGCCGTGCGCGAACCGACGGCGGCCTCCGTTCCGCTCAAGGGGCGCGAGCCGCTACCCACGCTCTCCGAAGGCGAGGTGCAATCTGCCACCGCCACGCTGCGCCCACCTGGCGCAGTGCCGCCACCCGCGCGCGGTGTGCCCGCCGTGCCTGCGCTCGACTCCGCGCCGAGCTACGCGCTCGACAAGCGCTCCGCCATGACGACGCCCGTGCCGGAGATCGAGCATTCTTCGCGGCCAGGGCACGAGATCGTGCGCGCCGAGGAGATCAGCGATGCCGAGCCACCCGCAACGGAGCCGCGCCGCGTGCCGCTCGTGCCTGCCCGCTCGCTCCCCCCGGTGCGCGCGCGAGCCGAGAGCAAGCGACCCGCTCACCACGACGCGCCGCTCGATTCCACGCTCGAGATCCCGCAGGCTATCCCGCCAGCGGCGCGCCGTACGCCCGTGCCTGGTCCGCCGCAAGAGTTCGGGCCAAACGAGGACACCGCGCCGCGCCAGAGCAGCGCGAGTCGCTCGTCGCTCGTGCGCGTTGGCGGCCTCGGCGTCGACAGCCGGACGGTGCTGATGGTCCTGTCGGCGATCTGCGGGGCGCTGGCGGTCACCGTCGTCGCGCTGTTGTTCACTCATCCGCGCGCGCCGAGCAGCGTAGCGCCGACGCCCGCCCCGTCCGCGAGCGACGAGCAACGCACCGTGGACCACGCGTGCCACCTGGCCTTGCCGGCCGCTCGCCTGGCGAGCAGCATCGAGCGCACGGTCCCACCGAACACGGTGACCGTCGATGGTGGCGTCGCGCTCGGCTTCGCGGCGAGCAAGACGCGAGCCGCTGGGCTCTTGATCGACCCGGTTTCTCTGGACGAAAACGTGCTCTTCAACGATGACGCCAAAGAACCGCTGCGCGGCGTCGTGCCGCTCACGCAGGGCGAACGCGTGAGCTTCTTGAGCGACCGCGAAGATGCTCACCAGCGCGTCGCTCATCTGGTCGACGAGAAACCGCCATTTTCGTTGGGCCAGACGGATGAAGGCTTCTCACGCACCCAAGCGGGTAACGTGACGCTGATCTGGCCTCTGGAAGCGGACAGCAAGTTGACCGAGCCCCGCGTGGCCGGCGTCGGAGCTGCCGGCTACGCGCTCACCTTCCGAAGCGGCGGGCAATCGGGCAAGGTCCTGCTCGGTTTCGTGGACCGCCAGGGCGGCAAAAAATCGGAGCTGTTCGAGATCGCGGGCGCGCCCAAGTTGCTCGGTACGCCCGTCATCGCCGGCAACGAAAGCAGCACCGTGCTGGCGTTCGCGGGCCGCAACGCCCCGGAGGCGCCCTGGAAGATCTTCGTCGCGACTGCGCCCACTATGCGCGCGCCGGGACCCGCGCGAGAACTCGTGAGCGGCACGGGCGGCGGCGCCATCTCTCCGGCGATCACGGCTCTGGCGGGCGGTCGCTGGCTTATGCAGTGGACCGACGGCGCGTCCGGGCAGTATCAAGTGCGCGTGCAAACCTTCACCAGTGACCTGATCGCCTACGGCAGCCCGCTGCTCGTATCGCCCAAGGGGGCCAACGCGGGCCAAGGCGCGCTCGCCGCGCTCGACAAGGGCGCGCTGACGCTGTTCATCCTGACCACCGCCGGACACGACGAGCTGTGGGGAGCGAGCCTATCGTGTCAATGAGGAGTCGCTGCTCCTTCGTGGCGTTCGCGCTGCTTTCGCTCGCAGCCGAGTCGAACCTCGCCGGCTGCTCGGTGTTCGAGCCCAGAGGCCCCTCCGCCGTGGCGCAGGGCAAGTACTACGCCTCCGGCAACGCACAGTACGATCAATTCTTCATTTCACTGTTCGATCTGCAGGTCGCGCTGGCTGACGCACCGGGCGTCCCCGAAACGGAGCGCGCAGAGCTCGCGCAGGCCGTCGGGCTATCGCCGCAAAGCCCCAGCAACGCCATCGCCGAACACCTGCGCGAAGAAGCGCAGAAGCTCAGCCGCGTCGGCGTGCGCTTACGCATCGAGGAGAGCCCGGCGCCAGACGATCCGAAGCAATCCGCCGTCAGCCTGCATACTACGAGCCCAGCGCAGGGCGCGAGCCGCGAGCTCTTAAACAAGGTCGAATCGTCGGCAGCAAACCTGCTGCGCGTCGTGACGCAGATGAACAAGGACCACGACACGCTGCGAAAACTCGAGGCCGACGCGATCTCACTCGATGCCGCCGTCGACGCGACGTTCGCGACGCAAGGCGTCTTCAAGAAGGACGAAGTCCGCAAGAATCTCGCTGACGCGCAGCGCCTGATCACGTTGATGAAAGACCGTTCGGAGGATGTGCGCAACGAAGGCGCGCACCTGCTGGCAATGGTCGAGCAAGCCATCACGACGGATGACAGCGCGGCTCACCTGCCGCCACCTCCGCCCGAGGAGACCGGAGAAATCAAAGGCAAGGAGCCGGCGAGGCACGCCGGCGCCGCGCGCCCAAGGGCCACGAGCACGCCCTCGCCTGCGCCCAAGAACGAAGGCGCGAACCCCGCGCCGAGCCCAGCTCCTGCGCCGAAAGCAGCTCCGGCGCCAAAAGATTTCGAGCCGTGAGGATTTAGGACGTGCCGAGTTACTCTACGGCGCGAATCCCTGACAGAAACGTCTCGGGCGGAACGAAATCGTTGTAGCGCTTGGCTTCCTTGCCCTGCGAATCGAAGATGACGACCGTGGGTAAGCCGACGACCTTGAAGTAAGCGAGCGTCGCTTCGACCTTTGGATCGTCGTCGTTGCTGGCATCGACTTTGACGGTGACGAAGCGGGCCATCTCCGGTGCGACGTCCGGCGAAGAGAACGTGACCTTGTCGAGCTCCTTGCAGGCCCCGCACCAGGAGGCCGTGAAATCGACGAGCAAGGGGCGGCTCTCGCGCTGCGCGCGCGCGCGCGCTTCGTCGACCTGGTGCTCCCACGCGATCAGGTTTTTCGGCTTGATCAGCGCTGCAATGCACAGAAAGGCGCCGGCGGTGACCAGCAGAACTCCGAGCGCCTTGCGCAGTTTGGGCAGGACGCCGGGCTCTCCGAACTCACGATGGACCGCACCGAGCGCCAAGCCCGAGAGCGCGAGCAGCGCCGCTACTCCGTAGAAGCGGGCGGAGCCGTGAACGAAGCCCGTGAGCGACGGAAACGCCGAGTTCATCAGGTAAAGAGCAACTACCAGCAGCACGATGCCGAGCACTGATTTGACATGCACCATCCAGGCCCCGCTCTTCGGCAACTGCACCGCGAAGGTGCCCACGACGAAGAACGGCACGCCCAGCCCGAGCGCAAATGCCGTCATGGCTAGCGCTCCGAGCGACGCGCTGCGCGTCCTGGCGATGAACGCCAAGATCCCGGTCAGCACGGGGCCGGTGCATGGCGACGCGATGAGTCCGCACGCCGCGCCGAGCAGGAACGCGCCCTTGTAGCCAATGCCACCTAGGTTCGCGAGGCGATTGGTGAGCGCCGACGGTAGCGCAAACTCGAACGCGCCGAACATGGCCGCCGCGAGCGCCACGAACAGCGCCGCCAGTGAGAGCACGACCGCGCGACTCTGCAGCACGGAACCGAAGATCTGGCCGCTGGTGCCCGCCACCACACCTAGCGGCACGAACATCGCCACCATGCCGAGCACGAACGCGAGCGACAGAAGCGCTCCGTGCGCTCGGCTCCTGGCCTCCGCCGCGCCAAATACGCTGACTGTCACGGCGACCATCGGGTAGACACACGGCGTCAAGCTGACCAAAAAGCCACCGGCGAAGGCAGCCAAGGCCGCGTACAGGGGGCCTTTCTCGAGCGCCCGCGTGAACGCGTCGCTGCCCTCCGGAGTCGCCGCCAGCGCGAGGCCGGGTGCGACCAAGACAGCGAGGACGAGCAGCGCGGCTGTCAGCCGTAGCGTGGTTTTAGAGCGCCGCACACAAACACTACTGCCCCGAGCCAGGGTTGGTTTCAAGGAGTCTGCCTCGCGTCAGCCGGAGCCGCACCTGCAAAGCCGCGTCAGCCTTCGTCAAACAGCTGCGGGACGGTCAAATTGAAGGCGGCCGCCACGGACGCCAGCACGGCCAAGGTCGGATTGGCGCGCCGATTCTCCATGCGATACCAAGTCATCGGCTCGACTCCCGCCGCTTCACTGGCTTGCTCGATGGTGACGCCGAGCGTGTGGCGCAACAGGCGCAGCCGCTTGGCGAGGATCTGGCTGAGCTTTCTAAAGCGCGCCGTCTCGCGATGGTGCAATGTGGCCGTGCCGCGAACGCGACCTTGGCCAGCTGTTTTCTTCCGCTTGCGCGTGGCGCGGAGCATGATCCACGAAGCTTGCCCCGACGTATCGATCCGAGAATAACAGATAAGTTCTGTTGCTCATCTAGATCGGCGCTTTCTGGCGACTAGAATCGCCCGCTCGGCCAGCCTGTCGACGACGTACGTCCAGCGCCCCACCTCGGCCTCCTCGAGCAGTAGGTAAAGACGCCAGGCGGGGCCGCTCAGAGCGCGCTTGAGCCGGAGCTGGCGCGTGCGAATGCGCTTGGCATGCTGGCGGTGCTGCGGATCATTCGCGAACAATCGGGCGATCAGACGCTCGACGCGCTCCTCCTGTCTCGACCAGGCTCGGGCTTTGCGGGAGTCACTCACGCGTAGCGGAGCCAGCTCGCTGGCTCGGCCAGCGTACGCTGCGCGTTGGACCCCGGGAGCTTCCCCAGAAATACTGAACATTAGCTCAGTATCCCTCAATTTTTTGGAAGATACAAGGCCAGGCAAAGAAGCGCGGCCGGGGCGCGCACCAGGCTCTCCTTCGCCTGCGCGCAACGCGCGCGGCGCCCGCGCTGATTTTCTAGGATTGCCCGGATTCGAGGCAGAGATCATAACTTATTTGTTATAGCATGGAAGCGTGGGTCGCGATGCTTTCCGGCCGGGCCAGCCGGCACCACGTCGCGTGGATGCCGAGGACACGTTCTGCCTACTCGGCGGAACGCTGGCCAACGCCTATTGGGTAGAGGCGTTGGCGAGCAAGAGTACGCTCGGCGTCGTCTATCGAGCGATCGAACTCACGTCTCGCTTGCCGGTCGCCATCCGTTGTTTGGACGTGCCTGCCACGCTCGACGTCCAAGGGCGCTCGCAGCTCGCCCGGAGCCTCGTGCGCGAAACGCTCGTTTCCCACAGGCTCGCTCTGCCAAGCCAGGCGATCACGCGCATCCTCGACGTGGCCAGCGCGCGCTCGCCTTGTCGCGAATGGTTCCCGTACGTCGTGCGCGACTGGTTTGACGGTGAGTCGCTGCGCGCCTTTGGCGACCGGCAACGCCTGACCCTGGGCAAGCTTGGCTCGATCCTGGAGCTGCTCGAACCCGTGGCGTTCGCGCTCGCGCGCGCTCACGAGCTCCGCTTGGCACACGCGGCTCTGACGTCCGAGAGCATCTTGGTGATTCCCACGGCGACCGGGATGCGGACCCAGTTGCTCGACTTCGGCGTGGCGAGCGCGCTCGCCGAGAGTCCGCGTTTGCTGGCCGCTCTAGGGCCGGATTTCTCGTTCCAGTTGAGCGATCCGCGCTATGCCGCGCCCGAACAATTCGACTCACGCTACGGAGCCGTTGGTCCTTGGACGGACGTCTTTTCCTTCGGTTTGATTCTGAGCGAGCTACTGAGCGGCCGGCAAGCGCTCGACGGAGTCAGCCCGCTCGAGTTGACGATCGCGGCCGCCAACCCACAACGAAGGCCGACCCCGCGCAAACTCGGCGTAGAGGTTTCTGATCGAGTCGAAGCTACGTTCCTGCGCGCGCTCGCACCCGAGCCACTCGCTCGCTTCCCAAGCTTGCGGCCGTTCTGGTCGGCGCTGTGCGCTGAGCGCACGTAAGGGCCCATCCAGCTAGGCCGCGCCGCGCGTCTTGCTGCGCATCTGCTGCAAGAGTTGGCGTGCGTGTGCGATCTCGCCGGCGAGCGCGACCGCCAGCGCGACGCGACCACTCGTGGAGCGTTTGATGAAGAGCCGCAGATACGCGCGAGCCGCCGGGTAGTCGCCCTCGGCAAACGAAAGCTCGCCGAGCACGAACTGGCCGTAGCCCTGGCCACACGGAGCGTCCGCCAAACGCTCGCGCAGGGCCTTGAGCGGAGGCGCGCTCTCCCCGGCCGCCAGGCGAGCGAGCGCGTGTTGGGCGAGATAGAGCGGCTTGTCCGTGGTACCCCAGCGCGCCGCGCGGGCGAGGGCCCCCGCAGCCTCCCGGTGTCGCCCCATCAAATAGAGCACGCTACCCAGGGTCCAAAGATGGAACGCTCGACGAGCGGGAGGACTCACCCGACTCGCCAGGCGCAGGTGCTCGAGCGCCCGCTCGCGGTCATCGAGGCCGAGGCAGGCGCGCGCCGCGTCTTGGCGAGCTACGTCCGGCATCACGTCCGAAGTGAGCATTTGCTCGGCAACCGAGAGCGCTTCGGCAAATTCACGCGCCTCCATCCGGGAAAGGTAGAGCTGGCGTAGGAGCAGCGTCCGGGTCGTGCGATCGAGGCCGCCGCTCTGGGCCAAACCGAGCGAGGCGTAGCGTGCCCGCGTGCCCGATGTCCGCGCGAGCGTAGCCTTGCGCAGCAGGAGCTCCGGATTTGCCCGGATTGGTTTCGCGGACGCCTTGACCATCCACCAATTACCGTAGCAGCACCTGTACACTCGTCCAGATTTCTGCGAAAGCGGTGCTCGAGCGCCAGGGACCAGGTGCTCGCCCTGACTTGCGCGGGAGACAGGGCTCCTTTAGGTGATTTCGCGAGAACTCGAGATGCCCCACCAAAAAACCGCTCCATTTCTGATCTTGCTCTGTTTGGCCGGCTGCGGCCACCCCGCGAGCGAGCAAGAGTGCCAGGAAATAGTCGAGCGAGTGACGCGACTCGAGCTCGAGAAAGCCGGCGGCGCAACGGACCCGAAGACCATCGCCGACCAAGTGGCGGCCACCAAGAAATCGCTAGAGAGCACGACGCTCAAGGACTGCGTCGGCAAGCGCATCACCGGCGCGGCGATGCAATGCGTACGCGGCGCCAAAACCTCGCAGCAGATCGTCGACGACTGCTTCCGATGAGGAGCTCGCCGCTTCGGGCATTCTGCTCCGTCGTTTGCGCCGGAGCGTGTCGAAGCGCGGCGCTCCTGCTGCGGCGCGCCGTGCTGAGCGCCGCGCTGCTGGTCGCGAGCGGTTGCGGCAAATCCCTGAGCGACGGCGAATGCAACACGCTGCTCGATCACTACGTGGAGCTGCTCGTGCGATCCGACCGTCCGGGCACGAGCGCGAGCGAGCTCCTAGAGCTCGAGCGACAAGCGCGGCTCAAAGCGGAGGGTGATCCCGCGTTCAAAGAGTGCTCGGCGCGCGTGTCGCGCAGAGCGTTCGAATGCGCAATGGACGCGAGCAACGCGGACAAGCTGGAGCAGTGCCTTTTATAGTTCAAAGGTACTTCGACAACGCTTCCACGGCGCCCATCACGTTGGGTGGTTCCGCGAAAAAGTCTTCGAACGAGTCGCCCACCTCCTGCACCCGTCCAGGCATCGACAGCATGGTGAAGCGACGCGGGTCGAGCGCCACGTGCAACTCTTCCCAGCGCAGGGGCGCGGACACCGTGGCTCCCGGGTACGCGCGCACGGAGTACGGCGCGACGATCGTGCGCGACGAACCGGTTTGCCCGGTATCGACGTACACGCGATCGCCGCGCTCTTTCACGCGGCGCTCCATCGTGGCGCGCTGCGGATTTTTTTCGACGATCAGGCGACCGAGCAGCTCTACGAGCAGTTTCGCGGTATCGAAGCTGACACCTTCGCCGAGCGGCACGAACACGTGCAAACCCTTTTGACCCGACGTCTTCGCAAAGCCGCGCAGCGCGACGTCATCCAGAATCTTCTTCAGGTCGAGGGCGAGCTCGATGGCATCGGAGAAGGGTCGCTCCGCGATGTCGAAATCCACCGTCAAAAAGTCGCAGTTTTCCAAGGTATTTTTGCGGGACGCCAAGACGTGCAGCGGAATGCAACCGAGGTTCGCGATGTGCACCAAGGCGTCCGCGTCGTTTAAAATGAACAGTGTTTTGACCTTGCCGTCGGAGTCGTCCGGATCGCGTCGCTCGATGCGTTCGATCCAATCCGGTGTGCCGACCGGGACGTTCCACTGATAGAAGTTCTTGCCGGCAATACCGTCCGGATAGCGCACGAGCATCACCGGCCGATCGCGCAAGAAAGGCAGCATCACGTGCGCGACCGAGGCGTAGTACGCGCACAAATCGCCCTTGGTGTAGCCCTCGTTCGGCCAAAATACCTTGTCCTTGTTGGTCAAGAGGACGCGCGACGGCTGCGCCTCGAGCTCACTCGCCGTCTCCTCTTCCGCGGCTTGTTCGACGACCTCGTCGGGCGGAGCCGCGCGACACGCACTGGCGTCGATGTCCGGTCTCAGACCGAGGAACACCGGCGCGCGCAGGCGCACGTCCCCATCCGTAAACCCCAAAAAACGCACACTGACGACCAACTCGGGGCGCACCCAGCGCCCGCCCTTGGCGTCCTCCGGGATCTCGCCGGTGGCGGGAAATTCGTCGATTTCGCGGCCAGCGAGTGCGCGCTCCAGGAGCGACAGCATGGGCAGATCCAAGCCGCTGCCCACGCGCCCGCGATACACGAGCCGCTCGCCCGAGTAGCTCGCGACGCACAGCGCCCCGACCACACCCCGCGAGCCCTTACCCGGCATCCAACCGATCACGACGAAGTCCTCGTCGCGCTCGCACTTGATCTTGATCCAATCGTCGGTGCGCTTCGGCCCCGCGCGGTACGGCGATGCTGCGCGCTTGGCCACGACGCCCTCGAGACGCTGCGCGCGGCAGAGCGCGAGCAAGGCGGAGCCGCTTCCCTCCAGGTGATCGAGCGCGCGCAGAAAACCGCGTCCGCCGATCAGCTTGAGCAGCAGCCCTTTCCGCCGGGACAGCGGCAGCGGTCGCAAATCCAGCGGGCCGAGCGCGAGCAGATCGAACACCAGATAACTCACCGGCACGTCGCCTTGCACGGCGCGTACGTCGAGCGGGCGGTGAGCGTGAATCCTCGGGGCCAAACGCTGAAAATTCGGGCGACCCTCGGGATCGAAGGCCACGATTTCGCCGTCGAGTACGACCCGCGACGGCGCCAGCGCGGCCACCGCGCGCGCGATCTCCGGGTAGCTCGAGCTGGCCGAGCGCCCATTGCGATAACGCAACAATGCCGCGCGATCGTGCTTGTCGGCGACGATGCGGACTCCGTCGAGCTTGAGCTCGTACAAGCGCTCCGGATCATCGAGATCCGTTTCTGTCGTAGCGCACAGCATCGGCTCGCTGCCGCTCACGTCGACTTCCGCCGGGCGCGCACCGAGCGCCTCCGCTTCAGCGATCAGAGCGGCCACGAACGCGTCCTTGCCCGCCAACTGCTCGATCGTGAGACCGGACAGCACGCTGTGAGGCTGCTCGCTCTGCACGTCGCGCTCGGCGCTCGAGTGCTCGTCCTGCTTCTTGATCAGCAGCCACTCGTTGTTTTGCTTGTCGTTTGGGCCGCGCGCTTTACGGCGCCCGGTCGCTACCAGCGCGAAGCGACCGTGCAACTTGAAGCCGTCGAGCCAGAAATCGATTTTGCCGCGCTCGATGCCCTCCTCCGCGCTGGACTCGAGATAGCGCACGCGCCCAACGTCCCAGGCGATCATCGCGCCCGCGCCGTAGTTGCCTTCCGGGATCACCTCCTCGAACTCGAGGTACTCGAGCGGGTGGTCCTCGGTGTTCACGGCGAGCTTCTTCTCTTCCGGGTTGAGACTCGGACCGCGCGGCACCGCGAAGCTCTTGAGCGCGCCGCCCACCTGAATGCGCAGGTCGTAGTGCGGGCGCGTGGCGTCGTGCAGGTGCACGACGAAGCGGCCTTGGCGGGTCGCGCGCGTGCTGAGCTTGTGTTCAGCGCCGAACGGCTCGTTGGTGCGCAGCGGATCGCGCTTGTGGCGATATTGCTCGAGCGCGTCGCCCGACGCGGCCGGAGCTTTCGGATCTTTCGCCGAAGTCTTGCTCAACTTCGTTCCTCGCACGCTAGCATATGCCTCACATGGCCGCGCGAGCCACATCCTCGGGTACGATCTCTTTCGGCTTGGTCTCGATCCCCGTGAAATTCTTCACGGCGGCGTCCTCCGAACAGGCAAGCTTCAACATGCTGCACAAGAAATGCAGCACGCGCGTGAAGCAGCAGCTGTTCTGCCCAACCGACAACGAGGTCATCGAACGCACCGACACGCTGAAGGGCTACGAATACGCCCGCGGCCAATACGTGACGTTCACCGAGGAGGAACTCAAGGCGCTCGAAGCCGAGCGAAGCAACAGCATCGACATCGCCGAGTTCGTTCCGCTCGCCAGCGTCGATTTCGTGCACGTTGAAAAGAGCTATTACCTCGGCCCCGACAAAGGCGGCGACAAGGCCTATCGGCTGCTCGGCGAGTCGATGACCGCCAAAGCCAAAGTCGCGGTCGGGCGCTGGGCCGCGCGCGGCAAGGAGCAGCTCGTCTTGATTCGCCCGTACGGCAAGGACGGCCTGATCTTGCACCAGCTCTACTATTCGAACGAGGTGCGGGCGTTCGACGAGATCGACACGGGCGCCACCTTCAAGTTCAGTGACAAAGAGCACGATCTGGCGGAGAAGCTGATCGATCAACTCTCGACCGACGAGTTCGACGCGAGCAAATACAGCGACTCTTTCAGCGACCGTGTGCGCGCGGCCGTCGATCAAAAGGTCGCGGGACAAGAAGTAACGATCGCGCCGGAAGCGCCCAAGGCCCAGATCATCGATCTGTTCGAAGCCCTCAAGAAGAGCCTATCCGCCGGCAAGAGCGAAGAAGGCACCGACGGCGAGCCCGCCGCGCTCCGCCCGCCGAAAAAAGCGAGCGTCAAAGGCGACACCAAGAAGACGCGCGCGAAGGCGTAGCTCGCGGTTCAGAACGGGTCTGGCGTTTGGGCCAGCTGCCAGAGCTCGAGAAATTTGTCGCGGACCCACGGGTGCAACTCGTCCGCCACGTCGATCGACAGCGCGGCGCTCTTGATCAGCTCTTGGACGTCCACCAAATCCTTGGCGCGATGAGGGGCGACCATGCCGGAGGCCAGCTTCAGCTCGATAAAGCGTGGCATCGGGAGCAACGCGAAGCGCTCGCCGCGAAGCGCGGTCGTCGCCGGGTCGGGAAATGCAATGGGTTTGGGTTTATCGTCGCCAGGAAAACGACCCGTGCTGAGCACGTCGATGTTCACTCCGTGTTCCGTATCCAATAGCTTCCCCGTGCCCGCCACTCGCTCCGCGTAGCCCTTGCCCAGGTGCTGGCGCTTGAACTCCTGCAGATGCTCGTCCCTCATCACTAGGTCGACATCGACCGTCACACGCCGATGGCCGTACTCGTTGAGCGCGAGCGCGCCAATGATGGCGTAGGGAAGCCCATCGGCCTCCAGGATCGCCGCCAACTTGTAGAGGGCGAGCTGAGCTTCAGCCTGTCCCATGAAGAATCTCCCGCAATAGGCAGCCCCCTGTTCGAATCTGGTCTCCGCTTCCGCGGCGAGAGGCCCCGCTCCCCACGGAGCAGGCATGCCCGATGCCGGGGACGAGGACGGCGAGACCATAGCCGTCAGGGTACCACACGCGCACCGCAGTCGAGCCCTGCTCGCTCAACTCACAGGGATTGCAGGATGACTTTGCGCCGTTGTTGATACTCGTCTTCGCTGAGCAGCCCTTTGCCGCGCAGCTCATCGATCGTGCGGCGCCGCTGCTCTGGAGTTGGCAGCGCTCCGTTCGCGGCGGCCGACGTCAACGCGGGAGTCGACGCTGCCGGTTGGGCCGGGGTCGATGGCGCGGGTTGGGTCGGGATCAATGCTGCCGATTGAATTGGCGCCGGCATGGCACCCGCACCTGCGCTGGCTGGGCCGTCGGACTTCGACCGCTGCGTGCACCAAAGCGCGCGGCCACTCAGCGCGGTCATGGCGTGGCCAGACGCGCCGAGGTCCATGATCACGAAGTTACCACCCAAGTCCGCCGTCTTGTTGCGGAGCTGATTCTGCGCGCTGTGCAGGTGATCCTCCGTGTCCGCGAAGTCGCTCTTGCCGGACCCGTAGACGATTCCTAGCTCCTTGCACTCCAAGTCGTTGGGCGCGGCCGTGCCGACACGAACCGCGTCTGCCCCCGGCTTGAGCGCGGTCACACAACCGGCAGCCCCGAAGCTGCTCATCAATCCCAATATCAGGAGGCCCGGTCGTGTCATCCCGAGCGCCAAGTTAGTTTAGACCTCCCAAAGCGGTCAATAGTGCGGTTCCCTGCGAACTTGCTGGCCGCGCTCGCCGCTTTCTTGGCCCACTCTGCCGCACTCTCCTAAGCCGTCGGGCAGGACCCGGAGAAGCGCGATGAAAACCCGGAAAGCCACTTTGGTCGTGATCGAATTCGGAGCGAGTTGGCCGCGCTGGCTCAATCCGACGCACGCGGGCGACATGGCCGTCGTCGCGCAGCACTACGAGGGCGAGCCGAGCTCGCTGCTCACGCAAGTGGCGAGTCGGATCACGCGACTCGAGCTGCGGGGTTGGCGCTTGCACGCGATGGTGTTCGTGTCGAATGGTTCGTGCCAAAGCGACGCCGTCGTGGCGCGCTCGGTGCTCGCCCGTGGGCTGCTCGCGCGGCTCAAGGCGTCGGGCGGCGGGCATTTCGCGCTCACGGTCGACGAGCGGCTCGGGCAGCGCGCGCGCCACAATCTGACGCACTTGGCTGAGCGGCTCGATCGCGAGCTGACGGCGGGCGGAGTGTCCCTGAGCGTGCAAATCGGCGGCGCGCCGACCCCCGCTCTCGACGAAACCGACGTCGACGCAGCGCCCGTCGCGTGCTGAGCTAGTAGCGATCGACCGAGTCGCACCTAGGCACACACGCGTCGCACCCGACTCTTCGACGTTCGATCCATAGAAACGGGCTCGAGTGTAGACAAGCTACACTCAGGCTCGTGATCGAAACGCGCCGAGCCCGTCATTAATCCCTGCCAGTCATGAAGTCCAAGAAGTGGTCCGGTGTGCTCGGCCTAGCCAGCAGTGTCTGCGGCGCACTGATCTTTTCATGCTCGGCGGGCGGCGGCCCCAAGATCGTAACGCTCGGAGGCACGATGCCCAGCAGCGGCAGCGCGGGCGCCGGCTCCCAAGCGACCGGCACGGGCGGAACGCTGATGCTGAAAGAAGGCGGCGCTGCCGCTGGGCCCAGCAGCGGTGCGTGCACGAATCTTCAATGTCAGCAGGTCGTTTGCGGAGACGGCGGTCCGCTCACGTCGGTGAGCGGCACCGTGTTCGACCCGGCCGGGCAGGTTCCGCTCTACAACGTCGTGGTCTACGTACCGAACGCGCCGCTCGAGCCGCTGTCCGACGGCGCGTCGTGCCAAACGTGCGACGGAGATTTTTCCGGGCACCCGATCGCGGTGGCGCTCACGGACTCCCACGGCAACTTCAAGGTCGACGACGTGCCGGTGGGCGACAACATCCCGCTCGTGATTCAGGTGGGCAAATGGCGACGCCAGCTGACCATCCCGCACGTCGAGCAGTGCGTCGACAACCCGTTACCGGACGCGGATCTCACGCGCTTGCCACGCAATCAAAGCGAGGGCGATCTGCCGAAGATCGCCATCTCGCTCGGTGGCTCGGATTCGCTCGAATGTTTGCTGATGCGGATCGGCGTCGATCAGTCCGAGTTCACGCTGCCGAGTGAGGGCGGCCGCGTGAATCTGTACGCGAACACGAATAGCAACGCCGCCACCTCCATGATCGAGAACGGCGCCACGCTTCCGCTGCCCACGGCCGATTCGCTGTGGGACAGCCTACCGACGATGATGGCCTACGACATGATGATCCTGTCCTGCGAGGGCACGGACAACAACGGCCGTAGCAACGCGCAGTACGACAACGTGCATGCCTACGCCGATCAAGGCGGGCGCATCTTTGGTTCGCACTTTCACAACACCTGGATCAATCCGGACATTCACCCGTACCCGGCCGTCGTCAAATTCGCGAGCGGAGCGCACAACTTGCCGGACGGCTTCGTCGCCCAGGTCGACACCAGCTTTCCCAAAGGCGTCGCGTTCTCGGACTGGCTTTCCAACGTCGGGGCCTCGACTACGCCCGGGCAGCTCGTGGTCAACGGCTCCGAGCACACCATCGACTCGACGCTCACCGACCCCACTACCGGTGCCCTGCTCGCGCAACAATGGGTCTACGGCCAAGACACCGACAAGAAGACACCCACCGTCCAATACTTCTCGTTCACGACTCCGGTCGACGCAAAGGAGTGCGGGCGCATGGTGTTCAGCGACCTGCACGTCGTCACCGGCAGCGGCGACACGACCAAGCAGGTATTCCCCAGCGGTTGCGCCATGAGCGCGCTCACCCCGCAGGAAAAAGCGCTCGAGTTCATGCTCTTCGATCTGTCGTCCTGCGTGCAAAAAGACGACAAGCCACCGATGCCGCCGCCCAAAGATCCCAAGTGAGCGCACTCGCGCCTCGTCATCGACACTCGCCGGCTGACACTTGGCTCCGGGCCTAGCGCACGCTCGCTTCGGCCACGCGATATTCCATATCGAGGCGGTTCACGATCGCATCGCCTACGCGCTTCAGTTCGCTCGTGCTCGGAATCTCGGCGAGCTCCGGGCGGAGCTTGTCGGCCAGTCCGGCGAGCACGCCGGCGCGCGCCAGGCGCTCCTGATCTTCGAGCAAGCGAGCGGTCTTCGGCACCGGATGCCCCGCCGCGCTGGCAGCCCTCGTCAAATACGAAAGCCACGCGCCGCCTTTGAGCGACTTGTGCGCGTCGTCCGGGACGACCGGCGGCGCCAGACCGAAGAGCAGCGTGAACGGACGCTCGACGGTGTAAACCTTGAGGTGCTTGGTCAAGCCGTAGGATATTTGCATGCGATCGAGGGCACACAGCAGGGCGATCGTCCGCGCCTCGTGGCCGAGATCGCCGAAGTCGCCGCTGTAGAGCGCTTCGAATGCGCGCGCGTCGCGCAGCGGATCGACGCTCTCCGGTTCGTCGGCGGTAAGCTTGCCGGGATAGCGCTCGCCCTCGACGTCCTTTTTGACGCGATCAGCGGCGCGCCGAGCCAACATCGCTTCTCGCTCGGCGCTGGCCACGCGATCGACGAACAGCCCGAGCGCCGCGACATTTGCCGCAGGAGCGGCCTCGCTGCGGGCCGCCGCGACGATCCGGTCCTTGAGCTCCGAAACTTCGACCGGCTCGAGCGCGCGAACGCGCTCGTAGCGTATCAGGTCGTTCGAACCGTAGACCATCTGCACGAGTTCCTGACAGCGAAGCCGCGCATTCTCGGCGCCCGTATCGTCGTCGGCGCCCTCCGCGTCACTCCACAAGCCACCGGACCAACACGCGACCGCCTCGATCGCAAGCTGATGCGCGGAGTCCTTGGGGGGCACGCTTGCCGGCGCGCTCTGCGGCTCTTCTGCCGCTGCCGCGCTCGGCACCCCGGCGCCCGGTGAGGACGCTTGGCTGGATTGCACGGACGGGTATGAAGCGTCGCCTCCAGATGTCGCGCGCATCGAGGATGCGCCGCACGCGAAGGCGAGCAGCGCGTAGCTTGCACAGATCAGATGACGTCGGGCCACGCCACGAATCCAGCATCAGCCGTGCCAACGGCTCTGCCGCTGGCAACGCATTTGCTCGAGCACGCGCCGTCGGGGTTTTCGAGCATTTGCCGATCAGGTTCAATGATCAGCGGAAGTCACGAGCGCAAAACTGCCTCGCACTGTGGCGTGCCCGAGCGCGCGCAGGCCGTCCCTGCTACATCTCGCCGCGTGGATTCGGAGGCGCAGGAACAGCGCACGCGTGCAGCCCTCGAATGGGACCTGTTGCTCGAGCGGTTTGCCGAACGTTGCGCGAGCCGCGCCAGCGCCGAATATGCGCGCGCCCTGACGCCTGCCCCCACGCGCGAGAGTGCCGGAGTTCGGCTCGCTCGCACGCGCCAAGCCCTCACGCTCGCAGACTTGGGTCATGAATTGCCCGCCCGCGAGTTTCCCGAAATCACGGAGCTGCTAGAACGCGTGCGCGCCCACGGCGTGGGCAGCGGCAGCGAGCTCGCCGGGCTCACGCGCGTGCTCGAGCTCGCCAAGGAGCTGCGTGCGTTCGCGAAATCGCACGCTGAGAGCGCGCCGGAGCTCA
>DASXKQ010000288.1:0-5035 GCA_036496745.1 Polyangiaceae bacterium
CGACCAGCTCGAGCGAAACAGTCGCATTCGAACGGCACACGGCTACCTCGACGTCCGCGGCGTAGTCTGACCCGGCACCCGGCAACGGCGCGTCATCATATTCTGATCGATCCAGCGAGTACGCGACCTTCTTGAGCTCGCCTTTGTGTTCGTCGGGCACCGGAACTGAAAAGTGAAACTTGTAACGCCAACGACTCGCTTCGTAGTGGACGACTGGGACCAAACTATCCACCCATGCTGGGGTCGAGCCGAGAGTGACGCTGGTCGTTCGGCCCTCCAGATAGTCCACTACCCTAGTGTTCCGCCGCTGCGTGGCCTCCAGCTGTGCGCTTGCGATCACGAGGGCTGCAGCATGCTGTTTTGATTCAACCGCCGCGTGACGGATTCGCCAAACACCCAGCAGCAACGCAACGGCTACGAGGACAGCGCTGAGCATCGCGAGTCCCGCCGATTGCCGTGAGGTGCGTCGCGCGCTTTCGAGCAACTCCGCGGGCGGCACGTTCAGCTCGGCCGTGCGTCGGCTCATTCGTCAGCCTCGTCTTCGGTCGCGAACACGAGATCCGTCACACGACCAAACATCTTGAGCACACGACTGCCCGTAAATGCTACGGCACCCGACGAGCCGAACGCCGTGATAATCGCGGTCCAGTCGGCGTCGTGTCCTAGAGCGGCCTTGGCCAGCGCGCCGAGCAGAGCGAGGAATGCCGCGATGGAAATCGAGGCATAGGTGTAGCGTTCGACGCTGAACATTTTGACCAATCGTTCAGCGGTCTCCAGTCGACTCTTGAGTATATGAGGCGGCGGATGACTCGACATGCCTTGCACTAGTGGGTTTTCCCGCAGCCTGGTGCCGCGGTGATACCGTCAAGCGCGCTAGCCTAACAAGATTTTTCGTCGTGCTACTTTAATTCCACGCCGACAAATCGCGGGCGAACAAATGACTATTGGAGCACTAAGCCGGAACGGAGCTCCCGGGCAAACGCAAGAGGACTTTCGTGGGCCGCAACGGGCTTTGAGGCCATGGAAACCCTACGCCACGCCAGGTCCCGGCCACGTCTTGATCAGCATGATAGCGAGGCATGGCACCTTCTGCGCCGCATGTTGCCATTGGCTACCATCTGCTCCATCGTACGCGCGTCGAGCGGGTCCTGGTTCGCAAACTGCGACCACGACGGAAACTCCACCTCCTGCCAGTCCTTGCGCGCTCGCGGCCGCTTCACGATCCCGCGTCGGCCGCCCATCGCCAGGCCGATGTTGGTCGTCTCGAGTTGGCGCGCGATGCGCTGCTCGTCGCACCGTAGGCCGCCGGCCTAAAGGATCCCGTGCAGATTCTCGCTCCTACGGCCCCCGCCCCCGCGTCAACGCCACAACATAGCCCCCACGCGATCCAACAGCCGCTCCGCCTCCGCCGCTCCGCTCCTGCGCAAAGTACCCCCACGTGATCGCGACTCGCAGCGCGGCCCGCGCCTCATTCGCAGAGCCCGCCGCGCTGAAGTAGCGCGCGCGCCGATTGCCCGGATCGCTGCACGCGCCCTCCGCGAGGTTGAGCACGACGCTCGACGCCGCTCGCGCGAGCTGATCCGCGAGCGAGCGATCCGAGCGCCGGATGAGCGGCATCAGCGGCCGAAGTGCGGCGATGGCCTCGAGCGCAATTTGTTGAACTTGTAGAGACATGAGCGGCTCCTTTCGTGCGGGGTTGCACCGCAACCCACCCGAAGGGCCCGCGACGCTCAAGCACGCAACCAAGCAACGCCTCTCAGGCGATCAACGCAACTGCAAGGCCAGTCGACGACCGAAGGTCGGCACGGCCTTGCCTGAGCCGTTGATCCGGCCGCGTTCCCGGTCTCCGGCCCCGGTCCCCGATCCGGTCTCGGGGCTCCCTACGGCGTGAGCGTGAGCAACCCCGGTCGATACGGCAGCAAGTCGTAGCTCGTCCCGCTCGAGCTTGGATCGCGGCCCTGGTAGAGCATCTGCAGGTTGCAGGGGTCGACGGTGAAGGTCTCGTCGGGATTGTTGCGCACGAGGTCACCGTGGCTGATGTCGTTCGTCCAGGCGGTGCCGCTGAAGGTGACGTTGGCTTTACCGGCGAACGGGTTGCTCTCGGTGGCGGCGAGTGCGGTCCAGGTGCCGGCGAGATCGGTCGCGGTGAAGGAGCGGAAGTATCGGCCGCCCGCGCCTTCGGCTTCGACGAGCATGAGGTACTTGCTCGCGCCCTTGACGGCGTACACTTGAACAGCCTCGAACAGGTTGGCTGTCGAGTCGCTCATCACGGTTTGCTGGGCGCCGAACGTGCCCGGGAAGCTGCCGATCGCCAGCGAGGAGCGATAGATGCTGCCGTTGTCTCCGGCGAAGAAGAGATAGCAGTTGTTCGCGTCGCAAATTTCCGTCTGGTCGATCGGTCCGGTGCTCGAGCCGGTGAGGGTGCCGTTGAAGAGCGCTTTCGGCGCGGACCAACCGTTGGCGTTGGTGGGGTCGGTGGAGGTCACGTAGTTGAAGGGCGCGGCGCCCCACTGATAGGCGAGCACCCAGAGCTTCTTCGGCGTGAAGTAGAAGAGGGTCGGCGCAACGCCGTGCGGCGTCGTGACCTGGGTGGCGGTGGCGGCATTGGGCCAGTCGCTGAACGTGAACATGGCCGAGCCGTAGGTCGTGCCGGTGTCGTGCGTCGACATGTAGACGATGTGCTGGTTATTGTAGACGACGTTGGTGAAGTCTTTCAGCGCGACCAAGCCGGATTTGGGCTGCGCGAGCGGCCCACTCGATGACCACTTGAACTTCGTCGGCAATGCACACGTCTGGCCGCTGCCAGCGCTGCCGCCTGAGCCGCCACTGCCTGCGGAGCTGCCGCCGCTCCCTGCCGAGCTGCCGCCGCTCCCCGCTGAGTTACCGCCCGTGCCTGTGGAGCTGCCGCCGCTGCCCGCTGAGTTACCGCCCGTCCCTGCCGCGGCGCCACCGCCGCCGACTGAGCCACCGCCGCTGCCCGCTAAGCTCCCGCCGCTTCCACCGGACGCAGTCGAGCCGCCCGTCGGGGTTGAACCGGCGCTATTGCCCGAGCCGGCATTGCCGCCCGAGCCGCCCACGGTGGATCCACCGCTCGCCGTGCTCCCGGCTTGGTTTTGTCCGGCAGAGCCGCCAGAAAAAGCGCCACCCGTGCCCGAACCTGCGTAGCTCGTGGAGCCTGCGCCGCCAGCCACCACTCCAGCGGTGCCGCCGGATGCGCCGTCTCCGTCGCCCCCGGGGTTGGTCGCTGGCCCGCCGCTCGCCGAACAGGCGATGGCCGAGAGAGTAGCGCTAAGAATCCAGGTCGAGCCGAGCAGTTTGTTCACGTTCGTAACCGACCCTTACATTCCCGGACAGCGCCGGAATGATCATTTTCGGTGCCGTGCTCCGAATATTGCCTTTTGGGTCTCAGGGCGCGAGCGGGCCGGTGTCTACGGCTTGAAAATCCGTGCTTTTGATCAGGTCGAGCTCGCCCAGCGCGGCGTCGTCCCAGCAGGCGTCGGGGGCACCGCTCAAGCGTAAGTTTGGCCCGCTGTCGGCGACCAGCGCGCCGTAAGTTTTCAGGGCTTGCAGAATGGCTCGAGCCGCCGGGGAAAAATTCGAAACATCGAAGCTTGAGCTAAGTCGCAAGCGCAGACCGAGCGGC
The DNA here is from genome assembly GCA_036496745.1 of Polyangiaceae bacterium. Lineage (GTDB taxonomy): Bacteria > Myxococcota_A > Polyangia > Polyangiales > Polyangiaceae > PMG-095. The sequence continues at coordinate 3,644 of DASXKQ010000288.1, forward strand.
GGATAGCCCGGGTTGAGGGTGGCGCCGTTCGCTGTCGCGGGCGTGATGTGTGCGCTCTGCGTGTTGGTGAGCGTGACGCGCAGCGCGTGCTTGATTTCGCCGCGCGTGACGGCTTCATCGTAGCGCACGAGTCCAGCAAAGATGGGTAAGCCAGCGGCGTCGGCCGACGGCCAGCCGTCGGGTCTGAGCATGTTCGACGCCAAATTGAAAATTGCGCCGCTCGTTGCGGCCCAACCGGTCACGGAGTTGCTCGCGCCCGACAGTTCGTACAGGAGCTGAGCACTCGGGTCGACGAGCAAGAGCCTCGCATTCGGCGGTGGCTCGATCAGCGACATGGCCGACAACGGGTAGGGGCCCGAATCGCTGGTGGCGTCGAGCGCGAAGGCCACCAGTGACGGCTCCGCATCGCTAGCCACCAGGTTGTAAGGGATACCCGAGGCTGATCCGAAGTCCGCGCCGAGAGTCGCGTCCGCGCCGATCGATTGAATATAGGTGTCCGAGGCCGCGCTAACGGGGAACGCCGAGATATCTTGGTTCCAGGCGTTGTCGGCGGGAAAGACCTGCAGTGCCGACAAATCCGGCGCGTTGCTCACGCAGTTGGTCGTTTGCCCGGCTTCTCCTCCTTCACCGGCCTCCCCTCCTTCACCGGCAACACCGCCACTCGCATCGGGGTTGTCAGCGCCTGCGGCACCCGCCGCATCGTCACCGGGGCTCGCGTCGAGGATGCCACCCGCGCCAGCCGTCGCCGGCACGCCGCCCTGCGCGTCCCGGCTCGTCTTGCCGCATGCCGCCAGTGAGCACGCGGCGCCGACGAGCAGAGACCCGAGCCCCACGCAGGTTCCGAGCCTCATGCGCGCTACGCTCGCTGATCGGACGAGCGCCGTCAACCTCGACGATTCGCGGGCGCTTCGCTCAGAAATTCTGGATCGGCTTCATTGAGCAGCAAGACCGCCGAGCGCACCCCAAATGGGAGCGGCTTGTTCGGATCGAGCCGTCGCACCACGTACAGCTCGGGATCGCGCGCCGAGCGCTTGATGGACACGCGCACCGCGAGACCTTGCGCGAGCAGCGCGTCGAGCTGACTTGCGTCGGCTGCTGCAGGGCGGCTCGCCTGGGCAGGCGCGGCGCGGTTCGCTTCAGCGCGCGCGGGATCGCGAACGGGTGGAGGCGGTGGTAGCGACGCTGGCGGCGCGGCGGACGCGCGAGCCTGAGCGCGCGCAGCGCGCAGCGCGGACGGCGGTGGAGGGGTCCAGGCGGGAGCGGAAGATGCCGTCGCGGGCGGCGCCGGCAACGGCGGCTGCAGAGATCCTTCTGCGCCGCTCAGCTCCGCGGCCGCGCGAGCCAGAGCCGCGGCGCGCTCGTCGTCGCCATCTTGCTCGGCCGCTTCGGCTC
>DASXKQ010000289.1:0-6439 GCA_036496745.1 Polyangiaceae bacterium
GAAAACAAAAACTGGGCGACCGCGCCCCGTGGCACCCGAAGGGGTGGACCAGAGCCCGTTTCGCACACGGCCCGCCTCGATCGCAGGACCTCGAAGCAAGCCCACGGAGCTCACTCCGAAAGTCGCGAAATTCTCGAGAAAATCTCAAATTTCAAGCAGTAGTGCTAGAAAGCGTCGCGCTCCACCGGGTAGCTCATTCAGAACGTCACTTGCACGGGCTTCGTCACGCTACCCTGGAAGTTCACGCCGACCTGGCCGAGCGAGTTGAGACCCCAACAGTAGACGTCACGCGAATACAGCATGGCGCAAGCATGGGACTCGCCCACCGCGACCTGCTGCACGCCGACCAAGGCCGTGAGCGGCTGCGGTGTTGACTGGGTGCCGCCCGTCATATTGAGGCCGAGCTGCCCAAAGGAGTTCGAGCCCCAGCAGGATAGGTTGTTCGACATGTCCAGCGCACAAGTCGTCTGGCCGCCGGCCGCGAGCTCGGTCACGGCGAGGCTTCCGCTGATCGGGGCCGGCGTTGCATGACTCGTGACGCTACCGTCGCCGAGCTCACCCTCCATACCGCGGCCCCAGCACTGGATGCCGCTCGTGGTGAGGGCACACGTGTGCGCGCTCCCGGCCGCGACCGCCTTGAGACCGCTCAGCGGCAGCGTGGTCGGGGCGGTGAACGTGCCGAGCCCCATGCCGAGCTCTCCGTCTGCATTGAGACCCCAGCACTGCGCGACCGAGCCCGTCACTGCGCACGAGTGCTGATCGCCCGCCGCGACCGTGACGGCGTTGGAGAGCGCGAGCACCGGAGAGGGCTGCATCGCGCCGGGCGTTGCCGGCTTCACTTGACCGCTGTCGTTCGCTCCCCAGCAAAACACGTTGCCCGAAGCGACGGCACAGGTGTGGTCCACGCCGGCGGCGACCGACGTGACACCCGCGAGGATGTAGTTGCCCGGCGTCGGGGCCACGCTGGAGGGCGCGCCTGGCGCACCGAGCTGGCCCTTGCTGTTGTCACCCCAGCAGAGCAGGCCGCCCGTTGAATCCACCGCGCACGCGTGCGCTGTGCCGAGCGCGAGCATGCTGATCTCGGTCAGCCCGGCGATTTTCTTCGGCAGTACGCCGGGCGCGGAGCCGGGGACGATGCCGCCCCAGCACATGACTGTCTTGTCAGCGAGGATCGCGCACGAGCTGTTGCCGCCGACCGCGATGCTCTCGACCGCGACGCACGCCTTGTCTGTCGCGCAGCCGCTGGGGCACGGCAGCACGGCGCCGAACGTGCCGTCGGCTCCGCATGTCTGCTGTTGGTTCGGCGCTGGACAGGCAAACGAGCCCGGGCTGCACGCCGTGCACGCGCCGCTCACGTCGCACGTGCTCTGGCCGCCGAACGAGTTGGTGCAGGAAGCACCGTTGTTGAGCTGAGAGGTAACGCACTGCCCGCCGACACAGTCGACGGTCTGGCACGCACCCGCCGCAGGACACGTCGAGGCATCGCTGCACATCGGCATCGTCATCGGGTTTCCGCCGGTCGGCTTGTCGAGCGGCGACGCGAAAATCGCTACGAGCGGCTCGCCGGCGGCGTCGAGCTGCCAGGCCCACAACGCGTAAAAGGCGACTGGGCTCGAGTCGAGATCGACGACGCCGAGGAGCGTGCTCTCACCCAGTCGGCGGCACGTCTCGACGTCGAGGCACGGTGTGGTCGGAACGTCGATGGTCGCGTAGTGGTCGACCACCCACTGCCGGGCCTTGTACGCTTGCGGCACGGTCAGGGTCGACAGCTCCGGATTCGCGATCGACGACGCCGTGAAGGACGCGCCGAAAGCGTAGCTAGGCGACCAGGGTCCGAAGCCGCTCGGCAGGCTGTCAGCGGTCGCCACGGTGTCGACGACTCCGTCGCTCTCGACGTGCCAGCGATAAATGGTCGCGCCGCTCGCGTCGGGCGAGGACGCGACGAGCAGCGAGCCCGTGCTCTCGAGACGGATCGACTCGGCAATCGGCTCCCCCGCAGCGTCACCGTTCGGAAAGACGAAGGATGACGAAGTCATCGTCGCTGTCGTTGTACTGACGCCACCGGCACGGCCGTACACGGTGGTCGCGCCGCTCGCGTCGCTCGCCACGAATCGATACGAGCCGTCAGAGGCCTGGGTGACGAAGCGCGGGAACCACACGCCTGGCGGCAGTGTCACGTCAATCGGAGCCGGCTGTGGTTGCGGGGGATTGCCGAAGTCTACCGAATGCAGCGCGACGCTGCCGTCGTGCCCTTCGGCGATGGCGACGACCGTCCCCGATCCCGAGCCGGCCATCCAGGCGCCGTCGTCGCCGCAAGCGAACGTCGCTCCGACGTCGGTCGCCGACGGGATCGATCCGGTGTCGAACAGCTGGTACGACGCGTCGGCGCAGCGCAAGAACAAGAAGGCGTCGACCGTATCCACCCCGACGAAGCCGGTCGGACCGAGCGCACCGATGGAGGTCCCGCCCGGCCGTTGGAAGACGATCGCGCCGCCGCTCCCGGCGCGAACGAGGTCGCCGAGTCGGTCGTCGTTCGGCACAATCGGTCGCTTGATTTGCACGTCGCTGCCGCCCGCGTGTGTTGGCCACGCGTTGATAGAGAGCGTCCCCACGTCGAGCGGCGCGAAGTCGTGGACCATCACCGTGCCCGGGCGCGTGCTGTAACCGAGCATTTGCGCGAGGGCCGCGCCGCCGACGGGCACGTCGGTGATTGCCGTCCCTTGGAAATCGTCTGTTCCCTTGCACGCGGCGAGCAGCGCCGCGAGGGCGACCAAGGACCCGGCGCGAACTCTCATGGCAGACCCTCTGGCGCGGGTGCAGGCGCATCAGGCGGCGCGGGCGTGTCGGCCGGTGCCGGCGCGGGCGTGTCCGGCGGTGCGGGCACTTCGGGCGGCGCCGGTGTGGGCGCTTCAGGCGCAGGCGGGATCGGCGCCGGTGAGATCGGCGCAGGCGCACTCGGCAGCAGCAGCGGCGGCTCAACCGGCGCCTCGGGTGGCGCGACCGGTTTGGCTGCGGGCTCCGGCTTGACGGCGATCGGCACGATCGGACGGATCATGAAGGCCGGACCGATTGAGACCTGGACCCCGAAGACCGAAGCGTTGGGGATTGGAAAAAATGTCGACGCGTCCGGCGTATTGTAGCTGTACGACGCGCCGAGGCCGAACCAGCCGCCGAACAAGTAGCGCGCGGCGATCTCGACGGATTCGGTATACGAGGCCGCGCGCCGGAAGGTGAATGCTCGCGCGGCGCCGTCGAAGTTGCCGATCGTCTTTGCCCATCCGCCTTCGGCCCCTCGAAAAAGCGGCGTCGGCGAGACCTGGCCGATCGCCTTGACGTGCAGGCCGAGCTCGCCGATGTCGTCGAGGCCGAGCGGGATTTCGTAGGTCGGTAGCCTCGGCGCCTGGGGCACGGGCGCGGCGGCCAAAAGCGCCTGGCGTGTCGCCCGATAGCGATCACCGTAGTAGTCGACGTCGCGCGCGATCACGTCGAGCCCGGTGAGCGGTACGCCGTACTTGCTGAGCTCGAGCCGCTTCCAGAGATCCTCCGGCTTGACGAGGCCGCGCAGCGTCGTGAGCGCCGTCTTGCGCGTGATGGTGCCGTCCGGTGCCACCGAGTCGACCTCGCCGAGCACGGTGCCGAGCGAAAAGCCCTCGCGATGCTCGAGCGTGAGCACACCCGAGTATGCGCCCTTTCTCCTCACAGCGACCGAGGGCGTGCCCAAGTCCGCGAACTGGGGCGGTGTCCCGGGCCGGAACTGTGGTGGAGCTCCCGCAGCCGTCGTGGTCGAGAGGGAAAACCGGTTCTGACTGTCGAGGCCCGACCAACCTGAGTCGAACTTGAGCCCGGCGGTGGCGAGCAAGCCGTGCCACGCGCCGCCGGCTGAGACGAACAGATTGAGATCCGTCGCCTGATATTGTTGGCTGCTCGATTGGGCGACCGCTTCATCGGTGACGAAGCTCAGCAGGAACGCATTGCCCGTCTTCGGTTGTCCCGAACCGCCGCCGAGCGCAATACTCGAGCGGACCAGCTGCCCGGAGACCGTCCGTGTGTCGGCGAGCTGGAGTCGCGCGGGCGTTTCACGCGCGATGCCGTCGCCGTAGAAAGGAACCACGCGGTCGACGTTCAGCTGAGCGTTCAGCGTCTGCTGGTAGATCCGCATCACGTCGATCGTCTGGTGCGCGAGGGAAACGACCTCCGGCCCACTGTACGTCTCGGCGCGTGCGCGCGATGCCACCGTGACCACGAGCGCGACGCTTTGAGCAACGTGGCGCAGAGCGGCACGCTTGCGGCACCGCCGGCCTCCGTCGTTTTTGCTAACCTGAGATTTTGCGGTGCTGGTCAAGGCCGGCTCCTCAACGAGCACGTCGCTGCGCATCGCGAGCGCCGACGGCTTCTCCAGGCCAGATCACTAGCCTCGCTACGAGCGCGCCAATATCGCATGCACATGCGATACTGAGACCGTCACGCTCAACGCCCGCCCAATGCGTAACGCAGCAATAGGTGTGATTCGTTGCGCCGCGCGCTCAGCAGATCGAGCGACGTTCCCGTGACGTCGACCCCTTGGAGCAGGCTTTTCCTGCCGTCACCTGGGGATTGGCCGAATAGTCGGGGCGAGAGCGTGAGGAAGAGCTCGTCCAGCAGACCCTCGGCGACCAGTTGACCGACTAGGGACGGTCCGCCCTCCGTGAGCAGGAGCTCGAAGCCTTCACTATGCAGCAGCTCGATCAACGGCGCGAGACGCATTGGGCTCGGATCGAACACGACCAGGCGCGCTGTCGCTGGCAGCGAGCCGCCAAGCTTTGCCGCACCTATCGACGTGGTGACGATCCAAGCGTCGCTCAATGCCGGTGCGCGCGCGTCGACGTTTCCGGATCCGGTGATGAGTACGAGCTTCGGGTGCGCGTTCAAACCACGCTGCTGGCGAAGCTCGGCAAGCGGCGCTGCGGCGGAGGGGAAGATTTGGTCGGCGTGCCATAGGTGCTGCGGGGACGCGCGAAAAGTACCGGCTCCGATCAGGACGGCATCCGCATACGCGCGCAGCATGCCCATGACGAAACGATCCGCCTCGTTGTCACCGCTGACTACGTGCCCGGATTCTCCAACGCCCTGCAACGCTACTGTGCCGTCAACGGATGCAACGAAGTTTGCAAACAAGCGCGGACGCTGAAAGCCGAAGCTCCCAGTGTAGTTTTTTGCCAGCGCCTCGGGGAGCGCGCAAGCAGGCAGCCCGGCTCGCTCAAACAAGAGCTCGAGCGGACCACCCTTCAGCGTGATGGAAGGCATGTATCCACCGCTAGTGAAACAATCCCGCCTCGACCGGCGCGATCCAATCGCCGCGCTTAACGTTCATGGCGCGAAAGCCGGCGCCGTCGTCCCAGACGGCCCAGCCGATGTGGCGGCGTTCGGCTTCTTGGCGCACGAGGCGGAGCCAGTTTTCGCGGGAGGTGGGATCGGCGCTGTTGGCGACGCCGAACTCGCCCATGTAGACGCGGCGATGAGTGGCGGTGATGTAGTCTTCGACTATTTTGAAATAGTCGAAGACTGCTTTGGGTCCGTTCGGGTTTTCTGTGATTGGTTGGGTGTTGTAGCCAGTGAGCCAGGCATTCGCCCAATCGGTTTTTTGCGCGGCTTCGACCGGCGTGACGGGCGTGGCGGGTGGGCCGGGGAAGACAATGCCCTGCGTCTGATACTCGGGACCCATCCAGCCCATACGCTGGTGCGTGAACAGGATCGGTTGATACATGTGAAAGGACGGCACGAGGTTCGGGTCCTCGGGGAGCTCGAGCTCCTTGAGCCGATCGGCGGCAGCCCAAAAGTAGCTGTTCACGAACACGATGCGCGTCGGATTGCTCGCGCGCACAGCGGCCAGCGCTCGCTTGGTGATCGGGTTAAGAAACTCGGATTTGAGCTCGCCATTGGGTTCGTTGATCAGCTCGAACGCGACGCTCGCCGGGCGCGCTTTGAAGCGCTCGGCGATCTGCTGCCACAAACTGACGAGCTCGTCCGCGTTCTCGGCCGGCTTTTTCATCAGCTCCTGGTAGTGGTGTAAATCGATGATGATCGAAAGGCCGTTCTTGGCAGCTTGCTCGATCGCCCAATCCACCCGCTTGAAGATGGCCTCGTCGATCTTGTACGGCGGCGTGGACGGTGCGTGCGCGCTGAAGCGCACCGGCAGCCGCACGTGGTCGAGCCCCTTGGCCTTCGCCATCTCGAAGTACTCGGGCGAGAGCGTGACGCCCCAAGCGCCCTCGCGCGGCGCCTCGAGCGCATTGCCCAAGTTGATCCCGCGCATGAAACCGGGCACCGGCTCGCTGACGGCCGTGGGCGCGGGCGGTTGCACCTCACTGACGACATGAACGGGGCCCGGTCCGTCGGCGCCCGGGCTCGGTCCTTGACCTACAACGCCTGGGCGCGGGCGGCGCGGGATGCAAGCCGCAAC
>DASXKQ010000290.1:0-23099 GCA_036496745.1 Polyangiaceae bacterium
ATTCGCCAGCGACCCCAAGCTCGATCGGGTGGCCGATGTAGTCCGAGTAGCGGCGCACGAGATCGCGCAGGCGCTGCGCCGTCAAAAACTCGGCCTGATCCTCCTTCAAATACAGCACGACGTCCGTGCCCGCTTCCGGTCGAACGGCTTCTGCAATCGTGAACGACTCCTGAGCGTCCGAGCTCCAGCGCTGCGCTTCCTCGTGCCCGGCGTGGCGACTCACGACGTCGACCCGCTCGGCCACCAGGTACGCGCTGTAAAACCCGACGCCGAACTGCCCGATCAGTTGTAGCCCTTGTTCGCTCGCCTCTTTCGCCTTTTGAAGCTTGCTCAAAAACTCGCGTGTGCCGGAGCGCGCGATCGTACCGAGGTTCTGCTCCATCTCGGCCGCGGTCATGCCGATCCCATTGTCCGAGATAGTGAGTGTTTTCGCCTTTTCGTCGGCCAAGATCCGGACCTTGAGCTCGCCGCTCTCCGACAGCTTGGGATCCGTGAGCGCCTCGAAGCGCCGCTTGTCGAGCGCGTCCGACGCGTTCGAGATCAGCTCGCGCAGAAAGACCTCCTTGTGGCTGTACAGGGAGTTTACGACGAGGTGCAGCACTTGGCTCACCTCGGCTTTGAAGGAATGGCTGGTTGCTTCGGTCATTGTCTTACTCTGCGCGCGCGGACGCGCGGGTCATGCCACGTATTCGTAGTATTCGACGCCCAGATCCTGGAACGCGCTTTCGTAGGCCGTGCCCACGCGCGAGATGACGAACTCCGCTGCGGGCACATAGTGCAAGTCGAGCTCGCGACGATCATGCAGAGACTCGTATTGGGATTGCTCGAGATCGAGGGCGCCTTCGAGCGCGCCCGCGAACCCGATGCGTCGCGCGGCTTCCTGAAAGCCTGGCGCCGGCGAGATCGGCAGTGCTTCCGCCGCGTCTCCGCTGCCATAGCCGACGGCGACCATCGGTGCGCCAGCGAGCTCGAGCTGCTGGTGCACGGCGTCCTCCAAGCCTGCGGCGATCCAGGCCGGTAGCGCCGCGCTGTACAGATTGCCGAGCTGGGCCGCGGCGCGGGAGCCGAGGCTCATCTTGCTCGCCAAGAGGTCACGAAAATTTTGCTTTTTGCGCAAGAGCGAAGCGACCGCGCTGGTTGCCGTGTACGGGTCCGTGTCCGACGAACCCGACAGCACGGTCGCGAACAGATCCGGTTGCGACTGGGTCTCGGCGAGCACCGCGGCTGGGGTGACGCCAGCTTCCGCACACAACGCTTCGAGCTCGGCGTGACGATGATCGCCGCGCGCGAGGCCGCGCACGTACAGAAACGACATCGCCTGCACCGGCATCAGGTGGTATGGGCGATGAAAGAACAAGCCGCGCACGCTCTCGTAGTAGGTGCCCGCTGAAACACCCAGCTTTTGCAGCATGTCTTCGACCGCGAGCACGGTGGCGTCCAAGTACGAATAAGTCGAGTACTTGCCGCTGAACACCGGAAAGTCGCTCATACGCTCGGTGTTCGGCGCGTAGCCTTCGCTGAAATGGCGCGCGAACGGCTTGCGAAAATCCGGACCGCGGTAGTCCGACGCGCTGCCGCCGTGCGCCAAGTCGACCGTGAACAGCCGCGGTTCGCGCTCGACGAGCATCGCCACCGAGCCTGCGCCCTGAGTCTGCTCGCCGCTCGACCCGCGTTCGTACTCCGCCACGTCCGCGCTGACCACGATCGCCTGACGACCCGCGCCGTCGTAGCTCACGTAGCGAAGAGCGTTCTTCAGCGCGTACACACCGCCCAGGCAAGCGTGCTTGAACTCGGGCACCTCGAGCTGCCGCGACAGCCGCGGCTTGCCGAGCGCTTCGAGCGCGCGGTCGAGCATGCCGCGCACGATCACCGCTCCCGCGGCGTTGTCCGTGCTCGATTCCGTACCCAGCCCCAAGAAGCCCACGTTACGTGGGTCGATGTCGTTTTGCAAAATCAAGCGCAACGCGGCATTGGCGGCCATGGTGTACACGTTCTCGTGGCGGCCGCAGACGCGAAAGCTCTGCCCAACCACCGCGCGCACCTTGTCCCAACTGTTGCCGGTCCAGCCGCACCAGGCTTCGAGCGGCACCCGAAACCGCGGCACGTACAAGCTCATTGCGCTCACGCCTGGCAGTGTCTGCTCGTGCATCGTGCCTGAGGCGTAGTGCCTGCCTGCCCAATTTTCAAGCGTAGAGATTGAGCTTTTGGCCGGTATTTCCGGAGCACTCGGGCCGATTCACGCCCAGCGCGGGCGCATTGCGCGCTGCTTCCCGCGTTGAGACATATGCTTCACTGCCGGCGAAAGCGCGCGTCGGGTGCGCGGGATCGATACCGCGCTTGGCGATCTCCTCGTCCGCGCAATTGCGGCACACGAAGCCGTTGACCGTACGCATGACTCCGAGCGTCATGAACGGCGAAGTCGGCCTTGCCTTGAGACGGATTTTTCGCGAGGAAGCGTTGCTACCGGAAACGCACCACGTGCCAGGCCTTCTTGCCGCGCCGGATCAGGGCGATCTCACCGTGCAGGAGCCAGTCGGCCGTGATCGCGCTGTCCGGCTCGGCTTTGCGGGCGCTCACGGCGATCGCGTTCGACGACAGGAGCTCGCGCGCCTCGCGCTTGCTCTTGACCACGGCGGCTTCCACCAAGAGCTCGACCAGCGGCAGACCGACGCCTTCGAGCCGGCTCTTCGCCAGCGTGACCGACGGCGCGTTGTGAAATACCTCCTCGAGCGCCGACTTCGACAGCGCCGCTACGTCGCCCGAGAAGAGCGCGGCGGTAGCCGCCTGAGCCTGCTCACGTGCGGCAACGCCGTGAACGAGCTCGGTCACGTGGCTCGCGAGCGCGCGGTGCGCCGTGCGCGCTCCCGGATTGGTCTCGTGCTCGCGCAGTAGATTCGCGATCTCCGAATGTGGGAGCAGCGTGAAGATGTTCAGGTACTTCGGAACGTCCGCGTCCGACGCGTTGAGCCAGAATTGATAAAACGCGTACGGCGAGGTGTATTCGGGCGAGAGCCAGACCGCGCCGCTCTCGGTCTTGCCGAATTTGCCGCCGTCCGCCTTGGTCACGAGCGGCGCGGTGAGGCCGAAAGCTTCCACTTGGCGTTTGCGCCGAATCAGATCCACGCCGGCGACCACGTTGCCCCATTGATCCGAACCGCACACTTGCAAAGTCACGCCGTGCTGCTCGTAGAGATGCAGGAAATCGTAGGCCTGCAGCAGCATGTAGCTGAACTCCGTGTAGCTGATGCCCTGCTCGCGATTGTGCAGCCGCTCCCGCACCGAGTCCTTCTGGACCATCATGTTGACGGAGAAGTGCTTGCCCACGTCGCGCAGAGCTTCGATGAAGCTGAGCTTCGTCAGCCAATCGGCGTTGTTCAACACGAGCGCCGGCTGCGCACTCGAAAAATCGAGCAGGCGCTCGAAGATCGCCGTCTGGCCGGCGACGTTTTGCGCGATCTGCTCGAGCGAGAGCATCTGACGCTCGGCGTCCTTGCCCGAAGGGTCGCCGATCATGCCCGTGCCGCCTCCCACGATCACGACTGGGCGATGTCCGGCGTCTTGAAAGCGGCGCAAGAGGAGGAGCGGCACCAAATTGCCGATCGTCAGCGAATCCTTGGTGGGGTCGAAGCCGCAGTACACCGAACGCGGAGAGGCGAGGTGCGCGCGCAAGCCTTCCGCGTTCGTTTCTTGGTGGATGAGACCGCGCGCGGCGAGATCCTCGAGGAGCTTCATTTCCATTTAGGGAGGCCGCAATATAGCCGCTCGTGGTCAAGGGGCGCCAGGCGCGCGCGGCGCGAGCGAGAACCAGCGCAGCGGGCCCTCGCTGAGCGCGCCGGACGATTTCATGTCCTCGCTCGACAAGAGCAGGCCGGTCGTCGAGAGCGCGAGTGGCCTCTGCGCGAAACTGCCGACCACCTTACCTGCGGCGATGTCCACGAGCAGGGGCGACACGAACGCGTACGACCCGCTCTGTAAGACCTCCGGAAATTTGTCGACCGTACCCGGGAGCGGCTGCTCGGCGTGCGCGTCGGCGTCGTAGAGCACCAGCGTCGGCCCGCGCCGCACGAGTGCGTGCGCGCCGAGCGTGGCCAACACCGCATCCCCGGACTTGAGCGGCAGGAGATCGCGCTTGTCGAGGTCGAGCAGCGTCGTGTCCGAGCCCGGATAGAGCGCCACGAGCCGCGCGCCGCCGCTCGCCTCACGGTCGCTTTCGACGCTGGCGAGCTCGATGCCGAGCTGCTGCTTTTTGCCCGCCAGATCGAGCAGCTCGAGCGCGACGCGCCCCGTCTTCTTTTTTGGGGTGCAGCCGATCACGAGCAGCGAGCGCTCGAGATCGGCGAAGACGACGCGCCCCTTGCACTCGGCAGGCTCGAGCAATTTCGATTTGCCCGCTTGCACCACGTCGAGCGCACCGCTCGCCTCACGCACGACCAGCGCTTTCTTCAACGCCAACACGACAGACTGCGCGCTCGCGAGTTTACCGCTCTCCGCGTCGAGCCAGAGTCGCTCGGGTCGATCACCGCGACCGACCCAGGCATGAAACGTCGCGCCGGCCGGTAGACAGGGCGGCGGCGCCGCGAGGGCGGGCGCGGGCGCGTCGAGCCGGCCATTTTTGTTGGTGTCGGCGAGCACGTCGATCAGCAGAAATTCTCCGCTCGTGTCGAAGCGCGTCCGCCACACTTCGCCGCGCCCCGGGTCGAAGGCGCGCTCCGTGCCGTCCAGCAAATTGCGCACGACGACGTGCGCCGTGACCGGCCCCCGGCGCAGATAGACCAGCCGTGACCCCGCCGGATCGAACGCGAGCGTGCGCAGCCAGTCGAGCGTTTCCGCGCTGAAGCGCAGATCGACGTCCGCGCCGAGGTCGAGCGAACGGTTGCCCTCGGTGTCCCGGATCGTGACCGCGTCGTCCTTCCAATACGCGAGAAAGCGATCGCCGGGACTCACGGCCAAAAGTACGCCCGGGTCTTGCTCGGCGGCCGGTTGCCACAAGTAGCTGCCGACTGTGTCGCCGCGCAGTTCGCCGCGCGGGCCGAGCGTGAGTTCGACGCGACCGTTGCCGTCGGTGTCGAGGCGCGGCTGGCAAAACGCGACCCAGCTCGCGTTCGCCGCGGCGTGCCGCACGAGCAAGGGCAGCGCTTGACCGATCGGCGCCAGCGCGGTGCCGAGCGGCGCTGCGCCGGCCCGCGGCATCGCAAAGGCCGCATATGCCAGCGCGCCGACGCCGACGAGCAGGACGAGCGAACCGCGCATGCTCCGAGCATACAGGCTCTCCGACTTTTGCTAAGCTTTGTTCATGCACGCTCGGGCGCTAATTTCCAGGAAATCATTGTTCACCTTCGCGCTCGCGTGCTCGGCGCTGCTCCCGGGCTGCGGCGACAAGAGCGAGGTGTCGCTCGAGCTCAGCATGCAGAACGCGAACTTGACGGTGACGGACGGCGCATTCGGTGAAGCGCTCACGGGTGGCTTCGATTTGAGCCTGGCGCTCGGCAAAGAGGCGTCCGGCGCGAGCACGGTATCGCTTGGTTCTTTCTCCTTACGCGGGGCAAATGGAATGGCCGTGATCGATCCGTTGCCCGTCGACGCGGGCAGCACGACCTTCCCAGTCACACTCTCACCGGGTGACACCAAGGTCGTGAATTTCACGCTGGTCAACGTGGTTGGTCCAGCAACGTCACGCGCGGCGCTCTGCCCGGGTCCCGATCAAATCCTCGGGGCCGTCCTCGACAACGGCAAGAGCGTCTCGGTCACGAGCAGCTCCATCACGCCGACCTGCAACTGAACGCTTCATGCGCGACGACGATGCAAGCCAGGACCCCTCAGCCAGCGGCGAAGTCCCGGCCATCGATCTCGAGGAACTGCGCGCGCGCGTCGACGTGTGGCGTCGCGCCGTAACCCAGGCCGGCAGCGCGGCGCCCGCGCGCTTTACGACGTCGAGCGGGGTCGACGTGCCGGACGTGCTTACTCCGCTCGACGTATCCCCCGACTACCTGCGCGATCTGGGTCTGCCAGGCGAGTACCCGTTCACGCGCGGCGTGCAACGCACGATGTACCGCGGCCGGCCCTGGACCATGCGCATGTTCGCGGGCTTCGGCACGCCGAGCCAAACGAACGAGCGCTTCCGCTACCTGCTGACACAGGGTCAAACCGGGCTCTCCACGGCCTTCGATTTTCCCACGCTGATGGGCTACGACTCGGACTCTCCGCGCGCGCTCGGTGAGGTCGGTCGCTGCGGCGTGGCGATCGACACGCTCGCCGACATGGACACGCTGTTCGAGGGCATTCCGCTCGATCGAGTCACTACCTCGATGACCATCAATGGCCCGGCGATCGTGCTGCTCTCGATGTACGTCGCGCTGGCGGATCAGCGCGGCATCTCGCGCGCCGCCATCGGCGGCACCGTGCAGAACGATTGTCTGAAGGAATTCATCGCGCAGCACGCATGGCTCGTGCCGCCGCGGCCGGCCATGCGCTTGGTGAGCGACATGATCGAGTTTTGTACGCACGAGCTCCCGCGCTACAACAGCGTCTCGATCAGCGGCTATCACATCCGGGAAGCCGGCGCGACGGCCGCTCAAGAGCTGGCGTTCACGATCGCCGACGGCCTGGCCTACGTGGAAGCCGCGGTGAGCCGCGGGCTCGACGTCGACGCGTTCGCGCCGCGGCTCAGCTTCTTCTTCGACGTGCACAGCGATTTCTTCGAAGAGATCGCGAAATTTCGCGCCGCGCGCCGACTGTGGGCGCGGCTGATGAAAGAGCGCTTCCACGCCCGTTCGGAGCAAAGTTTGAAGCTGCGTACGCACGCGCAAACCGCGGGCGTCACGCTCACAGCGCAGCAGCCGTACAACAACGTAGCGCGCGTCGCGCTGCAAGCCCTCGCCGCCGTACTGGGCGGCACGCAATCCCTACACACCAACTCGCTCGACGAGACGTACGCGCTGCCCACCGAGGAAGCCGTCACGGTAGCCCTGCGCACGCAACAAATTATTTTGCACGAATCCGGCGCGGCAAACACGATCGACCCGCTCGGCGGCAGTTACTACGTGGAGTGGCTGACCGATCGACTCGAAGAGCTCGCGCTTTCATCGATCGCGCGGATCGACGAGCTGGGCGGCATGGTGCGCGCGGTCGAGCTCGGCTACCCACAGCGCGAAATCGCGCGCTCGGCGTACGAGCACGAGCGCGCGCTCAGCAGCGGCGAACGCGTGCTGGTCGGCGTCAATCGCTTTCAAAGCGAGCAAACCGAGCGCATTCCGACGCTGAGTATCGACGAGAGCGCAGAGCGCGAGCAAGTAGCCCGGCTCGCGCGCGTGAAGGCGGAGCGCAGCGCCGAAGACGTCCGCCGCGCGCTCGAGGTCGTGCACAACGTGGCCCAGGGCAGCGGTAACCTGATGCCGCCCATCGTCGCGGCGGCGCGTGCCTATTGCAGCGAGCAGGAGATCTGCGACGTGCTTCGCGGCGTGTTCGGCTCGCACAGCGACCGCGCCGAGTTCTGACTCCGGGGATCTGGATTTGACCCTAGCCGCCATCGACGGCTGGGCACGCGCGGTCACGCCGCGTAGTGATCATCCGATCAAGCGTTTAGACGCTCACTTGGTCATTTTCGACACGGTGCTTTGACCGACGATCAGGCGGTCGTTCGTCCAGTAGATGTTGCTGTCGTCAACGACGACACCGACCGGAACCTGCGACGCCGCAAGCACTACCGGCGCAGCACCGCCGAACGGCATTTTCACTAGCGTGCCTAGACTGTCGTTCGTGAAGCCAGTGCCCCAGTAGACCGCCGTCGTATCTACTGCGATCGCCGCCCGCTGCGCAAGGCTCGTCGCGGCAAGCAAGGTTGGTGTTCCTCCGTCGAGACTGACCTTCATTACACTTCCCATGTTCCCGTTCGCCAGGCCGCTGGTGATCCAGTAGACGTCTGTGGCATTGACCGCGAGCGAGACCGGAACGTCTTGCCCAGAGGCAAGCGTCACCGGGATACCTCCGCCTAGCGCCACTTTCATCACAGCTCCTGAATTCACACCCACATCCGAAGTCGCCCAGTACACACTCGCGCTGTCGATCACCATCGGGCCGGCCAGAGCCTGCGAATCTGCCAGAATCGTTGGCGTGCCACCAGCTAGCGGTACCTTCTTGATCGAGCCTTGTGAGAGATACGACGGTTGATTGGCCCAATACAAATTCGAACCATCGACTGCGATAGCGGATGCGATGTCCGTTCCCGTATCGATCAACATCGTTGAATCGCCGCCGCCCAGCGGCACTTTCATAATCCTATCCGGACCGCCTCCTCCCACTGGATCGTCCGCCCAATAGACGTTCGTGGAGTCGACCGCTATCGCTTCCATGTTACCCAAGCCCGTGGTTAGGATCGTTGAATCACCACCGTTGATCCCTACCTTCCTAACGGTCGGAAGATCCGTTTCGGTGAAGATATATGGGGACGCCAGCCAGTAAACGCTGGTGGTGTCGAGAGCGAGCGGCCCTGGACTGCTAAATCCATCCGCGATCGTCGCTGGCCCACCCGATTGACTGGTTGCGAGCGACCCACCCATTCCAAAACCTCCCATACCCGCGCCCGCCACGCCTGAGCCTGCCATGCCGCCTGCACCAGCGCTGCCTGATGCCGCGCTTCCTGGCATTGGGTCGCTCGAATTGTTGCAACCAACAGACAGCGCCAGGGCGCTGACCAACAACCGCACACTGCATGCGAAATGCCTCGTCATAGTGCTCGGCTAACACGTTCCGCCGTACGCAATTGTGTCGTTACGGTGTCGGCCCGAAACGGATCCAAGGTTCAGATGCAAGACGGAAGCAAATGCAAGGCGAGACGCCGGCGGTGCACTCTAGCATTAGGTTCACGCGCCTAAGCCCTTGCGAGCCTCGCAAACAAGTAAGCTCAACGCTCAAAACGCAATCTTCAAGAGCGCGCTGACGTCGAGCGACACCTCGGGTCGCTCGCGCGTCACCCAGATCATCGGTTCGATTGGGTCGAGTTCGAGCGCAACGGTTTCGCTCAAGTTCGCATCGAGACCGACGGTCCAGCGCAGGGTCGGTCCGTTCTTCGGCAACGCGCCACGGCGAACCGCCACGGGATGCCGAACGGGCCGTTACCGAGCGGTAGACGATATTCGAGCGAGAGCTCGGGCAAGGCGTTGCTCACGCGCCCGTCCTTGCCCTTCAGGTTCGTGTAAAATAGGCACCCCTTCGTGTCACGCGCGTGGGGCGCGCTCCCGTTGAGCGGTTCGCCGCTCTCGGGCACCCAGCCTCCGCGACCCGCGACGATCGCCGCCGCGCTCGCCTCGGGCAGAGCCGCGTGCTCCGTCGGTGCGTGACACGGCACGCACACGCGACTCACACCGTCAAAAGACGCCGAGCGGATGACAACCGCCCAGGTCCGATGCCAGCGCGCGCGTCATCGGGCTATTGCGTGAACTCTCGGCGATCGCGTGATGACAGTCCGAGCGACCGCACTCGGGCGGAACTTGGTCGTAGCGCGCGCTCTCGATCATCAGCTCGTGTCCCGCGCTGTCCGACACGGGGTAGCTGCCGCGCACGTCGGGCACGAAAGCCTGCAGGCCGTCGGTTTGCCAGAATTCAGCGGGTTTTTGGGCCGCGCGGGCGGCGTCGTCACGCTCTGCGGCAATGCCCCCCATTGCGCCTTCCACTTGAGCGTGGTGAGCACGGTGGCCTTGGCTGGCCCCGCCTCCATCTGGTTCAGCGGCGCAGGAGCGAGCCTTCGACTAAGCAGGCTGCTCAGCCTGCTCGGGGAAATGGACACGGCCGTACCGCTCGACGAGGTCGTAGGCCAGGCGAACGGCGTGCTCGGAGGCTTGGGGGTGCGCCTATCCGGAGCGCGTTGGGGCGTGGATCTGGCGTGGCTCGTCGCCGGCAAAGCGCACGAAAAGCCCGCTGGTTTGCCCTGGCTCGTCGCGAGCTACCGCTTCTTGCCCTGAAAAATATCGCACGCGCACTGCTGCATGCCGCGGAGCGCGCACTGCCACCCACACGTATGTGACGTAACAGTGACGAATAAGTGGACAAAGAGTGACACTATGCTTAATTAATCAAGGAATCCGGTCGCACTGAGAAACACGAGCCATGCAGTCCCTAGCCTCGAAACGCCCCGCACCGACGCTGTTTTTGGTGCATTCGGCGCCCTCTTGGCGACCCTTGTTCGTGCCGCCGGGGATCCAAAAGGTTCGCACGGGTCGCACGACCCCGGCGGAGCTCGCCCGACTGACCGAGGACGCACCCTCCATTCCAGTCCCCGAGCCTCGCGCGAGCGCTTTCAGTCGCTTGCTCGCCGCGCTCGGGCTCATTCCGGCCCACGCCCGCTGAACAACCGAAGGAGCAACATGGCACATTCCCCGATCTCGATTCTGACCATCGCCGTGGCTCTCTGGATCACGGACTTGGGGTTTTCGCAGCACACGCATGCGCCAGGTGATCGCAGCGCTCTCGCTTGCCATGAACAGACGCAATCGCCAGGCAGCGACGGCTCCGATCTCGAAATCGTCGTTTGCGCAAATCCGTCGCGCTAGCGTGCATCTGCCTTTGCCAAGGCTGCCAGGTCGACTTGCGGGGCGCTGCCCCAGCTCCCCGGGAGTGTGAAATACTCTAGCGACGGCTCTTGTCGCCCGTAGTGCCTTGCAGGAGCGGCGCTTGGAAGCGCACGCTCGGTCGCTCATGGACGCGTGACGACGGCGGCGGCGTCGGATCGAGATCGATTGATGGAATCGACGGTGCGCGCGGCGGACGCGGCAAGCTGTCCGATTGAACCGCAAGCTGGTTCGGATCGGAGGGGCGACGCGGCGGCGACGAGGACGGGCCCAAGATGCGCTCGACCTGTTGGCTGAGCGAGCCCGCCGGGCGAACGCTGGCGGACGGAATGCGCCGCGTGGGAGAGCGTTGACTGTCGACCGCGACCGGCTCGACGACTTGCAGATAGTGCGCCGTGAGCGTCGCGCGATCGGCGATCGCGTCGGACACGAGCTTCAAGGTGTCGGGGCCTGATTCTCGCGTGAAACGGCTGGCAGCCTGCACGGCGCCGGCTGTCAGAGAGCGCAAAACGCGCGTGGACCGCGAACGACCGATGACACTGAGTGACAGCGTGAAGCCTGATGGGATGCGCTGCAAATCGAACGTTACCGGTGCTTCCACGAAGGGATGTTCGAGGAACGCCTGCAGACGCGCCACGGTGCCCGCGAGATCCGCGGCGCGCGTGACGCCGCCGCCCTGCGACAGCGCGCGCAGGGCAAGCTCCGTACCGACGGTCTCGAGCAGCTTACCCGAGCCGTCACCGAGTAGAGAGTCGAGCGCCAAGAGCAGCTCCTCGCCTTCGTCGAGCGGAATCGAGTCGAGGGCGGCGCTCGCACGCAGACGCTCGACGCTGGCGTGAACGGCCAGACGGGGCGGAAGCTTCGCGCGCAACGAACCGAGAGCGGAGGCACCAAGTTGCCGCTCCAGCACCTCGAATACGTTTCTGAGAAACCAACTCCGCAGCTCACTCATCGGTACTCGTGACCTCTCGATCAACGCTGTCGGCATTTCGTGTCGACCCACCGGTCGCCGACTCTCTCGAAAAGCTTACCAGTGCCCGGCCACGATGCGACTCCAAAAAGACGCGGAACAAGCCCTGGCCCAAGTACCTGAAATGCCGACCAAAACGGCGTGATGTCTCGAGATAAGACGCTTCGCGTTCGAGCTAGAGCGACAGCGCGCGTTCGAGATCGGCGAGCAGATCCGCCGTGTCTTCCACGCCGAGCGACAAGCGCACGAGCGCGGGATCGATGCCAATGTTGGCGAGTTCGCTCGCCGACAGCTCCGAGTAGCTCATGATAGCCGGCTGCTCGATCAGCGATTCCACACCGCCGAGTGAAGCGGCGATCTTCGGGATCCGGACCGCGTCGACCACGCGTGACGCAGCGCCGCGCCCGCCTTTGACGATGAAGCTCACCACGCCGCCCGCTCCTTGCATCTGCGCGCGTGCGACCGCGTGTGATGGATGGCTCTCGAGAAATGGATAAAATACCCGCTCGACCTGCGGGTGGGACTCGAGCCGGCGTGCAACGGCAAGCGCGTTCGCGTTTTGTTGCTGCACTCGCAGACCCAAAGTCTTGAGGCCGCGCGCGATCAAAAATGCGGCGTGGGGGTCGAGCACGCTGCCAAGCACGCCGCGCGCGTCGCGCAAGAGCGAAATTAAATGGCTCGGACCAACCACGACGCCCCCGAGCACGTCATTGTGTCCAGACAGGTATTTGGTGGCGCTGTGCACCACCAAGTCCACGCCGAATTGCAGCGGTCGACAGTTGATCGGCGTCGCAAAGGTAGCGTCGACCAGCGTGCGAACGCGGCCGTGCGCGCGCGCGATCGCCGACAGTTTCGGGAGATCCACGCAAAACAAATATGGGTTCGTCGGTAGCTCGCTCATCACGAGGCGCGTGGCGGGAGTCAACGCCCCTTCGAGCGCCGCAAGATCTCCGGACGCAACCACGCTGTGCGCTACGCCGAAACGCGCCAGCGTTTGGGTCACCAGCTGCCGCGTACGGCGATAACCATCACGGAAAAGCACGACGTGGTCGCCGCTCTTCAGCAAGGCGAGCGCCGCGGTCGTAAGCGCAGCCATCCCGCTCGAAAACGCGACGCCGTCCTCGGCGAGCTCGAGCTGCGCGACGCGGCGTTCGAGCTCGACCACCGTGGGATTGCCGTAGCGACCGTATTCTTCACGATCCGGATCGGGATCTTCGCCGCGCATGTAGCGCTCGAGCACCGCCGTGTTCTCGAACGTGTAGGTGGCGGTCTGCTCCACGCCCAAGCTCAGCGCATGGTGCGAGCGCGCGGCCGGCACGCCAGCGTGTACCGCTTCGGTCGAGGTCGCCGTGGTCTTCTTGTCCGCGCTCATCAGCCTGCCTTGCTCGAACCCTCGAGCAGCGCCTGGAGTCGCGCCACGATGGTTTCGACGGCGTTCGCGAGCGGCACGAGCTCGGCTTTCTTCGGGTCCGTCTCGCTGCGCGGCTTGAGCTCGACGGCCCCCGCCTTGAGCGCCTTCGCGCCGACCGTTACGCGCAGCGGGATGCCGATCAGATCCGCGTCTTTGAATTTGACGCCGGGGCGCTCCTCGCGGTCGTCGATCAAGACGTCGATGCCGCGCGCTTCGAGCTCACGTTCCAGCCGCGCCACCTCCGCGACGACCTCCGGCTCAGCTCCCAATTGCACTACATGCAGCTGATAAGGCGCGATCGCGAGCGGCCAGCGGATGCCGTTTGCGTCGTGATGCTGCTCGATCACGGCCGCCACCAAGCGCGAAATGCCGATGCCGTAACAGCCCATCACGATCGTGCGATGCTCGCCCTTCTCGTCGAGATAGGTGGCGTTCATTTTGGACGTGTAGTGCGTGCCCAAAAGGAAAATGTGACCGGCCTCGATGCCGCGATAGATCTTCAGCGGACTCTGGCAGTCCGGGCAGAGATCGCCGTCGACCACGTTGCGGATCTCGGCGGCCTCCGCCGAGAAATCGCGACCCGGTTGCACGTGCAGCAAGTGCGTATCCGTGACGTTTGCGCCGGTGACCGCGTCCGTCAGGCTCGCAGCGTCGCGATCGATCACGATCCGATTCTTGAAGCCCACCGGGCCGGCAAAGCCGAGCGCCGCACCCGTCGCTTTCTCGACTTCCGCGCCGCTCGCTAGACGCACGTCGCTGACGCCCAGCGCGCGCGAGAGCTTCACTTCGTTCACATCGTGGTCGCCGCGCACGACCGCCATCACGAGCTCTTTGCCGGCCACGTACACCAGGCTCTTCAGAAAGTTGTCCGGGGTTCGCTTGAGAAACGCCGCCACGTCCGAGATCGCGCCGTGACCAGGCGTATGCACGCGATCCGGCGCGGGCACGCTGGCGGGATCCGGTCCAATTCTCGGCAGCGCGTGCGTTTTCGCGACTTCGAGATTGGCCGCGTACGCGCAGTTCGTGCAGGCCGCGATCAAATCCTCGCCGCTCTGCACCAGCACCTGGAACTCGGCGCTGCCCGAGCCGCCGATCGCGCCTGAATCCGCGCTGACGACGCGATAGTCGAAGCCGAGACGATCGAAGATGCGGCAATACGCGGCGCGCATCACCTCGTAGCTCGCTTTCGCCGACGCTTCGTCCACATCGAACGAGTACGCGTCCTTCATCGAGAACTCACGGCATCGCAAAAGTCCGCCGCGAGGACGCGGTTCGTCGCGAAACTTGGTCTGGATCTGAAAGAGATTCTTGGGCAGATCGCGATAGCTCTTCACCTCACGCCGCACCAGATCGGTGATGATCTCTTCGTGCGTCGGGCCCAGGTGGTACTCGCCTCCCTTGCGATCCTTGAGACGGAGCAGCGTGTCGCCGTACAGCTCCCAGCGCCCGGTCTCTTTGAAGTACTCGGCCGGCAGCAGCGCGGGGAGCAGCACTTCTTGTGCACCTGCTTTCGAAAGCTCGTCGCGCACGACGGCCTCTATCTTCTTCAGCACGCGCACGCCGAGCGGCAGAAAGCTGTAGATGCCGGCGCCGACGCGCCGCACGAAGCCGCTGCGCAACAAGAGGACGTGGCTTACGCTGGTGGCATCAGCGGGGGCCTCTTTCAAGGTGGGGATAAGAGCTCGCGAGGAGCGCATGGCGCCCGGTACTATGCCAAAAAGCTCAGAACATGGGCTGAAACCTGCAATCTTGCGCCGAAACCCCACATTTCGTATTCCTGACTTGTTGCATCGGGAATTGGTAGTATAACGGCCGACCAAGGCTCGGATCATTTCGGATAGCGTGCGCGAGCCGGAGAACGCCATGACAGTCGCTGCCACCTGGAAAGAGAAGCTCGCCGGCCACGTCCGTGAGGATTGGGCTCGAGAAATCGACGTCTTCGAAACGCAGATCGAGCTGCGCAAGAAGAACAAGATCGAAGAAAAGTTGTTCGCCGAAACCAGGCTGCGCCGCGGAACTTACGGCCAGCGCTACGACAACGGCCAGCGCAGCGACGGCGAGAAAACGCAGACCCTCACGTTTCCTTCCGGCGAGCTCACCAAGGGCCCGGGCACGATGTGGGACGCGCCGGGCATGCAGCGCATCAAGATCCCGTTCGGCAAGCTGAGCCCCGACCAGCTCGACGTGCTCTGCGATTTGGCCGAGGAGTACTCGGATCAGATCCTCCACGTCACCACGCGCCAGGACATTCAGCTCCACTTCATTCACATCGAAGACACGCCGGATCTGATGCGTCGTTTGGCGGCGGTCGGCATCACCACACGTGAGGCCTGCGGCAACTCGGTGCGCAACGTGACGGCCTGCCCGTATGCTGGCGTGTGCAGCACGGAGTCGTTCGACGTCGCGCCCTACGCCAGCGCGATCACGTTCTTCTTGCTCGGCCACGACGATACCCAGAATTTCGGGCGAAAGTTCAAGATCGCGTTCTCGGGCTGCAAGGATGAACCGTGCGGCCTCACCAACTTTCACGACATGGGTGCGATCGCCAAGACTCGCCTGGTAAACGGCGAGCTCAAGCGCGGTTTCGAGTACTACGTGGGCGGCGGCCTCGGTTCCGTGCCCTACCCGGCCGCGCTCTTCGACGAGTTCTTGCCGGAAGAAGAGCTGTTTCCGATCACACAAGCCGTGTGCCGTGTGTTCGGCCGGCTCGGTGAAAAAGAGAACCGCGCGCGCGCGCGCATCAAGTTCCTGGTCAAGAAGCTCGGCATCGAGGAGTTCAAGCGCCTCGTGCTCGAGGAGCGCACCAAGCTTCGACCGGACGAACGCTGGACCGCGTTTCTCAAAGACCTGCACGTGACCGACGAGAAGCCGCTCAAGCCGCCGGCAGCGCTCGGGGCTGGCTCTTATCCCAAAGGCTTCGACGCCTGGCGCGCGAGCAACATCCGCCCGCAAAGCCAAAAGGGCTATGTCACCGCCAAGGTCACGCTCCCGCTCGGTGACTTCACGCCCGACCAAGGCCGCGCGATCGCGGACATGGCGCGCCGCTACACGGGCGATACGCTGCGCGCGACGGTCGAGCAAAATCTGCTCTTTCGCTGGGTGCCCGAAGCGGATTTGCCGGCTCTGTACAGCGAGCTTGCCGCCATCGGTCTCGGCGCCGCGGGTGCCGATCAAATCACGGACATCACGTCCTGTCCGGGCACCGACACTTGCAAACTCGGCATTTCCTCGTCGCGCGGGCTCGCCGGCGAGCTGCGCAAGCAACTCACCGTGCTCGAAGACAAGCTCGAGCCCGCGGCCAAAGAGCTGACCATCAAGTGCAGCGGCTGCTTCAACTCGTGCGGCCAACATCACGTCGCCGATATGGGATTTTTGGGCGTGAGCCGGAACGTCAACGGCCGGCGTGTGCCCCACTTTCAACTCGTAGTCGGCGGGCAGCTGCGAAACAACGCCGGCTCCTACGGCCTGGCGATCGGCGCGATTCCGTCCAAGCGCGTACCCGAAGCGGTGAAGACGCTCACCGAGCGGTACGTGGCGGGCAAGCAGGACGGCGAGTCATTCCAGAAATTCGTGGCGCGCATCGGTAAGAAGGAGATCCGCAAGCTGGTCGACGAGCTGAGCGCGGTGCCGCCCTACGAGCAGGATCCGAGCTTCTATTCGGACTGGGGTGATCCACGCGAGTATACGATCGGCGACATCGGCGTCGGCGAGTGCGCGGGAGAGGTCGTCTCGTCGGTGCAAATGGGCCTTGCGGCGAGCGAGCGCGAGGTGTTCGAGGCTCAGGTCTTGCTCGACGAGGGCAACGCCAAGAACGCCGCAGAGCGCGCGTACAGCGCGATGCTGCAAGCCGCGCGTGCGCTGGCCAAAGACAAGAACCCCGACATGGGAGACACGAACGACGACATCGTCAGCGAGTTTCGCGCGCACTACTACGACACCAAGCTCTTCTTCGATCCGTTCGCAGGCGGCAAATTCGCGCACTACTTTTTCCGCGCGCACGAAAAGCGTGCCGAGGCCGGCGCCTCCAAAGACGGCGCGCACCAGCTGATCGAAGAAGCGCAGCTGTTCGTGGAAGCCGCTCATCAGTGCTACACGCGCATCGGCAACGTGGTTCCATAAGCGCCCATCCCCCAAACTCAGAACTCGCCCATGCTTTCCGAACGCTTCCAAATCAAGCTCTTCCTCGACCCCAAAAGCCACGTGGAGCTCGAGGCTCTCGTGCCCGTGTTTCATCGCTTCATCCGCGACAAGGTGCTGCCGGAGTTGATGATCGACGTGGTCGACTACAGCCACGTGCACGACGGCCCGGGCGTCGTCTTGATTGGGCACGAGTCCGACTACTACGTGGGTAAGCTCGACGGCGTGCTCGGCCTGGTTTACAGCCGAAAGCGCGCCGCGCCCGCGCCGGACGCGCGCCTGAAAGACGGGCTGCGCCGGCTGCTCAACGTGGCGCGTCTGCTCGAGCACGCGAGTGATTTGAAACCGGCCGCGCAATTTCGGCGCGACGAGCTGACGTTGCGCGCCACGGATCGCCTGCGCGCGCCGAACAGCGCCGACGTGGCGGCGGAACTCGGCAAGGAACTCCAGCAATTTCTCGTGCCTTTCGGCGGCGCGACGGTCGAGCGCATCGCTGACGCCAAGGGCGCCGTCGGCGTGCGCGCCGCGCTCAAAGCGGCGCCGAATCTGGAAGCCTGGCTCGAGCAACTCGGCGGCCCTGCGTAATACTGTATCCGGGGAGGCGCGGTGTGGTGCCGCGTGTTCGTTTTTCGGTGAGGATGAAGAAGCGCATTTTCTCGTTGTTGGTGAGCGCGCTGTATGTGCTCGGAACGGTATTTGGGGGGCTGTATTTGTTCCTGAAGCCGCCGCCGCCGCCCGAGCTCAAGAGCCCGGCGGTCGCGCACGCGCCGCTCACGCGTCACCTGCTGCTGGTAATCGTCGATGGGCTGCGCTTCGACGTCGCCACGGATCCCGTGCTGATGCCTCGCTTTTCGCTGGCGATGCAGGGCCACCGCAGCGCCGAGATCCTAGCGGGACGCGTGAGCATGACCAGCTCGGCGGTGCAAAACTACGGAACGGGGCAGCCCGGTGGCTTCGAACAGATCGCGCGCAATGCGAACCCGGATCCAGCGCGCTTCTCCAATTGGCTCAGCAATGCGGCTCAGCAAGGGCTCGTGCTGGGCGTCATGGGCGACGACGCCTGGGTGGAGATGTATCGGGACAGCTTCCGCTTTCAGCGCCGAAATCCGCCGGGCGTCGCGATCGACTACGATTTCAACGAACAGTCTTTCGCGAACGGCCGCGAATTGCTCCAGAAATCCCCGGATTTTCTGATTTTACATTTCGGCACACCGGACCATCAGGGACACGCCTACGGCATTCGCTCCGAGCGCTACCGAAGGCACATTCAAAACTACGATCGGCTCTTGTTCGAGCTACTCGCGGAGGTCGGACCACAGTGGACCGTGATCGTCACCAGCGACCACGGCGCAGCCGACTCCGGGACGCACGGCGCGAACGTCTTGGTCCAGCGTCGCTCGCCGTTGTTTGCGTACGGACCTGGTATCTCCAGCGAGCGCGCTGCCTCCGAGCCGCTCGACCAGGCGGATCTGGCCGGCACCTTCGCCGCGCTACTCGGTGTGCCTGCCGCAGCTCATTCCCTCGGCCACCTGCTCGTCGACTGGCTCGCCTTGCCCGAGGCCGAGCGCGCGCGTTTGGCTTGCGCTGACGCTGAGCGGTCGCTCAGCTTCGCTCAAGCCTCGAACCTGGACGAGTCGCGCGAGCTCAGCGAGCGCCTCGCTCGCGTCTGCGCGCCGGAACGCACGCCGGAAGAAGCCAAGCGCGGCGCACGCGCCGTGGTCTCCGAGGTAGCGCGCTTGCTCACGCTGCGACAGGGCGTGGCGTCACCGCGTGCCGTAAGCTTCGTGCTCTTCAGCTTGCTCGGCGCGATCCTGCTCGCGCAGCTACTGCTCGAGCAGGTGCCGCTCCGAAGTTTCCTGCCCTGCGCGTGCATGGCCGCGCTGGCCGTGTTGCTGGTCGCCGGAGTCGAGCACTTGCCGGGCATTTGGCCCAAACGCGCCGACGGCGCGCTGTTCCTGCTGGCGGCATGTCCGTTGCTGTGGTTTTTGCTTCGTCCCGAGCAAGTACTCGCGGTGTTCAATCGCCGTATTGCGCTCGCGAGTGCGCTGGCTCCCGGCGCACTCGCCTTCTGCTACCCGACCAATCTTCAACCGATGGCCTTCGCGCTTTGCCTGTCGCTCGGGATCGTGACGCTTTCGTCGCGGAGTCCTGGGCAGTGGGGCGCCGTGATAGCGGCCGGGAGCCGCGCAGGGCGCCTCGCTGACTTGCTGCTGCTCGCGGCCTGGGGCGCGCTACTCGTGCCGGCAGGAACGCACGCGGACAACATCTATGCTTTCTCGTGGCTAGCCGACGTGCGCGTGGTGCTGCCGCTCGGCAGCGCGCTGCTCGGCCTCTTCGGCCTACAACTATGGCGCACGACCGCCACTACGGAACGCGCTGCGCTGCTGGTTGCGCTAGCCGTAGCCGTGGGCTCGTTCCTGCTGCGCCGCGCCGCGCCGCCCTGGCTCGGTCGACCCGCGCTGCTGCTGCTGCCCGTGCTCGGCCTGCGTGCATTCCGCAGGCAGCAGCGTGACGCCGGCTTGTTGTTGATGCTCGCGGGCCTGCTCTGGGTCTCGCGCGACCGCGAGATCGTGGCCATGATCGCCAGCGTCGGTTTGGCACGATTGCTCGGCAAGCGCCTCCGCGGCATCGAAAGTACTCGCTGGTCGAACGCCCGGATCTTGGTCGTGCTCTCATGCGCATTTGCGCTTTGCTTCGTGCAGCGCGCGGGGATCAGCGGCGGGCTGGATTTGAATAGCCTCGATTGGGCTGCCGGCTCGTTCGGCGATCGCAACGTACCGGGCTGGTGGGTCGCCTCGGCCGTGATTTGGAAGTACGTGCTCGGCGCGGGACTCGTATGTCTCGCCCTGCTCGGCGAGCTGCCCGAGCGGATCGCGCAGCTGCTCATGACCGGCCTACTCGTGCTGTTCCTGTGCCGCACGGCGCTGTTGTTCACGATCATTTTAGCTTCGCAGGGCAGCTTTTGGACGTCCATGCGCGTGTTCGGCGATCTGCCGTTCTCTTTGATCGGCGCCGTCGCCGCTGGCGCGCTCTGGCCGATGCTCGCCGCGCGAGCGAGCGAGCTGAATTCGCCGCCCGCCGCAGCGGCGCCCAGCGTCAGCGCCTGACGCCGGGGCTCGCTTCAGCCGAGCCCAAATACTTGCCGATCTCTTCGCGTTTGCTCTGTACGTGGTCGAGCAAGGCGAGCGCGTGCGCAGTGCGCTGAGGAGCCGCCGGATCTTGATGAGCTAGGCGCACTTTGTCCCAACGCAGCTTGAGTAGATTTTGCAGCTCTCGCAGATCGTAGACCGCGCGCTGATGCACATTGCGAAATGAATCCGACGGCCAAGCGGCGTCGATCGCGACGCACAACGCCGCCAGCGCAGCGAGCCCCATGCTGACGCGCAGCCAACCCAGACTCACCAGCGCGGCCGCCGCTGCCGCGCCTAGAAATGCGATGCCGCGCAACACCCAAAAGCGAACCTTGTTCCGACGATCGCGCTGAAGGTTCGCGAGCGCCCAGCGCTCGAGATCTGCAATCTGTTCGTCAATCGCCGACTCTGGCGCAAACGAGCCAGGCCGAAATGCCTCCGCCGAAGGCGGCGCCTCGGATGGCCGCGCCTCCGCTGTGTCGAGGCGCGTGGCCACGGAATCGGCGGTCGTGAAACCGCTCAGTGAGCGACGGCCCTCGATCACCGCCTGCTCCGTCCGCGGCGGGGGTGGCGTGGGCGGCGGCAGCGGGCGAACGGATTCCGAGGAGGCCATTTGCTTTGGTCTATGACGATCGCCAGGCGGCTGCAAACCTCGTGAGCCCGCCAGCCTAGCGCAAGCACGATTTCTTTCGATCCCATTGCAGAAAACCGCTGTGCGTTCAGCCGCTGACGCTACCGCAGGTTACCAACAGTGGTGGACGTGCGGCTTGACGCGCGCTTCGTAAAGCTCGCGAATTCGACGCATCGTGTCGCTCGAGAGCGGCGGCAACTCCGCGGCACTGACGTTTTCCGCGACCTGCTCGGCGCGTTTGGCACCCGGAATCGAGCAGGTGACCGCGTCGTGCATCTCGATCCAGCGCAGCGCAAACTGCGCCATGCTGGTGCCTGCCGGAACCAGCGGCCGAAGCTCCTCCGCCACGGCGAGTCCGCGCTCGAATTCGAAACCTGAAAAGGTCTCGCCGCGATCGAACGCCTCGCCGCGACGATTGAACGCGCGATGGTCATCCGAGGCGAAGGCTTGGTTCGCCTTCATCTTCCCCGCCAGCAGCCCCGATGAGAGCGGCAGCCGCGCCAGGATCCCGACTTTCTTCTTCTGCGCCTCGACGAAGAAGAGCTCACTCGGACGCTGACGAAAAATATTGAAGATGATTTGCACGGATTGCACGTCCGGATACTCAATCGCTTTCAGCGCCTCTTCCACGCGTTCCACGCTGACACCGTAGTTCTTGAGCTTGCCGGCGCGCTTCAAGTCGTCGAGCACGCCGAACACTTCGGGCATGTAATAGACGTCCGTCGGCGGGCAATGCAGCTGCAACAAATCGAGCGCGTCCGTCTCGAGATTTTTCAAGCTGCGTTCGACGAACGCGCTCAGGTTTTCGCGGTTGTAGCCGGCTGCCGTGTGCGGATTCAGGCGGCGGCCCGCCTTGGTGGCGACGTGAAAGATCGCGCCGCGTTCACGCTTGAGACGCGCCAGCAGCTGTTCGCTGCGACCATCTCCGTACACGTCGGCGGTGTCGAAGAAGTTGACGCCGAGATCGAGCGCGCGGTGCAGCGCGCCGAGCGACTGCGTGTCGTCGACCGGGCCCCAAGTGCCGCCGATTGCCCACGCCCCGAAGCTGACGGTGGAGACCTGCATGCCGGTACGACCCAAGGCTCGATATTGCATGCGCGCACGATAGCCCAGGCGCCTGCGCTTGGAAGCTCGGATATGCTTGCGGCATGATCGGCGCCGGCGTGCGACGTGCGAGGGTCTCGTGACGGCCCGCCCCGCCTGGGCGCGGCGCGCTCGCGTGCTCGTCGTCGCGCTCGGTTGCGCGCTGGCGACGACTTGTGGCGCCCGCACGGAGCTCGACGGCCTAGAAGTCGGCCGCGCGCTCGACGCCGGTATGGACGCATTCCATGCGCCGGACGCGCGGCTGCCGGAAGACGCCATGAAACCCAGCGACGTTCCGCGCGAGTCGGGTTGTTCGGACACCGAGCGCGAAGGATTCACGGACCTCGCGGCCTACCCGAACATCGCCGGCTGCAGCGGAGCTTGGTCGATTCCGGGCGTCCACACCGAGAACCCTGGAGTCGCTTGCGGCGTCGCCACCTACGACACGGTAACGCGCTCGTGTGGTACGAACGGCGATGACACCTTCAACCCGAACGGCGGCGGTTGCAACGTTCAGGATCTATGCGCGTACCAGTGGCACGTGTGCGTCAGCGCCGACGACGTCGCGCTTCACTCTCCAACAGGTTGTGTGAACGCAACGCAAAGCAAGGATCCTCCGCTGTTCTTCGCGACACGTCAGTCGAGCAGCGGTTGCGGCAACTGTGCGACCGGCACGACTCCTGGCTGTGATTCGCTCTCCTGCCAGATGGGCTGCGCTCAAACAGCCGAGACGTCCAATGATTTTTTTGGTTGCGGCAACTTCGGATCGACCTCGCCGATCAACGGCTGCGGCCCCCTCGATCGCTTTTCCAACGATGCTTGCACGGGTTTGGCTGGGTCGTCCTGGCACTGCACGACCAGCGATTGCGAAGCATACACGGTGACCAAGACCGATCCCGAGTTCGGTGGTGTGCTGTGCTGCCGAGATTGAGACGTGTTGCGTGCGCGCGCCGCGGCATGGCGCGTGCGCCGAGCAAGCGCTAGCGTTCACCCAACTTGGACACGGAGAACATGACGCCGCGCGCTTCGTCACCCTTCGAGCGCGCCCTCACTGCGTTCGCCCAAGCCAACGCCGAGGACCCCGCCCATGAACGAGTCGCGGGTGTGTCACGCCCTCGCGAGCTCGTACACGCGGAACGGCTGGCGGCCTGGGTGGCAAAGCTCGAGCCGAACG
>DASXKQ010000291.1:0-3306 GCA_036496745.1 Polyangiaceae bacterium
CGCCTCACGGTACGCGATACGGGCACGGGCATCGAGCCCCAGGTGCTCGACCGCATGTTCGATCCGTTCTTCACCACGAAGGGTGTCGGAGCGGGCACCGGCCTGGGCTTGTCGCTGGTCCACGGTATCGTCGCGGACATCGGCGGTGCGATCGACGTCGCGACCGCGCCTGATGAGGGTACGACATTCACGATCTGGCTCCCCGTGGCAGGCTCAACCCCACCGCCCAGGACAGAGCCAGCAAACGCGCTTCCGCACGGCAACGGCGAGGTGATCATGGTCATCGACGACGAGCGGTCGCTGGTCGAGCTCACGGAGGAGATGCTGGCGCAGCTCGGCTATGAGCCCGTCGGCTTCGAATCGAGCACGGCCGCCTTGAAGGCATTCGCCGACGATCCGCACCGGTTCGATCTCGTGCTTACCGATGAAATGATGCCGGAGCTCACCGGTACCGGACTTGCACGCGAGATCCGCCGCATACGTTCCGACATTCCAATCATCATCATGAGCGGCTATGTCGACAGCGGCGTGGCGGCGCTCGCGCGGTCGTCCGGCGTGAGCGACGTGCTGCGCAAGCCGCTGCGAAGCGCTGACATCGCCGAGGCGCTCGCTCGCGTTCTCCCAGCCTCGCCGAATGCCGCTCGGGCCGTTTGATCATCCGCTGCTAGTCACCGGCCGCGCATCGCCGCGCGGCGGCTCGCGAGCTGCCACGTTTCATCGCTAACGCCCTGCACGCCAACGCAGCTCGCGCTCGCTGACACCTGTAACAAAGGTTGCCCGGAGGTGAAACACGTCGGCAACCCGGCAAAGGTCAAATCTCTACAAGTGCGAATTGTCGCGTTGTGACTTCGGCCAGCGAACTGGCCGGGAGCGACAGACGACCATTTCGTAGCGAGCTCAACTCTCAACTTCTGAAGGAGTAGTCATGAAACGCAACACGTATTCGTTGATGAGCAAGATGATGGTCGCGACGGCGCTTGCCGCAGGCGCGGCAGGTGTCGCCAACGCCGACGACGGCAGCATGGGGCGTTTCGGCGATTCGTATGCGTACTTCAATAGCCAGCTGCTCGACAAGGCTCCGTCGGCGTGGCGCGCAGACAACCCGAACGGCATCTCCGAGCGGCAACTGCAAGCGTATTCGGGCTCGACCGTGAGCTTGGCGTGGGAGACGACCAAGCCGGTCTTCGACCGGGCGCCGTCCGACTTCGGGCTGGCGTATCCCAACGGTCTCTCCGAGCGAGAGTTCCAGGCTCTGTCGTCCGAAGGTCCGGCGTGGCACACGCAGGCCGCGCCGAGGGCGGTGGCTTCCAGCGGCCAGACCGACGTCGTGCAGGCCGCCAAGTAAGGAAACGGTTGTGGCCGGGACAGCCGCTCGGGGCGAGTCTATCTGGGCGGCCTTTTCTCTTGCCGGCCGTTCAAATGAAAGGAGATTCGATCATGCGACCCGAACATTCCATCCTTGATGCATCGTTCCGCTACGTGCCCTCCTTCGCGACCTCCGTGGCGACGACGTGGCAACGCGCAGGCTGGCAACCCACGACCGAGGAACAACGCAACGCCCGCCAAAAGAGCGGCTCTTGGACTGCGACCGCACTCAACGCCGACCTCGACCAGCACGCGTACTCGCGCTACGTCGCCGGCACGCGTTAGCTACGCACCTGCCGATCGGAAAGCGCCCGCGGCAGCATTGAAAGGAGCACCCGATCCTTGAGCACGAAATGATGGTAAAGGGCTGCGATGGCATGCACGCCCGCAAGCCAGAGAATGGTATCGCCCAGCCAACCGTGAATCGTCGCAATCGTGGCGCCTAGATCGTGCGATTCGGCGATCCACGGCGCGACCTCGACTCGGCCCAGAAAAGTCAATGGATGGCCTTCGAGCCAGGCGCCGGCGATTGCGGTCGCTGGCAGCGCGAATAGAAGGACATATAGGCACGCCTGAACCGCTTTGGACGTGAAGCGCATCCATCGCGGAATATCGGGCGAAGCTGGACGCGTGTCGAAGCTGCGCCAGATCACACGTACTGTGATGAGCGCGAATACGCATAACCCAAGGGTCTCATGGAGTTCACGGTCGAAAGTGCGCGCCGCCGAGTACACGCGCTGCTCGGATCCTCCCGGTCCGTAGACGAACGCGGCTACGACGAGGATCGCGGTGGTCCAGTGAAACACCTGTGCCAGCGCCCCGTAGCGCGTCGGCTGGTCGTGATCCATATGCTTTGCTCTCATCGTATATCTCGAGTACCCGTCGCAGGCGCCGAAATGCCAATGCGTGAGCTAGGATGCGTTCGGCCTAGGCCGCAGTGGCGGGGACTTCGAACACGACCCGAAGGCCGCGACCGTTCTCGCCTTCGGCGGCGAAAATGCGACCCCCGTGAAGCTGCACGATGCTCCGGCATATGGCAAGACCGAGCCCGCTTCCCTTGTCCTCCGAGCCGGGAGCCGGGAATCTGACGAAGCGCTCGAAGATCCGCTCGCGCTGCTCCGCGGTCAAGCCCGTCCCCTCGTCCTCGACGCTCACGCGCCAGGTGCCGTCGACAAGCTTCGAATGCAGCGTGACGCGCCCGCCGGGCGGCGACGCATTGATGGCATTGCTGAGCAGGTTGAGCAGCACCTGCCTGATGCGTTTTTCCTCGAATGCCACGGGGCCGGCACCCTCGTGTGTGTACGAGAACTGTCGCCCGTGGTGCTCGGCGAGCACGCTCGCATCCTGAGCGAACGCCTGCAGGAATGCCGCCGGTTCCCGCTCCTTCAAGTCGACCGTGATTGCCTGGGCGTCGGCCCTGGAGAGGAAAAGCAGCTCGTCGATGATGCGGTTGACGCGGGCAAGCTCTTCGAGCTGATCCTGAATCGACTCTTTCTGGACGGCTTCGAGATTGCCGGTGACCAGCAACCGCTCCGCTTGCAGCCGTATCAACGCCAGCGGCGTCTTCAGCTCGTGCGATGCCTCGGCGGTAAACCGGCGTATCTCCGAAAACGACGTCTCGAGACGATCGAACATCTGATTGAGGAATCCGGCGAGCTGCGAGAGCTCGTCCTTGACATTCCCGACGGGGATTCTCTCCTTGAGATTGTCGGAGCGAATGCGGTTGGCGGTCGCCTGGATCACGCGCACCGGACGCAGGATCAACTCGCTCAACCCAAAGCCGATGGCAAGGCTCACGACGAGCATCGCCGCGAGCAAGCCCAGAAACACCTCGCGGTAGCCGCTCATCAGCTCTCGCACCGGTTCCAGAGGCGTGCCAACGATCACTTCGAAGGGCGGGAGCAGGAATTCGCCGACGCGCAGCGCGCCGATGCCCTCCAG
>DASXKQ010000292.1:0-5483 GCA_036496745.1 Polyangiaceae bacterium
CGCTGCCGGGCTCTTCTCTCGCCCGCCATCGTACGTGCCTAACGGCCCGTAGATGTTGTGGAAGCGCACCACCCGCGTCTCGAGCCCGTGGTCCTCGGTGTAGTGCCGGCACTGGCGCTCGCTGAAGAGCTTCTCCCAGCCATATCCATCTTCGGGATCGGCCGGGTACGCGTCCGCTTCCTTGAGCGGCGTGACGTCGGTGCTCGTCTGCTTGTAGCCTGGGTAGATGCAGGCGGAACTGGTGTAGAGGTAGCGCCGGATGCCGTTGAGCCGCGCCGCTTCGAGCATGTGAATGTTGATCAGCACGTTGTCGTGCATGATCACGGCCTTGTTATGCTCGATGAACCCGATCCCGCCCATGTTCGCGGCGAGATTGTAGATCTGGTCGATGCCGCGCGTCGCCTGGAGGCAGTTGCCCCAGCGTCTCAAATCCAGCAGCTCAAATTCGTCGGCCCGTGTCGCCTCGTACTCCGGCTCTTTGATGTCTACGCCGCGCACCCAGTAGCCGCGATCCTTCAGGTAGCTCACCAGGTGATGACCAATGAATCCACCGGCGCCGGTCACCAATACACGAGTCTTTTTGCTCATCCGCTTCAGGTCCTATTGATTGATGAAGTGAAAGCGCGGGCAGCTCTGCCTGAAGCACGAACTCGTGCAGGCGCGGCATCGCGCGGGACAAAGGTACTAAGAGCCAAGCGAGTACTGACGAAGGCCGACTTTCTGTTGCAACACCTTCCAAACGAAGGCCGGGTTGTTGACCGCATACCGCTTGAAGAGTCGCCGCGGCTCCTGCAGGAGCCTGAATAACCACTCTAACCCAGCGCGCTGCATCCAGCCAGGCGCCTGCTTCGTGCGGCCAGTGTGCATGTCGAAAGCGGCCCCGACACCAAGCATGACCTTCGCCGGCAAACGCCCTTTGTACCGCGCCATGAAGCGTTCTTGTTTAGGCGTCGACAAGCCTACCCAAAAAAAGTCAGGCTGCAGCGCCTCGAGCTCCTGGCTCAGCCGTGACTCTTCGTCCGCAGTCAGTGGCCGAAATGGCGGTGTGAACGTTCCAACAATGCGAATGCCCGGCACACGCTCGCGTAAACAGTCGGCCAACTCGTTCGCGACGCCGGTGTTGCCGCCGTAGAGATAATGCGATTGGCCGTCCGCTACCGAAGCGCGGCAGATCTCGAGCATCAGATCAGGGCCGTACACGCGTCGCATACGCCGAAAGCCAGCGAGACGCCCGAGCCAAACCATCGGCATTCCGTCCGGCGTCGTTACAAGAGATTGATTCAAGATCTCTCGCAGCTTCGGATCGCGTTGCGCCTCCATTACGCCATGCACTCCCGTCACGCAAACGTATTCGCCCGAACGTGATTTCGACGCGTCGACGATACGGGCGACGGCAGTCTCCATGTCGATGGCATCGACACCAACGCCGAGCACGTTCACACGTGGACGTTTTTCCAGAGAGCGAGTGGACATCGCGTTGTTAGAGGCCTGCGACCGCTAGCGTTGAAGGGGAAAGGCGTCGCCGGTAGGCTCACGGCGATGCCAGTGCGCGGCGGATCAGAAAGCGCCGCTTCGGCGGATCACCGCCGGAATAGTGCGAAGCAAGATACTGAGATCCAGCCAAATGCTCCACTGCTCGATGTACTGCCTATCGAGTCGGACGACTTCCTCGAAATCCACGACGGAGCTGCGCCCACTCACCTGCCAGAGGCCGGTGAGTCCAGGCTTCGCGCCAAGTCGGCGATAGTGATGCGCCTCGTAGTCCTCGAGGTCAGACTCGAAGAACGGCCGCGGTCCGACGAGGGACATCTCACCACGCAGCACATTCCAGATCTGCGGCAGCTCATCCAAGCTCAAACGGCGGAGCAATGCACCAACGCGCGTTACACGCGGATCGTTAGGGATCTTGAAGAGCCGTGAATCTCCCGTGTGATTCAGGTGCGCTAGCGACTGTTTCTCGGAGTCGGCGCCTAATCGCATCGTGCGGAACTTATGCATACGGAACCGACGGCCACCCAGACCAGCGCGGTCCTGAGAAAAGAACACTGGTCCCGGGGAATCGAGCTTCACCGCGATGGCAATCAGCAGTAACAACGGCGCGAGTAAGCAACTCGCCAGTACCACCAGTGCGATATCGAGACACCGCTTCACGACGAGCTGCTGACCTTGCAGAGCCGGCGTGCCGAACCCGAAAAATGGTTCATCGCCGATCCAAAATAGCCGCGGCCGCAGCTCAGCAATTTGGAGCGACCGCGCCGAGTAGAAGAGCTCGCATCCCGACGTTAGGCAGACGTCGACCAAGGCCTCGAGCTCGACCTCGTCTAGATGCCGCGGCGCAACGACCGCCTCCACTTTGTGCTCATCGATCAGGCCCCCCAATCGATGCACTGCGCTCGCGAAGTCGCGCTCGAACAGCTCCCTCGGCACGGAGCACACTACGCGATAATCGCGATCGGGGAGTGCTGTCTCCTCTTCTCCAGGAACGATATCGTGCCGGCCGCCGCCGATCAGCGCTGCTGGCGCAGCGAGGCGCGCGCTAGCGAAGATGGCGTTCAGGATCTCTTCGCTTGTCGCCCGCGCCAGCGTCACGGCCGACCAGATGAGAACTGCCCATGCCGGCAGCAGGATCGACAGATGCGCTACCCTCTCCGTCTGGACGGTGCCTAACGCCACCAACGCGGCGGCAAGCAGGCATCCGCGGAGGACACGCACGCTCGCCTGCGTTCGACTATGACGGATATAGCTCCCCGTCACCACTAAGCTCAGTAGCACCGTTGGAACGAAGAACCGCAGGCTCGGTGCCGCGAGTGCCGGTAGGGGCTGCGCGCCAAAGATGCCCCAGGTGGCGCGGGCCGCAATGACCGCTGCGATGACGTGTACGACCACGAGAGCGACTGCATCGCCAGCAAGCAGCGTCGCGAGGCGGATCGTTAGGCGCGCGGCGTGCCGGCGCACGGCGCGCGGACGACGCCGCTGGAGGCGCGTCTGAACGCCGCCTGGCAGCGGTGTTATAGGGCGGAGGTACGACTGCTGACCAGCTGTCGCCGTGTCAGGTCGGCGCAGGCCACCGATGCCCATCGTTAGGAGGTCCCGACCACGAAGAAGGAATCGTCACCGCGCACATCGCCGACATCGGCAACTGAGTTGCGCAATTCACCATCATTGCGCACGCACACGAAAACGCAAGGGAGGCAAACGAATCTCATCTCGTGCATCTTCGTTCGCAAGTGATCGCCGCTAGGAGTTTGACACCGAAATCAGATCATTAGAGCGCTCTAATGATCGATTGGTTAATGCGC
Source organism: Polyangiaceae bacterium (assembly GCA_036496745.1). GTDB lineage: Bacteria > Myxococcota_A > Polyangia > Polyangiales > Polyangiaceae > PMG-095. The sequence continues at coordinate 3,300 of DASXKQ010000292.1, forward strand.
CTGGACTGCCCAACCCTCCGGCAGACGATTCAGTCACCCGGCTGAAACGCCCGCGGACCGCAGAATCTTCTTAGTGTCATTCCCCCGGATGAACCGCCAATGTGGGAGACGCCAAGAGCTGCGAAAATGTGACATCGGAGAACGGGCGACCCTAACGTGGAAACGAAAAAGCGCCCCGGAGCGTGTCGCTCCGAGGCGCAAACATGACAGCCAGATGACAGTCCTAGGCGTCCTGCAGGACAGCGTCTCTTGGCGGCGCCTCAACGCTGATCGCCGAGGGCTGTCGGTGGTCACGCCAATTCCTGGCGATTACCCTCGCAAAGACGTCACAGTTGATCGCTCGCTCGTATATCTCCTCGAACTCGCTCCGGCCTGCGGCTCCCCAGATCGCGAGCTGAGCGGAGCTCGAGGTAAGTAGTTCCAGCTGCTTAGCCAACTTCTCGCCGGCTTGCTCCTCCGACGGATCGATGACGACGCCGAACTGCCCTTCCGTGATCGTCTCCGCCGACTCGCACTCCCGCGGCCCGACAAAAATCGCCGGACGCGCCGAAGCCATGATCCCGTACAGCTTCCCCGGCACCGAGATCCCCACGAACGGCGCACGCAGCGACAAGAGATGCACGTCCGCCACCGACAGCGAATACCGCAGCTGCTCGCGGCTGAAGTAACCCCGATACGAGAAGTTTTCGATCCCGTTCTCGCGCGCGAACCGCTCGATCTCCGCCCGCCGCGGACCGTCGCCGACGAATAGGAAATAAATCCGCGGATCGGCCTTCAGCAGGCGCATCGCCTCGCAGATCGCATCGAAATCGTGGACGATGCCCGCGTTGCCCGAGTACATCACAACGAACTTGTCGCGAAGTCCAAGCTCGTCGATCAACGGATTCTCCTCGCGCGGCGTCGGGACGATCTCCTCCTTCTTGCTCCATACGTGCACCGTGTGCGTGCGCTCCGGAGACACTCCCTTCGCCACGATTCGGCGCTTCATGTATGGCCCGAGGTCGATCACGAAATCCGCGCAGCGATAACCAGTTGCGTTCGCCCACTCGAGCAACTTCGCAAGCATGCTGTTAGCGCGGAACATCCCCGACGCGATCTCGGCGTCGGGATGGAGATCCATCGACCAGACGCCGTAACGCTGCCCGCGAAGCACCCGCGCGATCGCGCCGAGGAAGCCCAGAAGCGGCGGTGTCGTGAGGAAAACGACGCCATCTCGGCGTTGACTGAAGAGCAGCTTAGCGAGCACTCGAACGTAGAACGACAAATAGTCGATCACGCGTCCGAGGTGGCTCTTGCGACCGAAGGTCGTCGTGCGGAGACGCCGAATGCGAACGCCATTTCGTAGTTCGATCGCCGGCGCCTCGACCACACCGGCAACGTACTTTCCCCGCCCCGTCAGCACCTCGACCGAGAATCCCTCCTGCACCAGGTGCTCGGCGAGATCGGTCAGGTGCTGACCCGTCGATGCGACGTCGGGATAGTAATGCTGATTGACGAGCAGCAACCGCGTCGCGCGACCTTCTCCAGCCTTCGGCGACTCTCCCTCGTGCATACTCAATCCGCCGCTGACATCTCGCGAGACGTGACCGCGCCAGCCGTGAGGAGATCAGCGAAGACCAGATCCTGCGCTGGCGTCTTTGCGTCGCCGTCGAGCTGATAGTTCTCGGGGTGCTTCTCCATCTCGCTCCGGATCCAGCGATAGGTCACCGCCAGTCCTGCCTCCAGCGTCGTCTCCGGCTCCCACCCCAACACTTCGCGGAGTTGCGTGTTGTCCGAGTTCCGTCCGCGCACGCCCTGGGGTGCGGTGAGGTTGTAACGCTTTGCCACAGTCTTTCCCGCTGCTTCCGCCACCAGATCGACCAGCTCGTTGATCGACACCAGCCGGTCCGTGCCCAGGTTCAGCGGCTCGCGGTGATCACTCTGCATCAGCCGATAGATCCCCTCAACGCAATCGTCGATGTAGCAGTAGCTGCGCGTCTGCTCCCCGTCGCCCCAGACCTCGATCGCGCCGCCGTCCGCTACGAGTGCCACCTTCCGGCAGATCGCTGCCGGGCTCTTCTCTCGCCCGCCATCGTACGTGCCTAACGGCCCGTAGATGTTGTGGAAGCGCACCACCCGCGTCTCGAGCCCGTGGTCCTCGGTGTAGTGCCGGCACTGGCGCTCGCTGAAGAGCTTCTCCCAGCC
>DASXKQ010000293.1:0-19321 GCA_036496745.1 Polyangiaceae bacterium
TAGGTGAGGTGCGTCACTGGATTGATGTACGCATGCTGAGTCCCCGCGGCGCTCACGGAAGCCAACCCGCGCAGAGTGAGCGGCGACGTATCGACCTGGCCGTTGACCTCGTTGTACCACTGGCCGGTGGCTTCGAGCTGCACGTTACCCTGATAGGCGAACTGCACGGTGAAGTTGCCCACGTCGTCGTCGGTTTGGGTCGGGAACGTGTTGCCGCTCGGGTTTCCCGAACCATCGACGGGGGTCACGTTGACCGTGGTGCCAATGATGAACGGCCCCTTTGCCGCCGCGCCGTTCAAGGTCACAGTGCCGCTCGAACCCGCGCTGCCGCTCGAACCCGCGCTGCCGCTCGAACCCGCGCTGCCGCTCGAACCCGCGCTGCCGCTCGAACCCGCGCTGCCGCTCGAACCCGCGCTGCCGCTCGAACCCGCGCTGCCGCTCGAACCGGTATCGCCCGCGGCACCGCCCACGCTCATTCCGCCAGTGCCACTGGTACCCGCGGTCGCGGACCCACCCGTAGCCGTGTCCCCCGCGGTTCCGAAACCCGCAGCGCCACCTTGCGCGTCCCCGCCCGAACCACCGTTGCCCGATGCATTTGCGCCAGCCGAACCACCCGATGTGCTCGAGCCACCGACTCCCGCAGAAGATCCGCCGACGCCCGTGCCCGCACTGCCACCCGTAGCGGGCGCGGGGCTCGAGTCGCTATTGCCGCCTCCACAGGCGAGCGTCGCAGCAAGGGTGGCCGCACAAGCGAGCAAGAGTTGCGAGCGAAGGGGATAGGCGCGAGCGTGCATCATGTTGATTGACCGTCCATCAAGTTGGAGTTTTTGAAAATCAGGGAAGCATCACATTTTTTCAAGCGCGCCGTCAACGCACTTTTCCGCCTGCTGCTTCCGCTTGCTGCTGCCCCTCATCGCGCTCTCATCGCGGCTTCGTTTCACGTCTCTCTTGGCTCGGCTTGGCTCAGACCAGGCGTGAGGGCGCGATGAACGTCGCGGTTTCCGGACTTTGCACGTCGTCTCACAACGCGCCTGACGGTGAGTTCGCCTGGATGCGCCGCGACTCCGACCCGCGCTGCTGGCAGGAGCCTCGCGTCCGGGACGAGCAGGGCAACCGCGGAAGCGACACTCAATTCTGCCGGCTCCGGACTGAGCCAGAGCCATGCCGCCGGAGATCCGACGGCGGCTCGCGATGCCATTGTTTGTCGGGTTTGGCGTGGGCGAACGGGCGCGGGAGACTGTGCACGCTTCGAGACGTGAGGTTCGAGCCGAGCACACCATGAAAAAGTCTTTTTTTCTTTTGATCGCATGCTGTCTGGTCCTCGTCGTGGGCTGCGACGCGAGCAGTGACGACGCAGCCGCGGCGTTGAGCTACGCGGGCTCCGCAGGAAGCGCGGGCTCCGCAGGAAGCGCGGGCAGCGCACAAGCCGGTTCAGGCGCAGGCGGCGCGGCAGGGACGAGCGGACAAGGCGGCAGCGGCGCCGTGTCGAGCCCCGGCGATCTCTTCATTCAAGAAGACACGCTTGGTTTTTCCGCGGTCGACGGTTTGATCGTACCGCGTCAAGCCAGTACCACCGTGACGGGTTACACCGGCACGGGCTACGCCGACAGCGACTCCGGCATCGGCAAGACGATTGCCTGGAGCGTGAACGCCGAGAGCGCGGGCACCTACTCCGTCGTGCTCCGCTACGCTTTCGGTGGTGACGCCACGAATTTGCGCGACGCTCAGCTGCTCGTGAACGGCGACGTGAGCATGGACACCGTGAGTTTTCCGTACACCACGGACTGGAGCAATTGGCAGACGCTCGCCCCGCTCAGCGTGGATCTGAGCGCGGGAAACAACTTCATTCAGCTCGTCGCGCTCGACCCGGGCGGGCTCGCGAACATCGACTACATCGAGATTTTGGGTGACGGCATTACGCCCGATACACCGAAGTTCACCTTCAGCTTGGGCCAAAATGACCTGTCCGGCGGCACGGTCTCCTACTCGCCGGTGCAGGCGTTCTACGACGCCGGCGCGTCCATCACGCTCACGGCCAGCGCGAACAGCGGCTACTTCTTTCAGAGCTTTTCCGGCGGTGCCACCAGCGCCGCGAGCCCGTTCACCTTCCAGATCCAGAAAAATACCAGCGTGACCGCGCGGTTCCTACCGGACGGCACCACGCAAGACCCGGATCTAGTGGGTTACGCGAGCGTGCAGGACGACAGCGGCACGCCGTATCTGGTGACCGGCGGCTCACTCGGCCCGTCGGTGACCGCGGCAAGCCTCGCCGATCTCAAGATGTACCTGAGCGGAACCGATCCGTACGTGGTCTCCTTTGGCGAACTGTACACGGGCCCCGACTTGATCGACGTCGGCTCCAACAAGACGCTGCTCGGCGTGGGCGCTGGCGCGCACCTCGACAACATCGAACTGCGCTTCAACGGCTCAGAAAACGTGATCGTCAAGAACGTCACGGTCTCCAATGTGGTGGCCGACGGCAGCGGCATCGCCAACGACGCCATGGAGATCACGGGCGCCGCGAGCCACATCTGGATCGACCACTGCCAGCTCTACTCCGATCTCGACCACGGCAAGGATTACTACGACGGGCTACTCGACATCAAAAACAAGTCGAGCTTCATCACCGTGTCTTGGACGGAAATTCACGACCATTTCAAGGCGAGCTTGATCAGCTCCGGCGTTACGCAAGTCGACGACACCGTGATCCGCGTCACCTACCACCACGACTATTTCCACGATTGCGGCTCACGCTTGCCCAGCATTCGCTTCGGCAAAGCCCACGTGTTCAATAGCTACTACTACAACAACCTCACCGGCTCGTGCATCGACAGCCGGCTCGGCGCGGTGGTGAAGGCCGAGAACAACTATTTCGAACAAGACAAGAACACGATCGGTTGGTTCGAAGACTCCGTCACGGGCAGCTGGGACATCAGCAACAACGTGTACGACATGTGTACCGGCTCGCAGCCGACCACGTCGACCGGCAGTTTGACGCTCGCCTACCCGTACACGCTCGACGATCCGATGACGCTACCGACGTCGATCCCCGCCGGCGCCGGCGTGGGCAAGCTCTGAGAGCTCGGCCGTGTAGAGAGCGGATTTTCTTGATTGTAGTTCCAGCTTGACGCGCCCTGCGACCAGTTCGACCGAGGCATGCGCAAGACTCTTGATCGGTCGACCTGGGCTTTCACGGGCCCCTAGCGTTCGGCGATCACGTGAAACTCGATCAGCTGGCGCTTGGAGTTGCGCTTGCGGATCGCGCGCGCATTGGCTTTGCGAAAGCCCGCTTTCTTCAGCTGATCGACATAGAGTCGATCGGCCGGCACGAGCTCGCCGTAGAACGTGGAGTTGCCGACGATGTAGTGCGCCGTGCCGCCCGCGCGCACGAGCTTGGCCGCCGTCTGAAAATGCGAAAACATGTCGTCGAAGTACTTGCGAACGTAGCGCGCCATCAGCTCGCCGTTCTTCGGGTGTCCGTTCACGATCCGCTTCACGATCGGCGTCAAGTAGCTCGGCACGTACGCGTCGCTCGGCTGCCAAGCGAGCAGGCGACTGGTCGCGATGCCCCAGGTTCCGCCGATCGCCGTCCAATCGAGCTCCCCCGCGTCCTTGGCGTTGTCCAAAAAACCCAGCCAGTACATGTACGGGCGCAGCTCACGCACGTACGACATGCGATTCGGGTACGGCGGCGACGTGATCAGCAAATCGAACGGACCGCGCGCGCGGGCGCCGAGGGTTCGCGCGTCCATCTGCTCGATGCGCACTTTCCCGTTCGGGTTGTCGAGCAGCGTGTCCGCGACGGCCGCGACGTCGCCCGTGAACTGCTCGAAAAAGCGCGCCGGATCGCGCAGCGGTGCGCGCGCTCGCGAACCCTCCGCGGCGGCCTTGAATGACATCGACTGATGATTGAACGCGGCGTTCGAGAGGGCGATCATCGTCCGACAAAACGCCACCTTCAGCAGATCGCGCAGCGGACCCCGCGGAGCGCGCTCGACCTCCGCCCGCAAGCGCGTGACGAATGACAGCTCCGCGGGCCCCCACCAACGCTCGATGTTCTTGAGCGGCGGGGGCTCGCTCTTCGGCGTGGTCCGCGCGCGCAGCCGCCGTGAAATCTTCGCGCCCTCCGCGCGCAGTGCAAGTTCGTCCTCGGTGTCGTAGCGCGCGTTTTTCACTCGACCGAGCCAAACCAAGAACGGATTGATATCGGCCGCCACCGCACGCATTCCTCGATACGAGGCGCACAGAGCCGTCGTGCCGCTGCCCGAAAACGGCTCGAGCACGCTCTCCGCTCCTTCGCCGAACTCACCCAAAATCTGCTCGACCAGCTTGACGGAATACGCCGGCGTCAGACGCAGCCAGCCGTGACGGCCGTGATGGGCGTTCTGTTTGAACGTCAGGTCGGCGCGCTGGCGCATGCCCGGGGCAACTAACACGACCGAGCCCGGGTCTGGAATTTTCTCACTTTTGAATGAACTCCACGGTTCAGAAACGTTCTCGCAATAGCATTTCGCAACGCTTCGCGTGCTAGGCGAAACATAATGATCGCTTTTTGCAACAGCCCAGGACTGGTGCCGCATTTAGCAGCTGTTTTATCGGGGTTTTGGAGAGACAGCGCTCGATTTTGTAGGTTGCATTTTAGATGCTCTTAGGAGCACTGTGCGCGCCATGAAGCGGGCTCGAGCTCGACTCGATCTCAATCAACTGGAACGCGGCCAGGGCGCGTTGCTTACCTCCGCAGATGTTGCCGCCCTGCTGCGCGTGCATCCGCAGCACGTCTATCGCCTGCTTCGCTCCGGACTCCCGGCGCGCCGCGTGGGCGGCGAGTGGCGCTTCAATGCAGACGCGGTTCTCGCGTGGGCCGGCGGTCGTCCACGCAAGCGCGCAACTGCGGTAGACGATTTGACGGCGGCCAGCCGCCCGCCGTTGCTGGCCGCCAACGGCGATCTCGCGATCGAGCTTCTACTCGCGCAGCTCGCTAGCACGCCCGGCGCGCTGCTCGGGTTGGTACCCGCGGATCGGACGTCTGGGCTCGAGCTCCTGCGCAGCGGGCGTGTGTTGACCGCAGGCTATCACGGCTCGGATATTCCAACCGACGTCGACGGCCAGCGCCTCGCGTTCATTCACCTGGTCGACCGCCGCGTCGGGCTCGCGATGCATGCGCGCATCACGCTCCGAAGCCTGCGTCAGATACGGAGCCTTCGACTCGCGAGTCGTCCTGAGACGGCCGGCATCCGCCAACACTTCGACGACGCTTTGCGCAAGGGCGGCGCCGATCCGCGAACAATCCACGCGCACGCCGCGCTGCTTCCTTCCCACTCGGCGGTCGCCTGCGCAGTGGCGCGCGGCGACGCGGATCTCGGCGTGACGACCGCAGCGTGGGCGGCGCGCGTCGGCCTCAAGTTTCGCGCGATCTGTGACGAGAGCTACGGATTGCTCGTGCCGGCGGCGCTGCTCGGCGATCCGCGCATCACGAGGCTTTGTGAGACCGCACAGGGCGCGCACTTTCGACACGATATCGCTGGCGTCGCCGGCTACGAAGCGCGCCACGCCGGAACCATTCGCTACCAACCCCCAGAAATACCATCCGCCCGGAGGAACTCATGAGGATGCTCACGCCCCGAAAGCCCCCCAGACGGCTCACCCTCAAAGCGGCGCGCCGTTCGGCCCTGGCTCTCGTGCTCACACTCGCAGTTGGGCGGCTCGTAGCGTGCTCGAGCGATCAGCCGGCAGTCACGAACAATGGAGTGCCTGGTCCGGACGCAAGCAGTGGCGGGTCGAGTGGCAGCGCAACGGCCGGCGCAAGCGGCACGGGGACCGGCGGCTCGAGTGGCAGCGCGACGGCGGGCGCCGGTGGTAGTGCGACGGCAGGGGCCGGCGGCTCGAGTGGCGATGCGAGCGGCGGCTCGGGCGGCAGCGCGACGGCAGGCGTCGGCGGCGATGTAGCAGGCGGCGCGGGTGGCGGCGACGCAGGCCAAGAAACAATCGCGTGCTCTAGCCTCCCCGGCACGGTCGTGTACGTCGAGTCCGGCGACACGCAGGAAAACTTGCTCAAGAACCTCGGCCGTCATTTGCGCGACACGGCCGACATCACGCTCGCCTTCAACCTGACGGGCTCGTGTACCCTGACCAACGACATTTACACGGGCGCGAAGATGGTGCCGAACGGCACGCTCAAGTTCATTCCGTCGACGGCCGAGGATCCCAACTGGACACCGTCGCTGGCCGAGCCCACGTGCACGACACCCGCGGACGGCGCGCCAATCGACGTCGCGATCTCGGCGTTGTTCGTGCAGAGCTGCGGACTCGGCGAGCCCCCCGCCGGCTCGAATCTCGCGCTCGTGCAGGGGCCGATCCAGGCGTACACGTTCATCGTCCCGACAGCGAGCGATCAGACCGCGATCTGGGCGGAAGAGGCGTATTACACGTTCGGCTTCGGCAACGATAACCCGCTCGCGCCGAGCTACGACCCTTGGAACAACGATCAGTTCATGTTCATTCGTCCGACGACCAAGAGCACGTTGGTCGCAACCGCAAAGAACATCGCCGTGCCGCCCAACAAGTGGAAGGGCGTCCCCGAAGCCGCCTCGAACGACGTCGTCAACGCCGTCGCGATGTCGTCGATGGCGGAGCAAAGCATCGGAATCCTCGGCGCCGAGGTGTATGACGCGAATCGCGCGAAGAACACCATCCGCACGCTCGCGTTCCAGGCGTTCGGTGAGAAGGGAGCGTATTTCCCGGATTCGACGCTGACTGCGTTCGACAAGCAGAACGTGCGCGACGGCCACTACACACTCTGGTCGCCGACCGTATACATCGCGAAAGTCGACGGCTCGAACGTACCCACGAATCCCGCCGTCAAGCTGCTGCTCGACCTCGTCGGCTCGGACGACGTGAGCACGTCTGACGGCGGCGCGCCGTTCGACGGGCTCGCGGACGTCGTGAAGGTTGGACTGATTCCGACTTGCGCGATGCAAGTGGCACGCACCGAAGACGGCGGCGATCTGAGCTCGTTTCAGCCTGCCTCGCCGTGCACTTGTTACTACTTGAGCAAGATCACCGGCGCGACCGGCGCGCCCGCCGGCTGCGCCGCCTGCGCCGGCAGTGCGGATTGCACGAGCGCCGGCACGACCTGCTCGCACGGCTATTGCGAGCCGGCCACGCTCACTGCTCAAGGCGGCAACGATGGCGGCGCCGGCTGCTTCGGTGGAACGCCGACGACGCACGAGCAGATCATCAACGCGTGCACGCCGGCCCAGGCCATCGATAAGACCGTCGTCCTGCCAAACGGCGACGGCGGCCTCGAACCGCTTCCGTAAGGATGCGCGCTCGCCTCGTTGCGCCCCTGATAGCGGCGAGCTTCGTTCGGCAAGCGCATGCACAGGACGCGCTGCCGGCGAGCTCGCCGCCTGCTCAGCCCTCCTCCGCCCCTACCGAGCGCGACCAAGAGCTCGAGCGGCAACGGCGCGTGATCGCCGAGCTCGAGCGCTCGGTGCGCTCACTCGAGCAACATGAGCGCTCGCCGCTTCTGCGTTTCTCGGGCTACGTGCAAGTCGACTGGCTGATCCACAGCCAAGCCTCGAGCAACGAGCTCGATTACTCGAGCAACCTACCGCTCAATCAGGATCGCTTTACCCTCCGGCGCGGGCACCTGCGCGTGGACGCGAAGCAGGGCTACTCGTCGGCCGCGCTCGAGATCGACGCGAACACGCTGAACGGGCCGCAGCTCCGTCCGATCGACGCCGAGCTCTCGCTGCGATACCCAGAAAATGCCCAAGCGAGCGATCCGGAGGTCGCACTGACGCTCGGGCTGATGAAGATCCCGTTCGGCTTCGAAGTACCCGAGCTCGATTCGGTGCGACCTTTTCTCGAGCGCGCCAGCGTGCTCCGCGCGCTATTTCCAGGTGAGTTCGACCTGGGAGCGCGGGTACAGGCGCGTTACCAAGTCGTGAACCTCGCCCTGGCGGTGATGAACGGGAACCCGCTCGGGGCCCGCACGTTTCCCGCGCTCGCCCCCGTCAGCGCGAAGGACCTCGTGGGCCGACTCGGCACGCGGGCGGAGATCACGCCCGAGGTCGTGCTCGAGTGCGGTGTCTCCGCCGAGACCGGCAAGGGCCTCGAACCAGGCACACCCACCACGAAGGACCAGCTCGTCTGGCGCGACGAGAACGGCGACGGCATCGTGCAGGCCACCGAAGTGCAAGTGATCCCCGGCTCGTCCGCGACGCCGTCGTCCGAGTTCGCTCGCTTCGCGCTCGGCGCGGATGCGCGCTTGCTGGTAGCCATCCCGGTGCTCGGAGGGCTCGCGGTACGAGTCGAGCTCATCCGTGCTCAAAATCTCGACCGCGGGCTCGAGCCGGCTGCGCCGATTGCGACCGGCTACGATCTGCGCGAGCTCGGCTGGTACGTCGGCGCCACGCAGGAGCTCACGAAATGCGCGGAGATCGGCGCGCGCTACGATCGCTACAATCCGAATCAGAACGCGCTCGAGCGGCGCGCGGAAAACCTCGTGCCCTACGACCGCAGTTACAGCACGCTCGCTCTCATGGCTATGGCGCGCTACGAGAACGCGCGGCTACTGCTCGAATACGACGTCAATGGCAATGCGCTCGGGCGAGCCGCCAGCGGCGCACCGACGACGCTCCGGAGCAACGCGCTCACCTTGCGCGGACAGGTGGTCTTTTGACGGACGTGCGCTGTGTGCTCGTGCTGTTCACGTTCGCGCTCGCGACCGCGTGCAGCGGCGCGAGCTCCGATCCAGCTTATGGCTCGCTGATGCGGGTTGCCGGTGCGCAATATGTGGCCGGCCCCACGCCCGCCGGCAGCGACGGCCCCGTCGTCGCTGCCCTCGATCTCAAGACCAATACAATCTGGCCGGGCTATGCCGACAAGCCCGTCGCGGGTGCACTCGGCGAAACAGCGACTGCAGTGACGCTCGCGCTGAGCGGCGATCGTGGCTTCTGGATCACGAACGCCGGCGCGCCCGATGTTTCCGCGCCGACACTGCCGACGTTCCAAGCTAGTGCCTCGTTCAGCAAGACGATCGAGCCCGGTGGATACGCGCTGGAAGCACATGCGGTCGATGCAGACGGCCGCTTTGGACCGCCCAAGCGCACCCTGCTCACGGCCCTGAGCGATCCGCCGTCGCTAGCGGCGCCCGAGGGCAACCTGGTCGTCTCGCTTACCTGGGATACGAACGCCGATCTCGATCTGCACGTCGTCGATCCGCTCGGCCAGGAGATCTATCACGGCCAAAGCACGACGCTCGACACCTTCTCCCCAGGCAGCTCGGCCGCAGACGGCGGTGGCTACGGCTATCTCGACGTAGACTCGAACGGCAATTGCTTGATCGACGGATGGCGGCGCGAGAACGTGATCTGGGTCGGGCCGCCGCCGAGTGGCGCGTACATCGTGCGCGTGGATACGCCCTCGCTGTGCGGCCAAACCAGCGCCCACTTCACGCTCGAGGCGCGGCTCGAGGGTGCGCTGCTCGGGCAGGCGAGCGGCACGTCGCTCGACAGCGACACGTGGGGACCACACGACCGAGGCGCTGGGCTCACCGTCCTTACGTTCGACGTGCCGTGAAAGCGTGGAGCCTTTTCCCGTGCGCGCTGACCTGGGGCTTCGCGCTGACCGCGCGAGCCCAAACACCCGCCCAGGCAGCGAGCTCACCGGCTGCGACCGACGGCGCGAATCCACCGCTCGAAATCGTCGTGCAATCCGCGCCACGTAGCCGTGAGCCCGTGAGCGAACGCGTGAGCGCCGAGCACGCGCGCGAAATGGCCGGCACCGAAGGCGATCCGGTGCGCGCGGTCGAGAACCTGCCGGGAGTGGCGCGACCGACCTTCGGCAACGGTCAGCTGATTGTCTGGGGCGCGAGCCCTAGCGACACTCGCGTCGACGTGGACGGCGTCGAGATCCCGCGGTTATTTCACGGTAGCGGCCTCCGCTCGACCGTGAACGGAGATTTGATTCAGGATCTATCGCTCTCCCCGGGAGCCTATGGAGCCGAATACGGTCGCGCGCTCGGCGGGGTTTTGCACGTGCGCACGCGCGCACTGCCGGACACGGGCGTTCACGGCTATGCGAGCGCGGACGTCTTGGACAGCTCGGCGCTCGTCAGCGTTGCGGCGAGTGAGCGTGTGCGCGTCGCGGGCGCGTTTCGATACGGGTGGCTCGACCGCACCGTGCCGCTCGTGACGACGCGCGACATCGGCGAGTTCTTCAGCGTCCCGCGCTATCAGGACTATCAAATGAAGGCCGAACTCGCGCTGCGCTCCGGGGAGTCCTTGGACGCCGTGTTGCTCGGCTCCCACGACGCAGTCACGCGCTCCGTAGCGGATTCAGACCCGGCGCATCGACGCGCCGAAGACCTCGCTGACGGCTTCCAGCGCGTGTACTTGCACTACCAGCGAGCTCAGGGCGACGGCTCGCGCGTCGACGTGGTTCCCTGGCTCGGCATCGACGATAGCCACAGCGACGATCGCTTCGGACAAAAGCTCGCGCGACAGAGCGAGCACATCTGGGTCTGGGGCGCGCGCGCGTCACAGCGCTCGATCGTCGTCGAACACGTCGCGCTGAGCCTGGGCATCGATATGGCGGGAGCAAGCAGCCAATTGCACCGAGAAGGCTCGCTCACGATTCCCGCGCGTGAAGGCGACATCAGCGTGTTCGGTCAGCCTCCCGGCGACGACGTGAACAGCGACGACTGGCACACCGACATCATCGACGTCGCTCCTTATGCAGCCGCCGATCTCGACTTCGGACCGCTCACGGTCACGCCCGCGCTCCGCCTCGACGGGTACCTGATCGAAGCGAGCCGCCAAACGCCGCGCGTCGGCCAAACCCCGGCGATTGGGCGCTCGGACCTCGACGGCAAGCTCGAGCCTCGCCTCTCTGCTCGCGTGCGAGTCACCGCGCAGCTGAGTGCGTTCGCCTCTGCGGGCTTCTACTCGCAACCTCCCGCCGCTGCCGACTTGAGCGCGGTCTTTGGGACGCCGTCACTCGGACCATCCACGGCAAAGCACGTCGCGCTCGGGCAATCTCTGAGCGTCACCAAAGCGCTCTCGCTCGAGACGACAGGCTTTTACGGGCGCTCCGCTCAGATCGCGGTGCGCGATCCGTCGCTGACGCCCAAGCTCGCAGCAAACCTGCTTCAGACCGGAGAAGGGCGCAGCTATGGGATCCAGTGGCTGCTGAAGCTCGGCCCCTGGCGCGATTTTTTCGGGTGGGCGGCGTACACGCTTTCCAGGAGCGAGCGCCGCGTTGCTCAAAGCGCCCCCTGGCGGCTCTTCGACAGCGACCAGACTCATTTACTCACCTTGGTCGCGAATCAGAGCCTCGGAAACTGGACGCTCGGCGCGCGTGTTCGCTACGCACGCGGGCTTCCCAGAACGCCGGTCAGCGGCGCCCTCTACGACCTACGCGACGACGCTTTCCAGCCGATTTTCGGAGCGCAGAACTCCATCCGTTTGCCGGACTTTTGGCAGCTCGACTTGCGCGTCGATCGACGCTTTGCCCTCACACCCAGCGTCTCGCTCAGCGCCTACGCCGAACTCTTGAACGCGACCAATCACGGGAATGGCGAAGAGTTCGCGTACAGCACCAACTATCAACGACGCGGACTGATCACCGGCTTGCCGCTCCTGCCCGTCGTCGGCGCGAGGATCGAGCTATGAAGCGCAGGAGGCTGCTGCTCTTGGCGTGGCTCGGCGCCGCCTGTCGGCCAAGCTTCGACGAAAATGATTCGCTGATCAGCTCGGCCACGGTGCTCGCGGTTCAGGCCGAGCCGCCCGAAGCGAAGCCAGGCACCAGCGCGACGTATCGCGCGCTCGTCGCACAGCCGATCGGCTCCGACGACGTGACGCCGGTCTTCCGTTGGTGCACGGCGCCGCTGCCCGAGGTCGAGAACGACGCAGTCTCTTCGGCGTGCTTCGACGCCTCGTCTCTCACGGTTGCAGGTACGGGGCTCGTGATTGCGGCTCCGACGCCGACAACGGCGTGCGCGTTGTTCGGTCCCGACACGCCTCCCGGCGGCTTCCGTCCGCGCGATCCCGACGCAACCGGAGGCTACTATGCCCCGTTGCGAGTAGACGTACCGAGAGCCGATCCCTCCTTTTATCTTGCGCGGATCCTGTGCAATCTGGCGCAAGCGGATCCCTCGGTCGCCGCCGACTATGCCGGCCGCTACGTTCCCAACCAAAACCCACGGCTGCTACCGCTCACGGTCTCGCTCGCGGCGATCCAATTGGGGGCACGCATCGAGCTCGCAGCGAGCTGGACTCCAGAAAGCGCCGAAAGCTACCTGAGTTATGATCGCGCCGCGCAGGCGCTCGTGACAAGAAAAGAAGCGCTGAGTGTCGCCTGGTACGCGACCGGCGGCTCTTTCGACACGGAGTCTACCGGCGTTGACGGGGACGATCCGGTGAGCTCGAGCTCGAACGCATGGACCGCACCGAGCGCGCCAGGACCAGCGAGGATTTGGATCGTGCTGCGGGACAGCCGCGGCGGAGCAGACTTCGCGCGCTACGACGTGGTCGTCGGTCCTTGAAGCAGACCGTGTCTGCTTGAGGGGCAGCCAAAGCACACCGAGCGATTCGCCTGGGAATGATCGCGCACTCCTCGGCGTTGCTCGGCGAAAGTGCCCAGTAGGGCGGAGGATCCGCGCGTGCTAGTCTTGGTCGCTGACCGCAATGGCCATGACGCAAGCCGCCCTTCTCGACCCGAGCTCGCCCACGCACGTGCTCAATCCCACGGTAGTCTTCGAGGTGCTGTCGCCTGGGACTGAGCTCTACGATCGCGGTGAAAAAGCGCGAGCACTACCAACGGATCGACGCACTCGCGCCGACGTCCTACTCTCGCAGGACAAACCGAGGATAGAGCTGTGGAGCAGAGCCGCTCCCTCCACCGAGTCTTACGCCGTGTACGGGGCGGGCGATGTGGTCGAGCTACGCTCGATCGGCTGTCAGCCCGACCTGAATGAGCTCCACCTCGTCGCGGGGATCGCAAAGGCATAGCTCGATACGGCGCGCAGCGTGCTGGCGCGCGGGAAGCGGCGCGGCCTGCAACGAACCAGGTCTCGCAGCCGGGGTAGTGTTGGGGCAACGCATGGAAATCGCCTCCGCGCACACGAACGCTCTTGGCATGCAGAAATCGGTCGGATTTCGGCATTTCTTCAGGTACTTAAGCAGCACACGAGCCCGTAGCTCAGCTGGATAGAGCAGTGGATTTCTAATCCACCGGTCAGGGGTTCGAGTCCCTTCGGGCGTGCCAATCATTCCGAGAGGTTGCTGAGGTCCAAAACGCGCCATGGCGCGGGGGTGCGCCACGATCCGCGCCATGGATTCGCACGATTCGCGTCATTCGCATCCTCGGATCGGGAACCGATCGGACTTGGGAGGGATGGTCTCCTCGGACGGACTGGGTTCTCTGAGAACCTTGGCTGCACGGGTTGATAGGGCGGTCGGGTGTCGTGGTCCGTCCTGGCGCTCGGCCAGCTCGGGGATCGCGTTGGCCAACAAAGTCAGCTCGCCAAGATCGAGTCCCCCTGACCGCGAGCAAGCCGCCGGTAGCGAGCGATCATCTGGCTCGACTTGTGGCCCGTGCGGTCCGAGATCCAGGCTTCGCTCTTCCCGTTGGCCAAATGGATCGTCACAAACGTCGCTCGAAGATCGTGGCCGCGGATGTGCTTGCGCTCGGCGGTGTTCGTGAAGAGCTGCGAACGGGTGACGCCAGCGGCGCCCAGATCCCGACGAAGGGCACGCGCAAGATTGTCTCCCGGCGGGCGACGACCCATAGGGTCAACGAAGAGCAGCTCGGCTGGTTGAGCATGCGGCCGAGCTCGATTTTTTCGCCTCGCCGAAATGGGCACGCCAGTCCCCGAGAAAAAGCCATTCGCCGGGCTGGAGTGACGTGTCATCGATGGAGTCAAACCATCGGTCGAGTAACAGCGATGCGAATCGCATTCCGCACCCGTAGATGCGGGAGCTCCCCGCGTTCGATCATCGCGTACACCTTGATCGGGAAGAAGCTCGTCGACCGGTACGCTCATCGCGTCGCGCTTGGAGTACTGCCTGATACCGTCGTGATACCGTCGCCCACTGACACTGAACACCTCCCCGAGTACAGCGAGACGTCAAATGCCACGAAAGACGAGAAATGATGGAAAGCGCGAGCCAGATCGCGGTCCTGAGCCTTGGCTCATCCACTTTTTTCAGCGGCACCAGCACGACGACCGGGAGCAGCCAGTTCCAGCGCGTGAGTTTCTAGACGCCTGTCCAGAAAATGTTCGCACCAAGATGTTCGCTGCGCTGCGCGCCGTCGCTGAGGCTCCACCGCCCGCGTTTTCTGGAGGCGGGTATTGGGAAGCTATGCACGGGAGCATGTCCGGGTACTACGAGGTTCGGGTGGATGGGCCACAAAGGAGGCACTTTCGGCTCTTTTGCTTACTCGAGCGAAACGAGCCGGACCTCGGTCTCGGCGGTGCCAGCGTGGTGCTCCTGACTGGAATGGCGAAGGAGTTTCGGACGGTGTTCTCGAACGCCGACTATGCGAAGGTGCGGCGCCTAGGCGATGAATACAAGTCACGCACACCTAGGTCAGTGGCGAAGTAGGACAGCTCCACGGGTTGTCTTGTTCACGCCGCCTTCCGCGCTCGCGTGGCTCGCTTCGGCGTGGACGGCCCTGCAAGGACGAGTTCCAGCTTTCGCCCGAGGGCCGCGGCGAGCTTTGCTACCGTAGCGAGAGTGGGGTTCGACGCAGAACTCGTGAACAGACGGCGAACGATCTCCGGCTTCGCCGAGATCGCGCGCGCTAGCTCCGCCTTGCTGAGCCCCGAGTCAATCCGAGCAGCGTCGAGAGCCCGGACGATCTGGTCAACGGCGTCGATCTCACGGCGAGCCTTCTGGTAGGCCGCACGAGAGCGCGGCTTTTTCATCTTCTCATTGAAGTAACGGTCGAAAGCGGTCTCGCGAGGCATGCTCAAAACGTAACCTAAGAGTTACGCTAGCGCAAGCCCGCCCGCGATCGTGAGAGGTGCGGCGCTCGACGGGGAGTCGATCATTGAGCCCTCGGCCGCTCATGGCGCGGCCCCGCGCCACAGATCTTGGCGCAACGTGGCGCGGCCCCCCAAATGTAAGAGATTCGGTGCCGCGTACGGCGGATTACTTTTCACGATCTCGAACGATCACGGCAGCATGCGGCAGTTGCCCGCACCAAGCGTCGTCTGTCACGAATTTCTAATCCACCGGTCAGGGGTTCGAGTCCCTTCGGGCGTGCCGCACGAAACGTGCCACGAGCACAGCAAGCGTCAACCGAGCAGAGTCACGTTGGCTGTCTGATTTTAGACGAGACAGCACCTCTTGTATTTCTTGCCGCTCCCGCAAGGGCACGGGTCATTCCGGCCGACCTTGGTGCTCACTGCAGGCAACGGTAAGTCCATCAGAACGTCGGGTACCGATCGCTGCTCGAGCAGGTGGTCGACGTGATCGGCTAGCTCTTCGGGCAGCCCACCAGCGAGCTCCTCGTAAGCGTCGACGAGATGGCGCAAATCGAAGCGCGCCAGGGAGCTCATGCTCTCTTCGTCGAAAGCAAGAATTTCACGCTCCAACAGCGGCAACGCTCGTTTGTCACCGTACCGGGCCAGAAAGCCCGCGCTGAGCGTGGGTTCCTCGTCGAAGCAGCGCGAGAGGGCTTGCCACACCCGCTCGTCCCGCACTCCGAGGCTCGCGAGAATCTCGCACAAGGTCGACGCGTGCCCCGCGTCGCGAACGTCCGCTACTTCGGTCAGCACGGGTTCGAGGGCGACGTGGCCAAACCGCGGCAGGCGCACCGCGATTCGGTTCGACAAAATGTCTTCCAGTTCGCCGCGACGCAGTGCCGCGAGCATCGGCGCGATCGCTTCTTCCGCGCTGAGCGCGGTGAGCAAGTCGACGGCATGAATCGGAGGCCAACCCTGCCCCGGCGAATCCTCCGCTGCAGCATCGTCGTCTTCGAGCAGGGTGAGCAAGGGCGGCACGGCCGCGGCACCCAGCGACAAGATGCGTGCGCGGAGCTTATCGGCCAGAGTCTCTCCCGTCTGGCGAAGCTCATCGAAAGCATCCTCATTCGAGCCTGTCGGCGAAGCCTGCGGATCCATTAGCGCTCTCCATTTGACCCGGGACCGAGCTGGCCAGCCGGCGCGGCTTCCTTGGCTTCGGACACGTCTTGGTGGATGGCGGCGGTGATGATCCGATGAGTCACATCATCAAGGTGCCTTCTCAACACCGTGGAGAGCTGCTCGTATTCTGGCCATAGCGTTTCGTCGACGAATCGTCGTGAGACTCGAGCCATGAGCGTCGTTCGCCGCTGGCCACGGTATCGATAGGGCTCGATCCCGTAGCGACGACAGAGCGCCATGAACAGCTTCGCTGACCAGCCGTCGGCCACCGAAAACTTGTACTCCACGGGTGGGTCCGCCTCTTGGGTCTGCTTGAGCCGGAGTTGAATCCGCGCTCGCGCTCCCGCGGCGGCAACGCGCTCCCCGTCCGTCACGGCTCCGGCAAACAACGCCTCGATGGCGCGAAGCTTTTCGAGCAGGCGCGCTTCGTCGAAAGCCGTTTCGTCAGTCGACATTTCCGTCGCCTAGCACGGCGGCGGCGACGCGCCGAGACCCACTTCCACGTCCCTGATTCTAGTAGCTCAGCCTTGCCAGCCAAGCGGCACAGCTTCCCGCGGCGGCTCGCTAGGCGGAGTTTCTCAGGATCCCATGAGCAACGCACAACTTGGACGCGGCGGCGACGAGCTCGAGGTAAGCGGCCCGCTGATAGATGGTCTTCTGCGCGTGCGCCTTCTTCAGTTCGTTCGCCACGATCAGAAGCTCTCGGTGGACGCGGAAGATCTGGTCGGGCTGCGGTCCCCGACCTGGCGTTCGCAGGACGTCGCACACGCGCGCTATAGTCCCGCGCACTGTGCCGCCGTGGATGAGGTGGTCGCGACCCTTGAGGTCGCTGAGCGCGATATCCAGCCGGTATGCCTTTCTGTCGAGGACGAAGAACGAATACCGCTTGTCCTTGGCAGCGAACGCGCACGCGAGCCCGAGCTCGAACGGCATGTTGAATCGGGCGGGCTGCCCCTGACGGCAAAGGTCATGCATCGAAGCTCCGCAGCTCTCGATCATCGACAGGATGCGACTGAGCCGTCCGACGCCGCTGTCCGGGATCTCGAGGACGCACCGCGGCGTCCGTCCGAGCGCCACAAACTGCCGCTCGTAGGCCGCGTCGAATGGGACGTTGAGGAAGACCGACTCAACGGCGGGTTGCTTGCCGCGCATCAGCCAAGCTTGATCTTGCCGGCGCTCGCTAGCCGCTTGATCGCCGCGTCGGCCATACGCTTATGAGCTGGGGATACGCCGAGCTCCCGCAGGATCTCCCTCGCGGTGGCTTGGCGCGCCGTGTGCGGCTTTGAGCCAAGAAGGACGGCAAGCCCGCCCCTCTTACGCGTGGAACGCACTTCAATGAGCTCACTGCTCTTTGCCCGCTTCGAGCCGTGAACCCCGATGGCGTCGCGCCCGGATTTCAAGACCATCGTCCGCTTCGTGGGGGTTCGGTTGGCCTGGCTCTTCGACATCGAACTACTTGGCATTTAAGCAGATCGACTACGTTCACCCCCAGCCGCTCGGACACCGCCACGAGCTGCTCCGCTTGCGGCAGCCGCGTGATCGGCCGAAGCCACCGCTCGGTCAGGTGGTCCGCCGGCGTCCCCGGCTGCAGCCCGTCGATGTACGCCAGGATCGCCGGATGAAGGCGGAGTAGAAAGAGGATGTTCGAGACCCGAACCTCGCTGAGCCCGGAGCGTCGCGCGATCTCCGCTTGGTTCTTGATCTCACCGCTCTCGATGCGTGCCTGCCACTCGCGGGCGAGCGCGAGAAGCCGCACAATCAGCGGTAATTCGGGTGGTTTCGGTTCGGGTGGCGGTGGAGGCTCCGGTGGCTTTGCCGGGTTCGAAACCACGAGGCGCAGGTTCTTGCTTCCGTCGCCCCTCGTCGATTTCGTTCGGTACTTCCATGCCGTCAACTGTCGAGCACAGCTCGACGAGCTTGCGGTATGCTCGAATAGGCGCCTCTCTTCTCCGTCGGCAGGCAAAGAACAAGTTGCGTTGCCGGACGAGCAGCGGACCGAGGTTGCTCTCGCGTGGCTTGCCGCCGCCCGAAGGTACGTCGCCAAGGTGACGCCGCTTGGAGACCCAGGGGCAGTTGCCAAAGAGCTTGAGCCGTCGGATGGATTTCTTGAGCGAGCAATCGCCGAGGTCGAAGCGAACGAAGCACGAGCGAAAAGCCGGGATAGCGGCACAGGGTGATTGCTCGACGCCCAGCGCTTGTCTTGTTGCGTTTAGTAGGTATATTAACACTTATGCCGACAACTCGTCCCGCCAGCAGATATGCCATCCCAAGGGGGCAGGGCGTGCTCCGCCCGAGGGACGTCGCCGGCAATGGGGTCTCGCGAACGAGTATCCAGCGCCTCACCCAGGCCGGACTCCTCGAGCGAGTGGGGCGTGGGCTCTACGTCCCAAAGGGTACCAAGATCACGGAGCACCATTCCTTCGCGGAGGCCGCCAAGCGTGTCCCGGCAGGCGTCGTGTGTCTCCTTTCCGCGCTGAGTTTCCACCACATCACGACACAGAGCCCGCATGAAGTGTGGCTCGCTGTCGACGTGAAGGATCGAAAACCGACCGTCGATTGGCCTCCGCTGCGGATCGTTCGGTTCTCGGGTCGGGCACGGACGTTCGGCGTCGAGACCCACGTGGTCGAAGGGGTTGAAGTCCGCATCACGTCTCGCGCCAAGACGGTCGCTGACTGCTTCAAGTATCGGAACAAGATCGGGATCGATGTGGCGGTCGAAGCACTGCGAGAGTATCTGGGGAAGCGGGGCCGTTCGATGGACGATCTTCAGCGTGCCGCCGAAGTCTGTCGGGTTGCTCGGATCATGCGACCCTACATCGAGGCCCTTACATGACGTCCACGCCTCCGAAGAACGTTGCCCACTCGGTACGTGATCGACTGCGCCAGGTGGCGCATGCTCGCGGCGAGGAGTTCAACTTCGTGCTGCTCAGGTATGGCCTGGAGCGGCTGCTCTACCGGCTGAGCAAGTCAGGCTACGAGCCGGAATTCATTCTCAAGGGCGCCATGCTCTTGACGATCTGGTCGAAACACCCGCACCGAGCCACGAAGGATCTCGACCTCCTCGGCACCAAGCAGCGTCAGTGGTCGGCGTTCCTAGAACGTTCTCGCGTGCTTGAAAAGGAGATCACGCTCTCCAACGTTGTGAAGACGATCGGACTGTTCCTG
>DASXKQ010000294.1:0-14519 GCA_036496745.1 Polyangiaceae bacterium
GTGAGGCGTACGGCATCTTGATGAGCCGGCACAATCAACGGCTGTATCGCGTGGCCCGCGCGCTGATGGGTGACGCAGCGGAGGCGGAAGACGTCGTGCAAGAGAGTTGGGTGCGCGCGTTCCAGCAGCTCATCCACCTGACGGAGCGGTCGCACTTTCGTGCGTGGGTAACGCGGGTCGCAGTCAATGAAGCCCTCGGTCGCCGCCGGCAACGCCTACGTCGTGAGCTCTTGAGTGATTCGGAGGTCGAGATGATGAGTGACGACGACGATCCCGAGGCGCACACCGCCCGGCGTGAGCTTCGACCTGTACTCGAAGCCGCAGTATCCGCTCTGCCAGACTTGCTCAGAGCCGTTTTCATGCTGCGAGAAGTCGAGGGCATGCCCGTCGCAGAGGTCGCCGAGTTGCTCGGCGTGCAGGAGGCCACCGTGAAGACGCGCGCGTTTCGCGCTCGCGAAATCCTGCGCGGCCGACTCAGTGACTGGTCCGACGCGGCGATCCCGGAGCTGTTCAGCTTTGCTGGCGACCGTTGCGCGCGCATCACGCGGCGCGTGCTGGAACGACTCGATTCCATGCACTCCGCCACGCTGCGACACTGAAACAACCACTCTTAATTCGCAGCTCTTGGCTACTTTTGCGTGTCCCCAAGCGACAGGAGGCTTCCATCATGACCCTACCCCTCGTTCTATTCGGCATCGCAGCGCTCGGCGGCATCGTGATGGCCATCATGCGCTTCAGCGGCAAGCCCGTGCCTCCGATGCCGCTCGCGCTGTTGCACGGCGCGCTGGCCGCGATCGCGCTCATCCTGCTGATCGTGGCCGTGTCGAAGGCGGCCGGCGGCAGCCATACGTCGCTGGTCGCTCTCGTCCTGTTCTTGGTCGCGGCGCTGGGCGGCTTCGTGCTGTTCACGCAGCACCTGCGCAAGGGTCCGCTCTCCATCCCGCTGATGGTCATTCACGCCCTGGTCGCAGTGGCCGGCTTTTTGACGTTGCTCTTCGCCGCACTCGGCTGAGCTCGGATCGCTGAGGCCAGGGCATGCGCCTCTTCGGTCACCCGCTGCACCCGCTGCTGATCGCGTTCCCGATCGGGCTGCTCGCGCTCGTGCCGCTCTGGGACGTGCTGTCGTGGTTTGCCTGGCCGGGGCAAACCGCGATCGTGGCCGACTACAGTGAGATCGCTGGACTCATCGGGGCCGCGCTCGCGATCCTCACCGGGCTCGTGGATTTCGCGAAGCTCAGCGACGAACGTGCGGTCAAGATCGCGCTCTACCACGCGACCGCCGTGGTCACCTCGGTGTGCTTCTTTGGCGTGGCGCTCGCGCTGCGCGGACGGAGTGAGCGCGTGAGCGTTGTCGTCACGGCGCTCGACGCCACGGGCGCGGCAGTGCTCGCCGTGGCGGGTTGGTTCGGCGGGCACTTGGTCTTTCACCACGGCGTCGCGGTCGACGACACGCGGCGCGACCTCTAACCGTCACATCTTCGTCAGCGCGTGCACGTCGGTGAAGCCCGCCGGGCTCGTCTGCGAAATGGTGAGCGTGGTCCCCTGAACACAGTACGTCACCGGAGACCAACCGACGGGGTCGGTTGCGTTCACGTAACTGTTAGTGCCCATCAGTGTGTAATCGTCGCCGAATGTCGCCGTATTCGAATACACAAAACTGCAATTGCAGCTGCCGCCGCCGGTTGCAACGTACACGCAACTGACCGTGGTGTTGGCGTCCTCCAGCCCTGTCTCGAGCGTCGAGCATGTCGTCGCCGAGGCCGGCGGCGCGGGGAACGTCCCATCGGCCGCATTCAACGCCGTGATGCACGCGGTGGTGTATTTGAAGGCGTACTGTTCGTCGTCCGTGATCGAAGCCTGCCAGCTCGAGGAGGTGTACGTCGCGGTGCCGCTGAACAGATAACTCGAGACGGTTTCGAGGCCCTGACACGCCGCCGGCACGGTCGTATCGTCGGTAGGCAGCGTCAGGCACGACGACTTGAACGACCAAGTCCCAATCAGACTGCCGCCACACGGTGCGAGCGCGGACGCGCAGTACGGGCCAGTCGCGCCGGTGCCTGTCGACCCACTCGAGCCACTCGACCCGCCCGCGCCACCGGCACCAGTCGGCGTCGTGCACACGCCGAATGTGCAGGCGAGACCCGCGTTGCAGGTACCGTTCGCGTAACAGATGCCACCCTGCGAACCCTGAATGGCACCGGAGCCGCCGGAAGACGTGCTGCCGGCTCGTGCGCTGCTACCACCGTTCGAAGAGCCACCGCCCGTACCAGGCGTCGCTTCGTCCAGCGGCTGGACCAGCACACAGGCGGGGGCCGCCGCAATGAGCAAGAGCGACCAGGCGAATCCTTTCACAGCGCACCTCCCACACTGACGCCCGCACCGTTGGTAGACACGACCGGCAACACATTGAGCTTGGCGGTCGCAGGAGCCGACTCGTGCGAGCCTTGCGTGACCAGAAAATAAGCGAACAGGCCCGCTGACACGAGCGCACCACCGGTGAAGACCAAATTGACGGTGCCCATGGTCCCCGCTTGATCCCGCTTGTCGAAGCGGCTCGGATCGAGCGAGTGATTGGCGTCATCGAATGAACTGCGCTTCTGCGCATACAGCACGCCGGTCACGACCGCCCCGATCACGAACGCACCCGTCGCCACGCCCGTCAGAATCACGGCGGTGTGCGACGGGCCGCTCGGGGCCTGCATCGCGGGTTGCCAAGGCGCAGGCGCAGGCGCAGGCGCTACCGCAGGCGGCGGCGCGCTCGCAGCTGACGCGGGCGCGGCTGCAGGTGTCGGAGCACCCGTCGTCGGTTGCAGCACGGGGACCGTGATCGCGACCGTACTACCCGGTGCGGGCGCATCGATGGTTTGCGCATAGCTTTGCCGGCCGGGCGCGCTCACCTCGAGCTGATGCTTGCCGGGGTCCAGCGGGATTTGCAGACCGAGAGCGGCCGTGCTCATTTCCCGAGAGTCGAATTTGACGACCATCCCTGGCGCCGCCGTGCCGGGCGCGACATTGATACTGATGTGCGCGAGCTTGGGCTCGAGCGCGCGCACGTGTTCGTCGGCGAGCTGAGCCCGATCGTTGTCACCTTCGCGCTTGGCGCGCGCGCTCGCTTCGCTGAACTCCGCCCACGCGGTCGCGAGCTTGCCCTCCGACTCGTGGCACATCGCGAGGTTCAGCAGCGTGCCGAGACCGGGGTCGAGCTTGTAGCTCTCGGCAAACTTCGGGCATGCTTCGGCAAACTTGTGCTCGCCCGACAGCCGCTTGGCGTCACGAAACAGCGACTCTGCCATGGCCGCGTCGTTGCTCTGCGCGGCGGACGGCGCAGCCCAACAGAACACGGCTATCATGGCGAGCAGCGGGGAATGTGCTGAGAGAGTTCGAGAGCGCAACATGCGAGTTCCCCGGTAGCTCTGCGCTCACCGTGGGGAAAGTGATTTTAAGGCGAGCGCTAGCTTTGCCCGCGGAAGCTGGCGACGCCGCAAGGGAAATTCCGGGGCTCGTGCTGTCGACGCTGGCCGTGCCTGGACTAATCCCACCCAGCGCGATACACCTGGGCCTGGTGCGCGGCCCATCATGACCCCCGTTTTGCCTGGTCAAATCCTCGCCGGCAAGTACCGAGTCGACCGCGTACTCGGGGTGGGTGGCATGGGCGTCGTTGTGGCAGCGACCCACCTGCATCTGGAAGAGCGAGTCGCGATCAAATTTCTCTTGCCGGACGCGCTGCAAAACGCAGAGGCCGTCGCGCGCTTCGGTCGGGAAGCGCGCTCAGCCGTCAAAATCCGCGGCGAACACGTGGCGCGCGTCATCGACGTCGGGTCACTCGAAACCGGCGCTCCGTACATGGTCATGGAGTACTTGGACGGCCACGATCTGGCCGGTCTGATCCACAGTCAGGGCGCGATGCCTCCGCAGGACGCGGTGGACGCGGTGCTGCAAGCTTGTGAGGCCCTGGCCGAGGCGCACGCGCTCGGCATCGTGCACCGCGATCTGAAACCGGCAAACCTGTTCATGACGCGGCGCCCAGACGGCACCGCGAGCATCAAGGTGCTCGATTTCGGCATCTCCAAGCTGACCAACGCCTCCGCCTCCGATCACTCGATGACCAAAACTTCGGCGGTGATGGGCTCGCCACTCTACATGTCGCCGGAGCAGATGACGGCCTCGCGCGACGTTGACGCGCGCACGGACATCTGGGCGATCGGCGTGGTCTTGTACGAGCTCTTGTCGGGCCGCGTGCCGTTCAACGCCGAAACTCTGCCCCAGATTTGCGGCTTGATCCTGACCGCCAGCGCGCCCGACATTCGCCATTTCGCGCCGAACGTGCCCGAGGGTCTGCAGGCCATCGTACAGCGCTGTCTGGAGAAAGATCGCGCGCGGCGCTTCAACGACGTGAGCGAGCTAGCGCGGGCTCTCGCCCCGTTTGGCACGCGCGCCACCTCGCGCTCGGTCGAACGCATCGCGCGCATCCTGGGCTCTCCGTCCGCGGATATCGCGCCCGCGTCGGCTCCACAAGCGCAGCCGGTGAACTTCGAGCGCTCGACCCAATCGACCCAATCGACCCAATCGAATTGGGGACAAACGAATCCCACGCGCAGTAGCGCCGCACCGCTGATCGCCGCGGCGCTGGCCGCCGTCACTCTCATGGCAGGAGGCATCGGTTTTTTCGTGCTGCGCAGCAAGCCGCCGCCGGACGAGCACGCGGCCGGCGCGCCGAGCGCGCTCGCCAACGCGACGGCGAACGCGCAGCCGCCCGACGCTCCGGTCGCTTCCGTCGTCGCTGCGGACACGAGCGCTATCTCGCCCCCGGCGTCACCCGCTTCCGCGCCGCCCGCGTCGCCCGTGACACAGGCCGCGCCAGACTCGCACGCAAAACCCACGGCGCTGCACGCGAGCTCCGCGGGGCTCGCCGCCAACGCGAAGCCTGCCAGCCATGCCACGCCGGCGTCCGCCGCAGCGCCAGCACCCGCAGCTCCCACTCCCGTCGCGGCGCCCGCCCCCAAACCGAAAAAAAGCGCCGAAGATCTGTTGAACGGGCGCAACTAGCTTTTGTCCCTGCGGCGCGGTCTCGTGTTTGGGCTGTGGTGTGCGGCACTCGCTAGCGCGAGCTGCGCCGGAAAGTTCTCGCGCGAGACGCAGGATCCGGATCCGGCGAGCGCGCGTTCGGGCTCGCCGCCGAGCGCAACCTGCGCGCTGCCGGCCGATCCGGGCACCTGCTTGGCGATCGAACCGGCCTACTACCACGATCAAGTGACTGGCCTGTGCACGCCCTTCACCTACGGCGGCTGCGGTGGCAATCAGAACCGCTTCGATTCCCTGGCGGCCTGCGTTGCGGCGTGCGACGCGCCGAGCGACATCGACCACTGCACGGACAACAGCCAGTGCATGTTGACGGTGGGCAACTGCTGCGCGTGCGGAGCGAACGCTACCAGCGAGGTGCTCGCGCTGCGCGTAGACGCGTTCCCGAAATTTTCCGGATCGCGCTGCGCAACCGTCGACTGCGCGTGCGGGGGGGCTCAGTCCATCTCGCCGTACCTCGTGGCCACTTGCCAGAAAGGGATCTGTATCCCAGTCGATCTACGGGAGGCGGGCGCAACGAGCTGCAGCAGTGACTCTCAATGCACGCTACGCTCGGGCAGCCAATGCTGTGAGACGTGCAGTGTCAACCCCAACGATTGGATCGCGATTGGTAACGGCAGCATTCTGAGTTCGCTCGTGTGCGGCAGCGTGCCCCCCGCTTGCCCGCACTGCCTGCCCCAACCACCCGGGGGCGGAACCGCGGTCTGCTTCCAGGGCCAGTGCCAGGCCGAGTTCTTGCTCAATTGAGCGAGCGCCTACGCGCAAGCCTCAACCGCCGCCGTGCGGTGCGATCGAGCGCAGCACGGCGGCATAGGCGATGAACGCCATCAGCACGACGAGCAAGACGAACCCCGCCAACACGGCGCGCATCCAACGCGAACGGCGGATCTGCCGCGGCTCGCGCGGCTCGGCGAGCGCACATAGGAATGCCAGGACCTGCTCAGCGTCGTCGCGCAACGCGCGCGCTTCTTCGACGGTGAGTGAGTCGAAGCGGAGCGCGTCCACGTGCTCGAACGAAGCACGGACGCGCTCGAGAGCAGCCGGGACGATTTCATATTCGCGGGCTCGCTCGACGATTGCCCACGCGTCCGTCTCGCTCTCGGGCCGTGCGTCACCCGCGTGCGCGACGTGTAGCGCGCGCAGCGCCAGCTGTGTCGCTGCCTGGAGCAAGCTGAGCGCGACGGCCACGCGATCATCGCTGCGGAGCTCGCGCGCGATCCGATAGCGACGCCGAGCCGCCCTGAGCCAGGGTTGCATGCGAGCGCGCCCGTCGTTGGCGAAGCCTTGCGCGCGGCGGAAGGCCGCGAGCTGCAGCACGGCATCGAGCGGCGACCCCTCGAGCCTCTGCTGCAACGACGCGTTCATGCCCGGCAGCGTACTCGAAGGTGAAGCCGGGTAAGGCCGTAAACAAACCCTCGCGAGGCGTCACGCGCTCGCCGCGCTGCAGCGCGCTCCTATATTGTCCGCCGCTCCCGTGCAGAGGCTTGAACACTTAAACGATTAAGCGTATATCGCTCCCGCGCATGGAACTGGTTTCCGAGCGGCTTTTTGGCCGAAAAGCGAGCCTAGAGGGCACCGTGTCGAACCGCGTCACAGCCGTGCCGCGATGGGCGGCCGCAATTTTCCTTTCGGGCTGTCTGCTCGGCTGCCTCAAGACCCCGGATCGCTATGCCGCCTCCTCGCTCGACGCGAAAGTGAACCCGCCGGCAAACTTCGAGGTCGACGGTCAGCCCTTCTGCTTCGTCGGCGGCAACAACTATTACCTCGCCTACAAACCGAAGCCGATGGTCGATGACGTGCTGACGTCCGCGCAGGCGATGGGCGTGCGCGTCATGCGCATCTGGGGCTTCATCGATCGCGGCTCGCTCGACAAGAGCGTGCCCGCCGTCGACACGGACGACGGGGTCAAGGACGGCTTCTATTTCCAGTACTGGGATCCGCAGGCCAAGCGCCCCGCCTACAACGACGGCGCGAACGGCCTGATCGGCCTCGACTACGCGCTCGCCAAGGCGGCCGAGCTCAACATCAAAATCGTCGTCGTCCTCACCAACAACTGGAAAGACTTCGGCGGCATGGATCAGTACCTCGCCTGGTACGGCCACAAAGCACACCACGAATTTTACACGCAGCCCGACGTCAAACAGGCCTACAAGGACTGGGCCGCGCACCTGATCACGCGCACGAACACCGTCACCGGCAAGGTGTACCGCGACGACCCCACCATCTTCGCCTGGGAGCTCACGAACGAGGCGCGCTGCAAGGGCGCAGGCGCTGCCGGCGTGGGCTGGACCAACAACACGATCGTCGACTGGGCGGGCGAGATGTCGCGTTACATCAAGTCGATCGATCCGAATCACATGGTGGCGGTCGGCGACGAGGGCTTCCTGAACGGCGGCGGCGAGCACTGGACGTATAAGGCGAACGACGGCGTGGATCACGCCGCGCTCACCGCCCTGCCCGGCATCGACTACGGCACCTTCCACATGTATCCGGAAGATTGGGGCACGGGCTTCAAGTGGGCGGACGGCTGGATCAAAGCGCACGAGCGCGTCGCGCGCGATCTCGGCAAACCGACGGTGCTCGAAGAGTACGGCGTCAAAGTGAAGCGCGACGAGCAGGGCGTCGTGATCGACGGCCTCGACAAGCGCTTGCCGCTCTACGCGCGCTGGAACGACCTGCTGCTCAAGGGCGGCGCCAACGCGTCGATGTTCTGGATGCTCGCCGGCATCGAGACCCAGGGCGGCGTGTACAAGGACTACGACCACTACAACGTGTACCGCGGCGACGAGACGGCGAACTTGCTCTCCGCGTACGCCAAGCGCTTCAGCACGAGCGCGCCCGCTTGCGTCGACGGCGTGCAGAACCCAAGCGATAAATCACCCTTCGTGCATGTGCCGCGCCCGGCGCAAGCCGTCGCGTTCGGCTGGGGACCGAGCGAGGGCTAATGCGCCGCTGCTCGTTGCCCTTCATCGCGCTCTGCGCGGCCTGCGCTCTGCCCTGCGTGAGCTGTCTCACGACGCCGGCGTCGGAAACAGGTTGGACTCGGCGCATGCGCGATCTAAAGCCGCGCGCTTGCGGCCCGGACGCGCTGATTGAAGACGGCGAGGACGGCGACAACCGCTCGCTCGTCCGCCCTGACGGACGCGGCGGCTACTGGTTCACGTCCGTCGATCCAGAGGGTTCCACGATCGATCCGTCCGGCACGTTCAAGATGGGCTCGCCGGGGCACGCGGGTTCACAACACGCGGCGCACATGCACGGCGTGATGGCGACTTCAGGCTCGAGCGTCTATGCGTCGATGGGTTTTTCACTGGCCGACCCGCGCGGACCGTACGACGCGAGCCAGTACGCGGGCGTTTCGTTCTGGGCCAAGGGCCCCGCGCACATTCGCTTCGAGATCCCGGACGCTTACACGGACCCGAGCGGCGGCATCTGCAAGGATTGCTACAACGACTTCGGCGTCGAGCTCGCGTTCACGGACGACTGGCAGCGCTACACGATCCCGTTCGAGTGGCTCGCGCAGCGGCCTGGCTGGGGCGAGCCGCGCCCGCAGGTTTCGCGCGACAAGTTGATGGCCCTCGAATGGCAATTTGGCACCCCGGGGCGCAGCTACGACGTCTGGGTCGACGACATCACGTTCATCTGCGGCGTGGAGGAAGCACCGTGAAGCTCGGCGCATGGTCCTGGTTCTGCGCCGTGCTCGGCAGCGCGCTGCTCGCGGGCTGCGGCGGTTCGACCGAGAAGCCGCGCCCCACGGAAGACCCGGTGGCCAAAGCCTGCGTGCCGATCACGCTCACGGGCGCCGACGACACGGGCGGCGAAGAGCCCGACTGCAACGCGCTACAATACTACGAGCTGTCGGAGATCGAATATTTCCGCAACGGCGCGGCCACCGGTTGGTACATCAACGCCGATCGCACGGCGGTGATGGAGCCGCCGCCCGACACCGATCCCGTACCAGCCGAAGAGATCCCAGGCGGGCTTTGCCTCGGGCAATCCGATCAGAGCAGCCGCTTCGCGATGCACATGCGCTCCGGCATCTTCTCCGATTTCGGCGCCACCTTCGGCTCCAATTTGCGGCGCCGCACGATCGATCCGCCGGCAGTGTGCCCGGTCACCCCGTGTCCTGCGCGCGAGATCGCGCCGCCGCCAGTGGGCCCGTGCGGCGTCGGTCAGGGTGTCCCTGGTCAGGGCGCCGCGCTGAACGGACAGTGCCAGACGGGACAAGACGTGAGCGCCTGGCAGGGCATCGTGTTCTGGGCGCGCGTCGGCCCGGAGAGCGCCAACGCCGTGCGCGTGCAGGTCGGCGATTCACGCACGGACGACTCGAATCAAGCCTGCGTCTGTACCTCGTTCGTGGATCAGAACGACTCCTCCAACGGCTGCGACAAATACGGCTCGTTCGTCACGCTCGACGGCACCTGGCGCCCGTACCTGGTGCCGTTCGCCGGCATGCAGCAAGGCGGCTGGGGCATCAGCGATCCACAGCTCGACACCACCCAGCTCTTCTCGCTCGCCATCAACTTCAGCCGTGACCAGTGGGATGTTTGGATCTCGCACATCGCGTTCTACCGGAGCGCGCCGTGAGCCGACGCGAGCGCATCGTGCGGCTCGGCGTGGCCTCGGCGTACGGCGCGCTACTCGCGCTGACCGCGTCGGTCGCCCACGCCGACCCGCCCGTGCCGCCGCCGGCCAGCGACGACGAAGGCATGCCGCCGCCCGGCTATTTGCCGGGCCATCGCGAAGAAGTCGGACTCGGCCTCTCGCCGCACGTGCCGGAAGACCAATCGATCCTGCCCGGCGGCATCGCACCGGCTCCCGGGGCGCCGCTGCGTCCGAACGAGGGCGCCAAATTCGATTTTCAAGGCCACGTGCAAGCCGGCGGGCGCGCCGGTTTCAACGCGCGCGCCAACCGTACGGGGGATCAGAGCAGCGAAGCCTGGCATGGCACGCCGATGGTGCCGGGCGGCAACGGCTTCGAAAATACGAATACGGTGCCGTACTCGTGGGCTGAGCTCCGCTTCAGCTACTCGACGCCGCACGTACGCGCGACCGTCTCGCTGGCCTCGTCGTACTACACGGAGTCCTCCATCGACTCGGGCACGTTTCTGCCCAATCAAGAGCTCGCGTTTCGCGAGGCCTTCTTGCAATACAATCCGGCGGATCTCGGCAAGCTCAAGCTCGAGATCAAAGTGGGCGCGTTCGAGGATCGCTACGGCGGCATGGGCCAGTACGACAGCGGCCGCTACGGCGCTCCGCTGATCGCCACCATTCGCGGCGCGGGCGAGACCACCGCCGCGCGCTTCCCGCTCGCGGATCGGCTCAAGCTCGTGCTCGAGCACGGCATCAAGGCCAACCTCGATCGCCCGCCCGCCGGGCTGCCCTCGGGCCCCGCCAACAATTGGCCGAAGCCGTGGGAGAGCACCACGATCGTCAATCACAGCCATATCGGCTTCGACTACGACGGCGTGATCATGCCCTCGTTCCACTGGATCGAGACGATCGCGCGCGACGACCAGGGCGACAACGTCGACGAGGGCAGCTTGCGCGCCGGTTACCGGGCTGGCACCGACATCCCCGGGCTGAGCCACGCGGACGCCTCCATGCGCATCCTGGCCGCCGACGTGCGCCTCAACCTGCGTCGCTGGGGCTATCTCTACGCGGGCGCGTCGCACGTCGACATCAAGCACGCGCGCGTGCTCTCGGGCGTGATCGGCGTGCTGAACGTGGCCTGGGGCCGCGATCTGATGGACCGCTACATCGGGCGCAACAACGACCAAGGCAACGGAAAAATCACGTTGATCGGCGCGCAGTACGACGTGGGTTTGGGTGAGCTCTTGCGCTATCCCGGCGAGTTCTGGGGCGACGGCCCCGACCTGCACGCGAGCATCTACGGCGTATACGCGCACGTGAACAGTCCCGACCAAGCGCGCAACGGCGAGAACGAACTCAAGTTCGGCACGGAAGAGACGTACCAACCGCTCTCCTGGCTCGCGCTCGGCACGCGCTTCGACCACGCGATTCCCTACATGAATCGCCCGAAAGCGGCGCTCTACCCGGGCCAAAACGATAACTCGTTCTCGGTCTACACGCTCAAGACCATCTTGCGCAGCGATTGGCAATCACGCGAGACCTTGACCATCCAATATTCGAGATACGCCTATCGCTCGAACTTCCACTTGCTCACCGTGACCGCGGCCGGCAACGCCTTCAACGTCAGGTCCTCCCCGGACGAGAACCTGCTCGCGATCTTCGGAACCCTCTGGTGGTGACCATGAAGCACACCTCGACAGCAATGCTAGCGATTCTTGCTTTTGCCTTCGCCGCCAAGGCCGAAGCGCAACAAGCGCCTCCTCCGGCGGACGCCCCAGCGCAACCGCAGCCTCCACTGCCACCGACAGCGGCGCCGACGCCCGGTACGCCGGGAGTTCCCGGTCCGGGAACCGAGCCTCCCGCGCAGTCGCCCACGCCGGCCCCTCCGGAAGCCGTGCCCGCCCAACCGACACCGGTCCCGGTTACGCCCGCGCCCGCAGCTCCCGCGCCGTCGGCCGCGCCCGCGACTGCCGCGCAGCCCGCTGCAACCAGCAGCACGAACGTCGACGCGGCGAAATCAAAGCCGCGTGCGATGCTCGGGATGGCTCTCGCCACGCCGGACACGAGCACCCTGCCGGGGCGCTTCCGCCCTGCCTACGGCGTCGCGCCGGTGTCGCCCAACGACTTCAAGTTCGACTTTCACGGCTACCTGCAGATCCCTCTGCGCGTCGGCATCAACACGCGCGAACACGCGACCAGCACGCAATACAAGCAGGTCTATCACGCGCCGCCGCTCGTGCCGGACGACTTCGATCGCTTCGAGCACACCGGCGTCACACCGCAGCCTTGGGTGCAAGTCGGCTTCTCGTACGGCAACTCGCGCGCCGTCGCCAACGTGATCATCGCGGCACGCACGGCCACGATCGCCGCCGGCTACGTGAACCCGCCCGATCAACTCGGGATCAACGACGCGTTCATCACGTTCAAACCGGACTTCGGCAAGAGCGTGGACGTCAACATCGACGTCGGCGGCTTTGCGAATCGCTACGGCGCGATGGGCGAGTACGATCTGGGCCGCTACGACACGCCGATCATCGGCCGCGTCGGCGGCGTCGGCGAAACGCTGCGCATCAACGTGCCGCTGCCGAACGACATGGTGTTCCTGGCCGAGCACGGCGTGATGGGCCAGTTCGACCGCGTACCGCTCGGCGTGGAGCCCGCGGGCTGGAACGATTTCGCCGACCCCAACGTGGGTTCGAGCTTCGCGCACCACGCGCACTTGGGGCTCGCGCTCCCGCACCACGCACAAGCCGGCCTGCACTACATCGACGCCTTCACGCGTGACGACCGCACCGCGCCGGGGGAAGCCGACGGCAGCATCGTCGTCTTCGGCGCGGACGGCAGCATTCAAATGCCGCCCTTCGGCAGACTGTACGCCGCCTGGGGTCGCACGAACGCCGATCACGCGCGCAGCGTGTCGGGCGTGATCCGCGTGCTCAACGGCTTCGGTGGTCCGGGCTTGATGAAAAATTTCCTCGGCCCGAACTCGGGCGGCACCGGGCACCTCAGCACGTTCGGCGGCCAGTACGACGTAAGCATTGGTGAAATCGTGCGGAACGGACAGCAATACTCCGGCTACGGCCCGGACGTGTTCGTCAGCTTGTTCGGCATGTACACGCACGTCGCCAGCAAGGATTTTCAATACGACAACGTCGACAAGGTCAAATACGGCGGAGAGCTCACGTACAGCGCGCTTTCTTGGCTTGCGTTCGGCGGGCGCTATGATCGGGTGATCGCCAACACCTCGGATACATCCAAGACCTTCGCCGTGATCACCCCGCGTCTCATCTTCCGCAGTGACTACAACAGCCAGGACCAGGTCACGCTCCAATACTCGCACTGGTTCGACGGCTCGGGCGTCAACGTGCGCACGGGTTACCCGCCCCAAGAAGATCCCGCGGTCGTGCCGGACGCAGACAGCGTCTCGATCATGGCCTCAATGTGGTGGTGAAGAAATGCGCCGCGCGATCCTGCTTCGACTTCTGCTCACGACGACCGGCGCCGGCGTGCTCGGCGCTTGTGGTGGAGTCGACCGCGGCGGTCGTCCGAGTGAAGAGCGACTGATCGACACGACGCCCTTCGACGATTGCGCGCAGACCGCGGGCCTCGAGTTCCTGAGCATCGAGAGCTTCGAGCCAGGCCAAAAGAAGACGGACCTCTGCGACAACTCGCCGAACTGCGTGAACCTGAACTACGACCAGGGCAACGCCAATCGCTGCGACATCGAGTGGGTGCCCAATCCAACCGACCCGAACAATCCGGAACGCGAGACGTGCCCACCCGGACACGCCGTCAACGACTCGCCGCGGGCCTGCACCAAGCTGATGGAGAACGTCTGCCTGCAGGCAGACGGCACGCCCTATCCCGATGACGGCGTAACCGGCGCGCCCAGCGCCACACGCACGTGCGTCACGGCCTCCAGTTCGGTACCGCAGACGGAATCGCTCGAACGCTGCGGACAAACGAGCACGGCGTCGCACGTGCAGGGCAGGAACCTCGCAATTTGTTACAGCCCGCGCAGCCACAAGCCGGGCTGGGGCGGCAACTTGCGCATCACGTTCGCCTACGACGCGAGCGACTGGGACGGCGTGTCGTTCTGGGCAAAGACGGGCGACGGCCCGACCGGCACGGGCCTCTTGCCGCACATCTTGGATCCGTACACCAACGGCACCGCCATGCCTCTATGCAGCACGGCCGCCATCGAAACCGAGCCCGATCAGGCCAAGTGCGATCCCTTCGGGCTGTCCGCCGTGATCACCGACAACTGGCGCTTCTACCAAATGCCCTTCGATGAAGTGCGGCAGAAGGGTTTCGGCCAAGCGTCACCGCTGCCATACGTCGATCGCAGCCAGATCCGCGCGGTGGAGTTTACGTTCAACGCCGGGGATTGGGATTTCTGGATCGACGACGTGGCCTTCTATCGCGACAAGCGCTAGAGAGCGCCCCTACCCTATGCTTGCCCGATGCTTACTGCTCGTTTCAGGCGTCGCGCTCGCCGGCTGCAGCGGCTGGGCTTCGCCGTCGGCAACCGCGGACGCCGGCGTGTCGATCGTCGACGCTGGCGTGCTCAGTGACGGCGGCATCTACACGCCGCCCGCCGGGGACTACCCACAGGGTCTGCACGTGGTCGGCAATCAGCTGCAAGACAGCGCCGGCAATGCGATCGTGCTCCACGGCGTAAACCACTCGGGCAGCGAATATCAGTGCACGAAAAATGGCGGCATCTTCGACGGCGAAAACACGGCCTCGGCGATCGCCGACATCGCCGCGATCGCCGGCTGGAAGGCGAACGCCGTGCGCGTCCCGCTGAACGAGTCATGCTGGTTGGGGATCAACGGCGTTTCGGC
>DASXKQ010000295.1:0-11426 GCA_036496745.1 Polyangiaceae bacterium
TTCGCGACTTTCGGAGTGAGCTCCGTGGGCTTGCTTCGAGGTCCTGCGATCGAGGCGGGCCGTGTGCGAAACGGGCTCTGGTCCACCCCTTCGGGTGCCACGGGGCGCGGTCGCCCAGTTTTTGTTTTCTTGGGTCTCGCCGATCTGATCGTCCCAAAGTCTGAAGCATCTCAGTCGTGCTAGCCAGGTGGCACGCCTCCAAGCGTGGTTACGGCGAGCTGATGCACTGATATTCACACTCGGTCGTCGTCCCTCCCGCGAGGCCCACTTGTATCCGGACCGCCTCGTTTGCGACGCAAAACGCTGTCTGCGATTGGTAGTACGTGACCGTCATCTTCTCGCCCGGGGTCGGGTCGACGAGGCAGTCGTACCCGCCAGGTTGCCAGTCGGTCCGGAGCGTGCAGTTGTATTGGGCGCCATTGGCGGGGTTGACTAGGCTTGCGGTTTTTTGCGAGGGGTCGACCGCGACGTAGCTCAGATCGGCGCCCACCATCGGGCAGTACGAGGTGCAGGCGCCGTCGACGCAGGTCCCGCCGCAGTCGATCGTGACAGCAACGACGAGCCCAGTTGGGATTCGATCGCCACACCGCGGATCAGGGTTCGGGTTTACGCAGCTGAGTCCGGGTATGGGCAGCGCCTCACATCGCTCCTCGATCAGATTTCCGTTCGCATCGCAGCTGTCCGTGAACGCTCCGTTAGTGCCAGTGGTTGTGGTTTTCGTCTGGTATTCGCCGGGGAACGGCGAAGCGTCGGGATCCGTACAGCCGCTGGTACCCGCTGACCCCGCTGAACCCAAGCCGCCATTGCCGGAGCCGCCCGCGCCGCCCCCCGCTCCCCCGGTGCTCGTGCTACCCGAACCCGCGCCGACCCCCGCGGAGCCGCCCACGCCGGCTCTGCCTCCGACGCTACTTTGTCCCGCAGTGCTGCTGGCCCCGCTCTGGCCCGCTATGCCGTCGGCTCCGCCCTGATCACCGCGACTGAGGCCGGCGCCCCCGCCGACGACAGCCCCGCTCGCACCCGCGAGGGAGCTCGCGCCGGCGCTCGGTGCACCGGCGTAGGAGGAACCAGACGACCCGCCGCACGCGAGCGCAAAGGCGGTGAAACCGAAGCAGGCATAGACGAACGGGTTAGGCATGCGGCAAAATCAACAAGCAAACGACATGCCTGCGGAAATCAATGCGGACAACAGCGCATTTTAGGCAGGCCCCGGAAGGAATAGTCCGAGACGTCGATCCAGATTGGCACAAACTGGCAGTTTGTCGGACTCGAAAGCCCGGTCACCCCACGTGGCAGCCGCGAAGGGCTAGTCCGTCTTCTTCTTCGGCAACACGCGGCTGATCACGACGCCGATCAGGGCGAGCGCGATCACGAAGCGGCCGTAGGCGCCCCAGGTGCTCATTTGCGTCGAGCTCTGTGTGTACTTTTTCTCGACCGCGGCCGAGACGGCTGGCTCGCTGTTGTAGCTCTCGCCCTGAAACGCGACGCCGTGGCAGTCCCACCAATACATGTAGGCCCAGAACAAGCCGAACACTTGGCACTTGTAGCCGGCCTTGCCACCCGCAAGCTTGCTGTCCTTGTCGAGCGGCGGCGGCAGCGGTCCCGCCTCGAAGATGTCCTCACCGGTCTGATAGAAAATCGGGATGGCTGCGGCGGGCCGAGCGTAGCAAAGGCTGCACAGGACGAAGGCTGTCAGGGCCACGCACAGAGACAAGAGCTTGTTTCTCGACCTCACGACGAACCTCCTCGTTGAGCGGTGGACCACTCGCCACCACGCGCGAGCCTTCCATGCTTCTGGGGATGTTGGCAAGCAACGAGCCAGGCAACGCGCTACGGTTGTTCGAACGGTCCGATGTCCGGTGCGCCGCTATAGAGCGGATTGCCCCAAAAATCGCT
This sequence comes from Polyangiaceae bacterium, assembly GCA_036496745.1. Taxonomy (GTDB): domain Bacteria; phylum Myxococcota_A; class Polyangia; order Polyangiales; family Polyangiaceae; genus PMG-095. Next base: position 1,894 of record DASXKQ010000295.1, read on the forward strand.
ACCGCCGTTGTTCGCGATCGTAGCGCCGTGGTTGCGCGCGGGAGAGGCCGTTTTTAGCTGAAAACCCGCTAGTTTCGCGAGTGCCGGGCCGGTCGCGTCACCGTTTGGTCGCGCGCTGCTGTCGACGAACATGGGATCGCCGCTCTGTGTTGCATTGCCGGTAGCGGTGACACCGCTGAAGAGATTGTTGGTGTACGTCACGCCGGTGCCGGTCGCTACGACCGACGCGCGACTCGAGCTGAAGATGTTGTTCGAGAGCGTGTACGGCGAGGCGAGATACGTCGCGCCTCCCGACGAGTTGATCAAGTCCCCTGTGGTCAGCCCCTGGAGAAAGAGCAAGTTGTTGTAGGTCTGGTTCGTGCTCGCCGCGTCCGAGTGCAAGTTGATCGCGTAGCGGCTGTTGTTCAAGAGCAAGTTGTAGCGAACGATCGAATCGCCGAACACGAACTGGCAGAGCAGGATGCCGTCCCCGTTGTTGTGGACGTAGTTGTATTGCACGACGGCGCCGGTCGTGGCGCGATCGGTGTCGATGCCGTTGTAATCCGCGCCGCCGGCCTTCTTTACCGTGCCGAATACCTCGTTGGACTGGATACGCACGTCGTCCGCGTTGTACGCCTCGATCGCGCTCGTGCCCGAGTCTTTGCAAACATTTCGCTCGATCGTGACGTGCTGCGAGCCGGTCAGGTAAATGGAGTTGCAGCCGTACTTGGTGTTGGTCTGACTGATGTAGTTGTCGCGGATCGCGATGTTGGTGTGCGGCGTGAACTTGCTGTCCGTGCGCGAGGCGCGCACGCCCCAGCCGTAGCCACCGTCGAGTTGCTTGAAGACGATGCCGGCAAACGACGTGTCCTCGACCACGTTGTTTTCGATGCGCACGTCGTTGAACCAGGTCTTGGTGCCGCTCGTCGACGCGACTTCGACGACGATGCCGCCGGTGCGCTTGGAGTCGTCCCAGCCCGCCTGGAACGTGACCCACGGTGGCTGATTGTCTGCCGTGTCTCCGCCGATCCAATTGACGACTCCCGTGACGTCGTGCACGAAGCAGTTGCGAATGTAGATGTGATTGAGCGCGCCGACGTCCTGCCCGCGCACGCAGATCCCGCGGTAGTCGCCCGGCGCCGCTTGGTTGTTGGTGAGTTCGAGATCGTTGACTTCCCAGTACTGGACGTTTTGAAGGAGGAGGGCCTGCAAATTGCCGGCGCCCGCGTTGATGCGCGGCTTGCCGCCCGTGCCGTATTGATCGACGACAATCGGCGCCGCAGCGCTGCCCGAGCCCTTGGGCTCCAGCTGACCGGTCCAGCTGCCGCCCGCGTGAAAGCAGATCGCGTCTCCGGGCTCGAACGTGGCACCGTTGACGGGTGCCAGTGTTTTCCAAGCGGTGCTGACAGTCGTTCCGTCGGCCGCGTCGTTGCCGGCGCTCGAGTCGACGTAGTGAGCGCCCTTGCCGCCGTTCGTGCACAGCGCGCTCGTGCCGCCGCCGCTGCCACTCGCTCCGGCGCTGCCGCCGTTCCCGGCGAGGGAGCCACCGGCACCGCCGCTGCCTGCGCTGCTGCCCGCGGCGCCACCGCTGGTCGCGCTGCCTGCGGTGCCGCTGCCTGCGGTGCCCGCCGCGTTCGAACCGGCGCTGCCTCCCACGCTCGCACCACCCGCAGCGGAGACGCCCGCTGAGCCCGCCGCTCCGGATCCCGAACCCGCCGCGCTCGAGCCCGCCACGCCCGAACCGCCCGAACCGCCGTTGGCCGCGCCAGCGCCGCCCGCGGTCATGCCGCCACCTCCGCCAACACGCGAGCCGGCGCTGCCCGCGTTATCACCAGTGCCCGATTCGTTACCAGTTCCCGCGCTAGCGCTAGGCGAACCTTCTTGATTGGACTCAGACCCAGCGACACAAGCGACTGCGACGCACGCGAGCGGAATGTTCCAGAGCAGCCGGCGCAAACAGCGAATGATCATCGAGTAGACAAGGGTGCGCACGTTCCACACCTTGCCATCTTAACTAACCAGCAACTCGCGCGCCCGACCAGTGAATCCGGCCTAACTGTGCTGCCTCCAGAGTACTAGTATTCGTCGAGTGATTCCCGTGCATCTGGCCAATGGCCAATCGCGAGGTGAGACATGATCGACTTGAATTACGTTGGGCGCTGGTACCGGAGCGCTCTCGTGCTTTGTCTGTTCGGCGCGTTCTCCGCTACAGCGCGCGCCACCGTGACGGAACCGAACGGCGTGATCGTGCCCGGCCCGAGCAACACGCCCAGCGAGACCACGTTGCAACAGTATTTCACCTCGCAAAGTGAAATGATCAATGCGGCCAACGACGCGAGCACCGATCCCGGTGTCTTTCAGCCGCTGTGCAACTTCAAGGCGACGCTCGTGCTCAGCCAGTCCGGCGCGACGGGTGGGCTCGCTTGGTACAACGTCCCCGCGGATCCGACCTCGGTACCGACCGCAATTTATCCGATTATTCAGGTGACCGCTGCCGGCGGCGGCACGGTGGGTACGGTCGTCTCGAGCACCGATATCACGAGCAACACCAACTACCAGAACGGCTTCGTCGGTTTTGCGCTCACCAAGTACACCGGAAGCCCCAACACGCCTGTCTACTACTCCGAGTACATGCGCAATCAGAACTGCACGGGCTGCACGGGCACTGGGCCCACGGGAAATCCGCAAATGCCCGGCCATTGGAAAATGGCGCTCATGTATCCGTCGACGGTGACGCCTTCCGCCTATTTCGTGGCGTTCGAAGACTGGGAGGGCGCCAATAACACGACCTGGTTCGGCAATGACGGCGACTTCAACGACAAGGTCTTCAAGATCGAAGGCGTGACGTGCGGCGGTGGCGGCGTGGTCTGCGACACGATGCAGCCGGGCGTGTGCTCGCCCGGTCTCACCGAGTGTCAGGCGCTCGGTCAAATCGTATGTAAGCCGCAGGTCGCGCCGACACCGGAAAAGTGCGACGGCCTCGACAACGACTGCAATGGCATGACGGACGAGGGCGACCTGTGTCCCACGGGTCAGATCTGCGATCACGGCGCGTGCGTGCATCAATGCGGCGAGGTGCTGTACACGTGCACCGCGGATCAAGTTTGCAACGCGGCGGGTTATTGCGTGGAAACCGCGTGCGCCAATGTGACGTGCGATTCGGGCCAGCAGTGCGTACACGGCGCGTGCAAGGCACCCTGTGACGGCGTGGTGTGTCCCGCGCCGACCGTGTGTTTGGTGGGCGTGTGCAGCGATCCGTGCGTGGGAGTCGACTGTGGTGCGGGTAAGGTGTGCGACAAGGGTGTGTGTCTCTCGAGTTGCGCGTGCAATCCGTGCGCGGCGGGCACCTCGTGCGCGGCGGACGGGCGCTGCGTCCCGACCGGCTGTGAAAAGGTGACGTGCGCGGCGGGTCAGACGTGCCAGGCGGGCGCATGCGTCGACGCGTGCCTCAGCGCGGTCTGCCCGGCCGGGCAAAAATGCCAGGCGGGTGCCTGCATCGATGCCTGCACGGGCGTCACTTGCCCAGCCGGACAAAAGTGCACGGCCGGTACCTGCGCGGACTCGTGCGCCGGCGTCACCTGCGGACCGGGTCTGAAATGCACTCCGGGCACCGACAATCAGGGCAGCTGCGTGGACGCCTGCCAGGGCGTGGATTGCGGCGCCGGCAAGAAGTGCAACGCCGGTACCTGCGGCAGCGACTGCCTGGGCGTTACCTGTCCGGCGCCCGAGGTGTGCATGGCCGGTGCCTGCGTGGATCCGTGCGCCAACTTGACCTGCGCCGCGACCGAGGTGTGTCGCGCCGGCGCGTGCGTCGATCGCTGCGACGGGGTCATGTGTACGGCCGGTCAAACGTGCCAATTCGGAGTGTGTGGTGGGACAGTGCCGAGTTCGGGCGGCAGCGCGGGCACGAGCGGCGCGAGCGCTGGAGGTAGTGGCGGCGCGGCAAGCGGCGCCTCGGGAGCCGGCGCGGGCGGCGCGGGCGGCAGCCCGAGCGCGGGCGGCAGCACCAACCCCGACAAGGGCAAGGCCTCGCACACGACCCAAGCGGGCTGCGGCTGCCGCCTGCAAGGCGGCGATGACGAGGAAGGTGGAGATGGGCCACCCATCGCGCTCGCATTGCTCATGGCGGCGCTCGTCGCGCGGCGCCGCGCGGAGCGGGCACAATGAGAGCAAGGCTTGTCGCAGCGCTGGCGTTGCTCTGCCTGGCTTCAGGCTGTGTTTCGAAGACACCCGACAAAAAGCCGGGCGGCACGGTGATGGGTGCCGGCGCGTCGGGCGGCAGTGGCGGCACCGGCACGATGCCGGGCGGTGGCAGCGCGGGTATTCATTTCGAGCTACCGGACGGCAGCGCTGCCAGCGGCGGTACGGGGACGTCGGAGGGCGGCACGCGCGACCCGAATTCGTGCGACGAGGCCGTGAAGTTTCGCACGTACCTCGGCTGCGAATATTTCCCGACCGTGCTCGGCAACGTGGTGAGCCCAACCTTCGACTTCGCGGTGGTGGTGGCCAACGCGGGCACGACGCCGGCCGACGTCACCGTGACCGGGCCGAATGCGTTTACGGCCGCCGCAACGGTCGCGGCGCAAGGGCTCTCGGTGATCGCGCTGCCCTGGGTGGCGGATCTGAAGGGGCCCGCCGTGACTGCCTCGTGTAATTCGTCCGCCCCGTTCACCACGTCGATACTCTCGCGCGGCGGCGCGTACCATTTGACGGCGTCGCACCCCGTGGCCGCCTACCAATTCAACCCGCTGGAATTCAGCGCGAAGGGCGGCCCGCCGGGCAAGGATTGGAGCAACTGCGTACTCGGCTCGACGAGCACGCTCTGCGAGTGCAACTCGTACTCGAACGACGCGTCCTTGCTCTTGCCCGTGAACGCGCTGTCCTCGAACTACACGGCGTTCACTTGGCGCGACGAAGGCATGTCGAAGCCCGTATACATCGCGGTGACCGCCGTCAGCGACCAGACGGAAGTCGCCGTCAAACTCGGCCCGAACGCGGCGACGCTGGCCGGCCCCGCGGGCTCGGGCCTCAGCGCGCAAACGGCGAACGCCGTATTCACCGTCAATCTCGACGCGGGCGACGTGCTCGAGCTGCAAGCCGTCGCGGGCTCCGATCTGAGCGGCACGCAGGTGCAGTCCACGTCCGACACGAAACCCATCCAGGTCATGACCGGTAGCCCGAGCGCGAACGCGCCGCACGACAACGTGCGCTCGGGCGATCACATCGAGGAGATCGTGCCGCCTGCGGAGTCGCTCGGTCACGACTACGTGGTGACGGTGCCCACCGGCCCGTACGGCAAACCGGTCGAGCACGTGGTGCGGCTGTACGGGCACGCGACCGCCACCAACCTGAGCTACTTTCCCGCGACGCCCGCGGGCGCGCCGAGCACGCTGATGCCATACACGGTGGCGGAGTTCGCGGTCACCAGCGACTTTGGCGACTTTCAAGTCCAAGGCACAGAGCCGTTCGCGGTCGGCTCGTTCCTGGTCGGCGGCCAACTGCTCGACCCGACGGCACCCCCGACGAACAGCGCGGGTGATCCATCCGAGAGCTTTACGACGGCGCTGCCGCAGTACCGCGACAGCTACGTGTTTCTGGCGCCGATCGACTATGAGAACAACTTCGTCGACGTCGTCGCGCCGGCTGGGACCACGCTCACGCTCGACGGCACAGCGGTGGACGCCACGACCGCGCAGCAGCTCGCAGGGCGCTCGCCCGATGGCGTGAACCCGCTCGGCTTCGACATCTATCGGATTTTGCTCGACGCCGGCCCGAGTCAAGTCGGAGCGCACGTGCTCACGGCCAGCGCGCCAGTCGGGATCCAGGTCGTGGGCTATGGTCGCTTTACGAGTTATCAATACCCGGGCGGTCTGAATCTGAATCTGATCGCGGATCCGCCGCCGCCGATCATCCCGAAATAGCCTTTAGAGTGCCCGGCGCCCGGCGCGCCTCGATTTTGAGTTTGCGAGGCGCCGCCGATTCAATACTTGGCGCTACCCCAGGAACAGCTCGCTCGGGTGCCGCGGGAAGCCGACGGCGAAGCCCATGGTGTAGCGCGCGTTGAGCTCGCTCAGCGCGCAAAAGTCCGAGCGCCCGTCGAGCTCATAGCGGAAGGCATCGACGCCGAAGGGACCAAAGTACCCCGCGGCAAAGAGCGCATGCGCGACGCGCTCGCCGCACGCGAACAGCGCGCTCGTCTCACCGGCCGTGAGCTCATCGGGCTGCGCCAGCCGGATCGCGCGGTACACGCCGCGCTCGCTCACGTCTTGTACGCAGACGCGTCCGAGTTCGTGCCGGCCGTCACGCCACACGAAGCCGTGCAAACTGAGCTCCAGCGTGGGCGTGACCAGCGGCTCGACGATCAGTCCGCCCTGTCGCAGCGAGGCGTCGACCCACGCCCACTCCTTTTGGCTGAGCTCGCCGCGCGCGCGCAGCTGACCGCGGCCGGCGAAGCTGAGCGGGCGTTTCATGAGCCACGGGCGCTCGGCGCGCTCGAGCAGTGTGCGGAGCTCGCTAGAGTCTTCGAGGTAGCGCTGCTCGGGCAACCCTCGCGCGAGCTCGTGCGCGAACGAGCGGTGGTTGACGCGCCGGAGCAGCTCGGGCGCCGGGTGCGGCTCCGGCTCGACGCGGCTCGCTCGCAAGGTTCTGACGGCGCTCGGCGTCGGACACCAAGCGCGACCGATGCACTCCGCGGGATTCACGAGGCCGTCCGCGACGAGTCTGTCGCGCGGACCGAGTAGCGCGCGCGCGCCGGCGCCGTATTGGGCGAGCTGCTCGAGCAAGCGCGCGGGCGGGCTGTGACCTTTGAAGCCGGGGCGTGCGAGCTCGAGCTCGGCGTCCAAGTTCAAGACCCAAGCAAAACGGCGCGCAGCGGCGTTCATGCCTTGCTCGAGCTGAGCGGCGGGCGTCCCTTGGGCTCGGGTTGGTAGGCCGCGAGCGCCCGCAGGAATTCCGGCGGCATGCCGGCCTTCTCGCGTACGCCGGTCGCGATCGGCGTGCCGTGCATCACCCAGGGCGAGAGCGGCGGCGGCAAGTGCGACGCCCACTCTGCGAAATCGCAGCCGCCCGTCCAGCGCGAAAACCAGCGCGTCGCAAAACGTACGTGGCCGACTTCTTCCGCCGCGACGCGTTCTTGAATGCGCGCGCCCGCCTCGTCGCCCGCGAGCCGAAAACGCTCGGCGAAGTCGGACGCATATTCGAGGTTCGCGGCCTCGAGGCCCATGCCCATCACCGCGACGAAAGCGAGCTTGCTTGGGCAGGCCGGGACGCGCTTCCAAAACCAATCACGCACGCCGAAATCACCGACGCGCGCGCCGAGGGACTCGATGTGCTCGCGATACAAATTCATGTGCCGGATCTCGTCCAGGCAAATCCCGAGGAGACCCTTGCGGAACTCGAGCTCTGCATCACAAAACGCCAAGAGCGCCCAGCACATCAGCTCGGCCGCCTGTAATTCGTGGTGAAAGAAAGCGTGTAGCGTGCGCGCGCGATAATACGGATCCTTGAGCGCTTCTTGTTTGGGGGTGCGCTCACCGCGCCGCGCGAGCCGAAAATTCGCCGGCCTGCCCGGCGCGTCGAGCCGCGTCGGCGTCGCGCGTTCACGGAACTGCGCGGGCACGGGCGGCGGCGCGAGCTTTACGGTCAGCTCAGCGCTCAGAATGTAATTGTGCGCCCAGCCCTCGACGTCGTCGGCCGGCGTGCTCAGCTCGTGCTCCACGCCGCGGTTCTACGTGAATTTTACGCGGAAAGGGAGCCAGCGCGACGCGGAGCGACCGATGTCGTACGTTTGCAGCGGTGCCCAAGCGTAGCCGTAGTCGGACGAGGCCGGTGGTGGGGCTCGGCTTCGTGTTTGGCGTTCTGCCCGGCGTATGGGCTTGTGACACCCCGAACGCGTTCTCTCGCAATTTGGGGGCGGTAACGAGCGCGCCCCCCGCGCATGTCGCCGCGTCCCCGAGCGCGAGGTCGTCGCGGCCGAGCGCCGCGGACGAGTCGTGGATCGTCAGTGGCGCTCGCGATGACGCCGGTCACGCCCTCGAATTCGCGGTGACCGGAGCGCGCGTCACGCCACTTACGCGGGCGCCCGTCGGGACTCGAGTCGTCGATTTGCACGGGTACTACGTGGTGCCCGCGTTCATCGATAGCCACGTGCACCTCAGCTACTACCCAGTCGCGGATGGTTTGCCGGCGGGCGGCATCGTGGCAGCCGTCGACTTTGCAGCGCCGCTCACGTCTCTGCACGAGAGCCTCGCGATCCCCGTCTGGCGCGCCGGGCCGATGATCACCTCCGTCGCGGGTTACCCGACGCAGTCTTGGGGCGCCGGGGGCTTCGGCTTGGAAGTGGCGTCGGCCAGCGCCGCCGAGGGCGCGGTCGGGCAAGTGCTCGCGGCCGGCGCAAACTTCATCAAGGTGCCGCTCGCGGGGACGGATGGCGTGGACGACGCGATGCTTACGGCGATCGTCGCGCGTGCCCACGCACTGGGAGCCAAGGTTGCGGTGCATGCCCTCGGCGCCGTCGACGCCGGTCGCGCGATCGCGTCACAAGTCGATGTGCTCGGACACACGCCGACGGAGACGCTCAGCCAGGATCAGGTTATGGCGTGGGGCAAGCGCGCCGTGGTGAGCACGCTCGCGGCGTTCGGTTCGAGCGCGGCCGCGGTCGCCAACCTGCGCGCATTCTCCACGAGCGGCGCGCTGATCCTGTACGGCACCGATCTCGGAAACACACGCTTCGTCGGCATTCAAAGTGCAGAGATCGCCGGGCTTTTGCAGGCCGGTTTGAGCGGTAGTGGGATCGTGCGCTCGGCGACCGCGGACGCGGCGGACTATTGGGGCTTTTCCGAGCTCGGTCGGCTCGCGCCGGGCAAGCGCGCGAGCTTTCTGGTGCTCAGCGAGGACCCCAATCAAAATCCGCAGACGCTCGCAACTCCGCAGGCAGTCGTCGTCAACGGCAACGTGGTTTCCGGATCTCTGCCGTAAGCCGACCCCCGACGCGTTTGCTGCGCACGCAGATCGCGCCGCGGAGCGCCACCGCATGATCATGCGAGCCAGTCGCGTGCTCGCGCGTTTCACGAGCAGGCGCACGGCGTCCACACTCCTGAATGGAGTGAGTGACGCCTTCAGTTTCGCGCACGGTGATTGTGATTTCTATTTCGCTGTGATAGCGAGTCGCTTCATCGTGAGGCGATCTCGCCGAAGCGAGATTTTTGCGCGGCGCGACTCGGCGCACAACAACGAGGGAAGAGGCTGATCATGAAGATTCGACATGTTACGATCTCGGCAGTGACGAAGTGGTCCGTGCTCGCCTGCGTTGCGGGCGCTGCGCTGATGGCTTGCAGCAGTAGTAGTGATCAGCCTGCGGTCCCCCCTAGTTCGACCGCGGGACAAGGTGGCGGTGCCGGTACGAGCGTCGCCGGAAGCGGTGGTTCTAGCGCTGGCAAAGCGGGAACCGGCGGCGCAGGCGGCGCAAGCGCGGGCGGCGCAGGCACGAGCGGCGCAGGCACGGGCGGCGCAGGCACGGGCGGCGCAGGCACGGGCGGCGTCAGCGGCGACGCGGG
>DASXKQ010000296.1:0-25523 GCA_036496745.1 Polyangiaceae bacterium
CGCTCCTCCGCTCCCGTTTCCCCTCCGTCTGCCTCTGCCCCTAACTCCCCCACTCCCACTTCCCCACCCTCTGCCCCTGCCCCGGCCCCTCACTCTCGCCCTCCCGCTCCCAGCGCGGGTCGCGGCAACCGCAGCGACGCGGAAGTCTTCCGCGCCATCCTGGAGCGCGTGAGCGAGAAGCGGCCTGAGCTCGGCGCGTTCCTAGCCCACGCCGCCGTGCTCGTGATGGAGCCGGGTGAAATCGTGATCGGCTGGGAACCGGGCAGCGTCTTCGGCAAAGACGCGAGCGGTCCGGCCGAGACCGAGCTGCTCGCCAGCGCCGCCAGCGCCGAGCTCGGCGCCCCCACGCGCATCAAGCACGAACTCGATTCGCCCCGCGTGGAAAAGGTAAAGACCCTGGCCGCGATGGACACCGAAGCGCGCGACCAGAAAACACGTGAAGCCCTCACGCAAGCCCGCAAGCATCACCGCGTCACCGACGCCGTCGAGGTGCTCGGTGCGCGCGTGCGCGAGCTCAAGCTGCCGCAGGCCTGATCCGTGGCGATGCTGCCGGAACCCCTCGAGCGCTTGATCCACTTGCTCTCTCGCCTGCCGGGCGTCGGAGAAAAGACCGCCACACGCTTTGCCATGTTTTTGCTCAGCGAGCGGGCGGAGTACGCCGCGGAGCTCGGCACCGCGCTGAGCGAGCTCGAGCGACGCGTCAAGCGTTGCGAGCGCTGCGGCAACGTGGCCGAACCGAACGCCGAGGGCGTCGCGCTCTGCCCGGTCTGCCGCGATCCGCGGCGCGACGGCGCGCTCCTGTGCGTGGTGGCCAAGGTGCAAGATTTGATGGCGATCGAGAAGAGCGCGGCCATGCGCGGCCGCTACTTCGTGCTCGGCAAGCTGCTCTCGCCGCTCGACGGCGTCGGCCCCGCCGAGCTGCCGCTGCGCGCGCTGTTCAAGCTGGTCGACGAGCAGCGGATCAAAGAGGTCATTTTGGCGACGCCGCCCTCCGTGGACGGCGAAGCGACGGCGCTCTTCCTCGCCCGCGAGCTAGCCGGCAAGGGGCTCAAAGTGTCGCGCATCGCGAGCGGCGTGCCGCACGGCGGTGATCTCGAATTCGCCGACCAGATCACGCTGGGGCGCGCAATCGACGGGCGTCGATCCGTCGATTGACGGCTTGATTCGCGCCGAAATCCGAGGTGAAGATGCGCCTCGGCGCCGATACGGCAAAGGCAACCATGAACAAATCGATCGTCTTTTCCGAAGCCGCACCCAAGCCCGTGGCCTCGTACTCGCAGGCCGTACGCCTCGGCGATCTGCTGTTTTTGTCCGGACAGATCGCGATCGATCCGGCGAGCGGTGACATGGTAACGGGCGGCGTTGCGGCCGAAACCGAGCGCGTGCTGCAGAACCTGACGCTCGTGCTGAAGGCCGCGGAGGCCACGCTCGAAAACGTGCTGCGGGCCACCGTGTATCTCACGGACATGAACGACTTTGCTGAATTCAATCAAATCTATCAGCGCTATTTCACGAGCGAGCCGCCCGCACGCGCCACGGTCGCCGTGGCAGGCCTCCCACGCGGAGCCCGCGTCGAGATAGACGCGATCGCTCACGTTCCCTAACACTCGCCAAACTCAAGAAAGCCGAGCCATGCCCGCCGCTACTCAAACAGCCGCCCTCGATCCCAAAGATGTCGCCGCCAGCGCGGACGCCGCGCTCGCCGCGCTCGGTCGCGCCGGCGCCAAAGCCGAGTCCTTGATCGACGCCTGGCTCAAGGCCGGCAATGCAGCCGCCATCAACACGGCCGCCGAGCGCGCGTCCGGCCCAGCGCGCAAAGCCGCGCGCCGAGCGCTGAACGTACTCAAGTCCCGCGGTGTCCCCATCCCCACCGTGAGCAAGGTCGTCAGCTTAGTCGGTGAAAAGTCGCCTGAAATCGAGGAAGCCTTGCTGCTCGCGCCGGACGCCTCCGGCAGCGTGTGCCTGGTCCTGACGTCGCGCGAGAAAACCAGCCGCGCGCACAGCGTGTTCGTGTTCCTGCACGACGAGCTCGGCATTCATCGCGTGAACGTGGGCGAGCTCAGCCAATCGCAGCTCAAAGACGCGATCGCCCGCGCATTGCCGGGCGTCGACTACAAACCCGTCCAGGTGCCGCTCGCCTGGGCGCGCGCGCGCATCGACGCCGCGCGCCAAAAGCACCGTTCGCGCGGCCTGCCCGAACCGCTCGGCTTTTCGAGCGCCGCGGCGCTACTCGAGCCGGTTCCCGCGAGCGCGCCCGAGCATCCGTTCGACGGCGAAGGGCTCGAAATCTCCGACGACGACGCGCCGGACCTCGCCAAAAACTCCGGCGCGCTCCACGCGCTCCCCGAATTTCGCGGCTGGTTCCCAGCCAAAGCGGCGCTCGACGAGCTCTTGCTCAAGCTGGGCGAAACCCTGACGTCCGGCAGCGAGCCGCCCGCCGACGAGATGAAGCAAAAGCTGGAGGAGCAAATCCTCGCCGCGACCGATCGCTATTTCACGCCCGAACGCCGCGCCGAGCTGGTGCGCGCCATGAAGGACAGCGCCCTCAGCGTGCTCAGCCGTGAAGGCGAAACCCTCACGCTCGAAGTGGTGGCCACTATGAAGGTCATCCAGAACGCGGGGCTCATCACCAACCCCCCGCACGAAGTCGGCTTCCTGCGCGCGTACTTCGACAAAGCGGTAGGCGCCATGGCCTACCGCGACGGCGGCCGTTTGCGTATTCCGCTCCCGAAGCAGGGCTGATTAGTCTCGGTGCATCTAATTTTTTGTGGAGTTCTGGCTGGAAAACGTCATGCGACTGCTCCGACCTGTCGGAAAGCATGCGCCGGGTCCGCCGGTTTTCTTGTGGGCTTCGGTCGCTAGTCTCGATCGAGATCGGATCGTGCCAAGACCTGTGGCCCGTTGTTCGGGGCGCTGCCCCGGAACCCCGTGAGGGGTGCTCGCCGGCGCCTTCAGCCTGGGCTTGGAAAACGCCTACGCTCAGTGAAACTTCGCGCGGAAAGCGGCGAGCAGACTTAGTGTGATGGGCCCCGGCGCGCCGTTGCCAATCGGCGCCCCGTCGACGCGCACGACCGGCACGATCTCGCGAATGCTGGAGGTGATGAAGAGCTCGTGCACACCCGCGAGCAGCAGCTTCGGCAGCGGCCCCTGGCGCAGCGTGAGGCCGAGCTCGGCGCACAGCTCGAGCACTTTCGCCCGCGTGATCCCGGCTAAAATGCCGGCGATTGGCGGAGTCAGCACGGCCCCGTCGACCACGGCGAACACGTTGGAGGTGGAGCCCTCGAGCACGTTGTCGCTCGCGTCGACGATCAGGGCTTCTTGCGCGCCGGCTTCTCCGGCGCGTTGCAGCGCGAGCACCGACAGCAAATAGTTACCGAGCTTGGCTTCCGAAACGGCGAGCACGTCGGCGACGCGCTGGGTCGCGAAGGTTACTGCGGCGATGCCGGCTTCGTAGATGGCGGGCGCGGGCGCTTCGAGCGCGCTGACGAGGATCACGCGCAGCGGCGCGCCGCTCGCGGCCCCGAGGCCCGGACCTTTGCTCCGACCGCGCGTGAGCATCACGCGCACGTACGATTCCGGATTCTTGGCTGCGGCGATCGCCGTGCGCACCTCGGCCTCGAGCGCGGCGATCGGAATCGGCAGGGGAATCGCCACGCGCTCGGCGCTGGCGGCGAGCCGCGCCGAGTGCTCGCCCAGCGCGAACGGCTCACCGCGATACGTGCGGAGCGCCTCGAACACGGAATCGCCGTATAAAAAGCCACGATCGTACACGCTCACCTGGGCGTCTTCCGGCGCGCACAGCGCGCCGTCGATCATCGCCAGGCTCGTCATCGGTTCCTAGCGCGACGCCGCGATCGCAATCGCTTCGCGACTACCCGCCCACACCAACTCGAGTTCGACGTCCACGTTGGCGCTGACCGTGATCGTCGGGCGCTCCAGCAAGGATGCGCGGGGCGCGAGGCGTAGATCGAGCGAGCCGTCCGGACCGAACGGGTAACGCTCGACCGAAAAGCCTTCGGTGCCGCGCACGTGCCAGGTCAAGCGCCGCTCGGAATAGGCAGGACGCAAGCCGAACACGTACTCGAGCAGCACGGCGATCGGCGTGATACCGGTCCAGCCGACGAAGTCCTTGCGCCCACGGCCCTGGTTCACGAGATCGGGCGCGTGGTGCTCCCAAACGGACCCCGTCGCTTCGAACGACGCGACCACGCTCGCGTGATGATTGCAGGCGATCTCGTAGGCTAGATCCTCGAGTCCACGCGCCGAAAGGCCGCGTAAAACCATGTAGTTCGTGGGCGGCCACACGCCGCCGCGCCAGAGACCACCGTCGGGATCGTAGCCAGGCGTGTCTGCCGACAAGCTCGGGATGCGGTGCGTGCGCTTGAACTCCGCGGCGTTCGACAGATGGCCCACGAAGCGCTCGAGGCGCTCCGCGGGGACCGCGTCGGCGAGCAGCGCCCAATAAGCGCCGATCGTCTTGAGCTCGGTGAGCCGCGACTGATCGCGCCGCAAGTCATGATAAAATCCCGTCGACTCGTCCCACAGGTACTCGTTGATCCACGGCACGAGCACGGCATTTTCAGCGGCAAAGTCCGCTACTTCTTCGCTGCGGTCGAGCACCTCGGCGATCTGCAAGACCAGGCGATTGGCGAGCACCGCTTGCATGTTGGTGTCGACCCAGGTGCGGTGCGCGTGGTCGATGCTCTCGCCCTCGGGCGTGCGCGGCTGATTGTCCATGCCGCTCGCGAGGCCGGTGCCCCAGTAGCTACCGTTCGGCCAAGTGCGATAGCGGCGCTGCCATTGCCCATAGGCCACGAGCACGGGAAATACCGCGGCGAGCCGCGCGCGGTCGCCGAAGGATTGATAGTATTCCCACTCGGAGAGCCCGAGCACGTTGGGCCCGCTGCCGGCTGGATCGAAGCGGCTGTAACACTCGCTGCCGTTGCCTTCGCGAAACTGGCGGCAGATCCCGCCGTCGGGGTGTTGCTTGGCGTAAAAGTTGTCGAGCGTGTGCTGAAAATTCCATCCGCGCGCGCCGTAACGGCCGAAGAGCGTGATGAACACGGAGTCCCACATGTACAGGGAGTCCTCGAACATGGTGGACGAGTAGTCCGAGGCGAAGCCGTTCTCGGCGTTGGCCGCGCGGAAATTCGCGAACGCGATTTCCCAGCAGCGCCAATAGCAAGCGATCGCGCCCTCGTGCCCCGGCCAGCTCGGCGCGGGCAACAGCGAGCGCTTCGCGTCCGCGAACTTGGGCCAGGGGTTCACGTTGCGCTGGGGCAACGCGCGAAACGGATTCTCTTCGGCGAAACGATTCTCGACGTAGGTGTCGATGTAGCGCGTGTCGTTCGGACTATTGCGCAGGGACAGCGGGTTTCGCATGACGGATCGCCCGGCTGCGCGGGCGAATTCGCATACCACATCCGAGTATCCGGGCGGCCGAGTGCGCTACACCGCGCTCAGCGACGCAAAACACCCTATTTTCCAGGCATCGGCGGACCTGCACACGCGCTCAGCGCCGCCTGAGTTCTCCGAGCGCGTCGGTCATGCGCGCTCGCACGAGCTCGGAGAGCCGCCGTTCGTCGCCGAGAACCTCGCTCGCGCGCACCGGCGCGAGCAAGCGCACCGTCGTCTGCTGCGGCCGGATCTGCAGACGCTTTTTCGACAAGATGCTGCCGGTGCCGTCGACGACCACCGGCACGATCGGCACGTTGGCGCGCGCCGCCAGCCAAAACGCGCCTCGCTGAAATGGAATCAAGTTACCGTCGGGCGAACGCGTGCCCTCGGGAAACACGCACAAGCTGTGACCCTGCGCGAGTTTCTTCAGGCACGAACGCACCATGCGCACGATGCTCGGCAAGTGGCCGCGCTTGAGCGGCACGTAGCCGTTGAGCCACATGTTCCAGCCCAAGAACGGCGCGTAGAAGTTCTCGACCTTGCTCACCCACAAATACGGAAGCCCAGTCGCGAAAACCGCCAGGATGTCGACCATCGACTGGTGGTTGACGACGTACACGACCGCGCCGTCGCGCGGCGCGTGCTCGAGCCCCTCGACGCGCACGCTGGCAAACGGCGCCTTGGCCAGATAGTGCGCGCCCCAGACGCTCGTGTAACGGCTGAGCCAGCGCCGTTTGGGATCCCAGAGCGTGAGTACGCGCAGCGCGAGCGCCGGAAAAAACAAAAGCGCGCAGCTCAGGAGCAGGTACGGCCAATACAGCGCGTTGTACACGCCGAGCCCGAACGGCCCGAGTGGGCAACGATCGACGCGCGCGTCGAGCTCCGTGCCGCTGCTGGGGCCGGCCTCGGCAACGGTCGGATTCGGGACGTCGAGCGCTTCCACCGGGCCGAGTTTATGCGGGCGTCGACACGCCCTCAACTTCTGCCGTTTTTTTCGAACGATTGCGCAGCGTAGGCTCCTGATCGAAGATGCGCGCCTCATGCGCTTCCCCTCCTCCCTGGTCATCTCGCTGCTCCTGCTCGGTTCGAGCGCGTGCAAGAACGCGCCGCCCGAACCCGAATCCAATCCACCGTCCGCCGCACCGAGCGCGTCCACGCTGGCGCCCGTTGCGGACACGCCCAAAGCGGAGACCGCGACACCAGCCGCGTCTGCAGCGCCGAGCGCGTCCGCGGCTTCAGCCATACCGGCACCGCCCGACGTCGCGGCACCGCCCGCCGACGCGAAGAAGACCGCGAGCGGGCTCGCCACCAAAGTACTCAAGAAGGGTACCGGCAAGGATCACCCCGTCGACACGGATCGCGTGAAGGTGCACTACACGGGCTGGACGAAGGACGGCAAGATGTTCGACAGCTCCGTGCCGCGCGGCGAGCCGACCACGTTCGGCGTGTCGGAAGTGATCAAGGGCTGGACCGAAGCCTTGAAGCTGATGGTCACCGGCGAGAAGCGCCGCGTCTGGATCCCCGCCGAGCTCGCTTACGGCAAGCAACCGCAAATGGGCGCGCCCTCGGGTGATCTCACCTTCGACGTCGAATTGATCGACATTTTGAAGCCCCCGACGGTGCCCGACGATCTCAAGAATCCGCCCGCGTCCGCAAAAAAGACGGCATCCGGTCTCAAGTACCGCCTGCTCACGACCGGCAAGGGCAAGGATCATCCGACGGCCACCAGCCGTGTCACCGTGAACTATTCGGGCTGGACGCTCGACGGCAAGATGTTCGACAGCTCCGTCGCGCGCGGCACGCCCGCCACGTTCTCGCTCAATCAAGTGATCAAGGGCTGGACCGAGGGCGTGCAACTGATGGTCGTCGGCGACAAGGCGCGCTTCTGGATCCCCGCGGACCTCGCCTACGGCGACACCGCCAAACGCCCCGGCGCCCCCTCGGGGCCGCTCGTGTTCGACATCGAGCTATTGAATATTCAATGAGAGATCCCCGCCTCCTCGCCTCCATGTTTCTTCCGTTTTAGGCCTTGCGCTGCGGCGCCAGGATGCTGGCGGGGCCGAGGGGGAGCGTGCTGGCGCGTTGCAGCAGGTAGCCGTGGGAGAGTTCGACGATTTCGGTGCCGAGCCGCTCGATCAACGGGCGGCTGTTGGTGGCGATCAGCATCGTCATCTTCGGGTCGTCCCGGAAGCGTTCGAGCATTGAATACACGAGGGCGCGCGTCGCGCTGTCGAGGCCGGCATCCGGGTCGTCGAAGAAGATGAAGTTCGGGTCCAGCACCAGAGCGCGCGCGAGACTGACGCGCTTGCGCACGCCGAGTGAAAGGTGCGCCGGCAAAGCATGAAAATCCGTCTGGGCGACGCGCAGCTCCGACAGCGCGTCGCGCGCGCGCTGTTCGATCTGCTTCTCGTCGAGACCGCCGAGCACGTCGGCGTGGTAGCGCAGCGCGAGCGTGACGTTGGCGAGCGCGCTCAGGTTGGAGAGCAACCCTCCGCTGTCGAACACGACACCCCGTCGCACGCCATGTCGAACGAGATCGCTCGGCGTCGAGACGTGCGGCTCGATGCCGTCCAGCGTGACTTTTCCCGCGCTTGCCGGCAAAAGCCCTGCGCACACGAAGAGCAGGGTCGACTTGCCGACGCCGTTGTCCCCCGTGATGATCAGATCCCCGCCGCGCGGCACGTCGAGATCGGTCTCGCGCAGCACCCACAGATCACCGTAGCGAAATGCGGCGCCGGCGAGGACCAGGCCTGCCGCGCTTGCTTGGATCCGAGCGGCTGACTCCATCTACCTTCTCTGTGTGACAACTTTGGGGATCCAGCGCAACCCCAATTCTCCAGCAAGAAACGAAGACGCGCGAGCACCAGGAAAAATCGTCGCAACCTGCCTAGTGCTGCGTACTCCGGACGATCTGGATCCTTGCGCGCCAGGAGCAGCGCGCAAGATCGCATCGGCCACCACGGATCCGAGGAGGATTTTTCCATGACGAGCAGGAAGATGACCGGGCTACGGATTTCGGTTTTCGCGAGTACGCTCGCGTTGGCTGCGTGTAGTGCTGCGCCCGAGAGCGGGGAGAGCATTGGTCAATCGGAAGACCAGCTGCTGGGTGGCCAATTGTCGGGCATCAGTGCGGCCACCTTCAACGCGGCACGCGACAACTTCGCCGAAGCCGAGGGCCTCACGGACGGCCTCGGTCCGATTTTCAACGAACGCGCGTGCGGCAACTGCCACTCTAACGGCCAACTCGGTGGCGCTGGCGAAAATATCGAGCGCCGCTACGGCACCTTCGATAACGTGTTCGCGCCCGGTGGCTTCGATCCGCTCGGGCAGTTCGGCGGATCGCTACGCCAATTGTTCACGGTGGGAAACTTCAACAACCCGAACTTTCACGGCGGCCCGCCCAACAACCCGACGCTCTGCCAGGTCCCGATCGAAGTGGAGCCGGGGCAAGCCACCGTGCACAACGTGGGCCGTCTGACGACCCCGCTGTTCGGCCTCGGTTTGGTCGACGCCATGCCGGACTCGTTCTTCGACGCGCTCGCAGCCGCCGAGCCGAGCGCGACACGCGGCGTCGTGAATCGCTCTGCCATCGTCCTGCCGAATGCGCACGACCCATCGCAAAGCATCGGCCAGATGCGCGTGAATCGCTTCGGCTGGAAGGCCGCCGTGCCGAACCTCGCGCAATTTGCGGCGGACGCGTACGTGAACGAAATGGGCATCACGACTCAGCACTGCAGCAAAGGTCAAACGGTCACGGCGTTCGCAACCGAGTCGGCGCCGAACGGCGTTCCCGAGCCGCTCGGCTGTGACGATCTCGCGCCTGCGGTGCCCGCAAACCTGGTCGCGAATCATCAAGTCCCCGCCGGCACCGATGATTTCGTCGGCCAATGCGCGGCGGGCCAGTCCGAGCTGCAGGACGACGTCAACAACTTCACGCTGTTCATGACCTTCCTCGCGCCACCTGGACCGGATGCGCAGGACCACGCGGACACGGTCGCGATCAACGCAGGCAAGCCACTGTTCACCTCCATCGGCTGCGCCAATTGCCATGCGGACGCATCGGTCTCGACCGGCGCGCTCGCGACGGCAGCGAACTTCCGCACACCGGGCAGCACGCCCAACGGCACGCCGGGCAATTTCAGCTTCCACCCATATTCGGATTTTTTGGTGCATGACATGGGCTCGCTCGGTGACAATATCGGCCTGAATGCCGGTGATTCTCCGGCCGTCTCCCGCCGCATGCGCACTGCCCCACTTTGGGGCATCAGCGTGCGCAACCATCTGCTGCACGACGGCCGCACCAGCGACGTCGCTACCGCGATCAGAGCGCACGCCGGACAGGGCGCCGCTGCGGCCGCGGCGTTCAACGCCTTGAGTTCCGCGAATCAGCACAACGTCGTGCAATTCGTACGGTCGCTCTGAGTCCCATCACCTGGCCCAGGAGTAGTCCAGTCCGCCGGCACTAGCACGAGCAGCCACCCGTACCGTGACGGGTTACGAGCGGCGCCTCCGTGAGATATCGGTGGCGCCGCTCGCATCATGTTGGAGTCGCATTCGCGTTCGTGCCTTGTCGCAAAATTCGCGCGGCCCCCGCTCGCCTGCTTGGTGCAACTCACGCGCTCAGCACTAAGTGTCTTCGAGTCCGTCGCTGGGGTTCTCCGGTGCTTCGGCGTGCCGCCCAATGCCAAAGCGCTGCGCACCAAGTTCGATCGCGCGATTCGCAATTTGAGTCATTTATTTGCAGGCGAGTGTGCATTAGACTCTGTCCAACTCAAGAGCGTGTCCGCGCGCAACTGGGTTGAAAGATGCTGCGCCTACCAATCTTTGCAGAGAATTCTGCGCTCGAAAGCGGTCAGTATCGCTTGAGCGAGTCACCGCCAAGCGGTCCGCGTGACCGTCTTCAGCGCGCGGCAATGCAGCGACAATTCGAGCGGCTGAGGCGGCTGGTCGTGCTCGCGGTCCGCCGCGTGATGAGCCCGCGCGATCAAGAGTACGAGGATACCGTGCAGGCGGCGCTCGCCGGCATCATCACCGCGCTGTCGACTGGTCACCAGAGCGACGAGCGTTCGCCGCGTTGGGTGCTCTCCGTGGCGCGCAACATTGCGATCGATCGTCTGCGTGCCCGCACGCGTGAGCGGCGTGTGTTTCAACCAGACGACGGCGTGGCGGAGCAACCCGGCAGCAACGCGCTCGAGCCAGAACATTTGACGCACGTTCGGGACCAGCTTCGCCGACTCAACGTCGGGCTGCATGGGCTCGGGCCGCGACGTGCCACGGTCGTGTATTTGCACGACGTGCTCGGCCACGAGCTCACCGAGATCGCGAGCGCCATAGGCATTTCGGTCGCCGCCGCCCAATCACGACTCGTGCGCGGTCGCCGTGCGCTACTCGAGCACCTCCGCCGCATCGAGAAGAGCTAGAGAGCATGCCATGGCATGCTCTCTAGCTTTGGGTTTTTGTTCTTGGAGTAGCTCCTTCGCAAGCGGCTTCGCATCGCTAGCGATCAGAGGCCAGTCGGCGCCGGGCTTGCCGGATTTTTGGGGGTCCTGGTCTCCGTGCTGGATCGCGATCTGATCGTGCCAAGACTGCTCTCGTCCACTTGCGGGGCGCTGCCCCGGCGCCCCGGGAGTTGTGAAGTAGGCTAAGCAGGCCCCAGCGCCCTGCTTTCCTGCAGGTCAGAGTAGCCGCGCGACGTTCCTCTGTCGGAACTTCATGAGAAATCTGCCCAGTATTTCAGCGTAATTGCCGCCCGAAGCCCATTTTGCTGGCGGGTTTTTCGGCGTCCCGGCAACTTAGAGCGCGGTGTCACCGTCCTCCTCTGCCCTGCGGCCGGCCTCGACTCGAGGCGTCAGCCGATTCCCAGCTGATCGCGCGGGGGACTCCTTGCTCGTGGAGGCGGCAGCGCGCGGTGACCGCGAGGCGATTGGAGCGGTGTGGGATCGTTACGCCGACCTCGTGCGCGGCGTCCTGTACGGCTCGCTCGGCCCCGACCACGCGCTCGAAGACCTCGCGCAAGAGGTCTTCATCGCCTTCGTGCGCGGGGCGAAAAATATCGCGGACGGCTCGGTCCTACGCTCGTATCTGGCCGGGGTCGCCGTGCGCATCGCGGCGCTCGAGATTCGCCGACGCAAGGTGCGCCGCTGGGTGCGCCTGTCGCCCACCGGGGAGCTGCCCGAGCGTCCCACCTCGCCGCGCGACGTCGAAGGGCGGGAAGCATTGCGCGCGCTTCATCGCGTGCTCGACCGGCTCAGTGCGCGCCGCAGGCACGCGTTCGTGCTCAGGCATGTGCAGGGGCTCGAAATGCTGGAAGCCGCGGCGGCACTCGGCGTCTCCGAGTCGACTCTGCGGCGTGAGCTGCTGCGTGCGCGCGAACAGGTGTTGATCGGCGCAAGCCGTGAGCCCGCGCTCGACGAGTTCTTGCGACGCACCGGCATGGGGGCCCCTTGAGCGAACCCCAAACGGACAACGAACTCGAGCGACTGGCTGCCCTCGCTCGACGCTCTTCTGCGCCCGACCTCGGCGACACGGGCCGGCGTTTGCTGCGCGCAAGCTTGCTCGCGCGCGTCGACTCCGAGCTCGCCCGAGCAGCTGACTCGAGACGGCCATGGCTCTGGGCGTTGCCCGCGCTGGCGGCTGGGGTCGCGCTCGCGGTCTGGGGCTCCCACGCGCGCTCACTGAGCTATGAAGTGCGCGGCGCGGCGCGGGACGGCGCGTACGTTCGCGCGCCCAGTGACCACGCGGTGACCGTGGAGTTTTCGGATCAAACCAGCGTGCTTTGCGCCGCCGGCTCGCGGCTGCGCGTGGAACAGACCGATCCGCGCGGCGCCCGCGTGCTCGTCGAGCGGGGCGGAGCGGACGTGCACGTCGTGCATCGCTCGAACAGCGCCTGGACGTTCGTGGCCGGGCCGTTCGAGGTGCTCGTCACCGGTACGCGCTTCGGGCTCGACTGGGATCCCGTGCGCGAGACCTTCGAGCTGAATTTGCTGGAGGGCTCGGTCGAAATTCGCGGCCCGAAGGGCTCCGGACCCGTCGCCGTGCGCGCTGGCCAGCACTTTCATGGCGACGCGCTGGAGCACAGCATGGTGGTTTCCGACGCGAACGGCACCGCGCGCGCGGCACTCGCCGGCGCCGCGGCGCCGCCCAGTGAACCCAACAGCGCAGTGGTGCCGGCTGACGCCGTTGCGGAACCGCCGACCGCCGCACCGGACAGCCGCTCGGATGCCCCCACGCGGCCCGAGCCGGCCAAGACAGAGAGCTGGCAGCAGCGCATCACGCGCGGTCAATTCGCGAGCATCGTGGCCGACGCCGAACAGCGCGGGGTTCCAAGCTGTCTCAGCGCGTGCAGCGCGGCGGATCTGCGCGCGCTCTCCGACGCGGCCCGCTACACGGGTCGAGCCGAGCTCGCGGAGCAGAGCTTGCTCGCTTTGCGCAAACGCTTCGCGGGCAGCGCCGGCCACGACGCGGCCTTCTCCCTCGGGCGCCTCGAAGAACACCGCGGCGCGCTCGGCGTAGCGCAAAGCTGGTACGATACCTATCTGCGTGAAGCGCCGAACGGAGCGTTCGCCGCCGAGGCACTGGCCGGCAAGATGCGCGCGGTGAGCAGCCTACAGGGTAAGCCCGCTGCGGCGCCGCTCGCGCGCGACTATCTGAGCCGCTTTCCGAAGGGCGTGCACGTGAACACGGCCCGCGAGATTCTGGGCGAGAACTAAAACTTCGGCCGCGACCGGGCTTTGCGGGCGGGCGGGCTGAGGACTTGACGCCGTAGCTAACGCCGCGGGCAGAGCCCTTTGCGATCGGGCGCGCGGTGCTAGCGTGCCGGCCATGAGCGAGCTGCCGATCTCGAATGTTTCCGACACGGCGCGTTGGGTGGCGGTGTATCGAGCTTGGGAGACAGCGCGGCCCGATGCCTTGTTTCGAGATCCGTTCGCGGAGCGGCTCGCCGGCGAGCGCGGCAAACAGATCGTGGCGAGCATTCGGCGACCCGGTGGCACCGGCAACGGCTGGCCGATGATCACCCGCACCAAGCTGATCGACGATCTCGTGCTCGCTTCGCTGGCCGAGGGCTGCGACTGCGTGCTGAATCTCGCGGCGGGCCTGGATTCACGCCCCTATCGCTTGCAGTTGCCGGCGTCCCTCGCTTGGGTCGAAGTCGACTTGCCGGCGATCACGGAGGAGAAAGAGAGCGCGCTCGCAGGCGAAAAACCGGTCTGCAAATTGCGGCGCGTGAAGCTCGATCTGGCGGAAGTCCCAGCGCGGCGTGCGTTGTTCGATGAAGTCGCGCGCGATTTCGAAAAAGTGCTCGTGCTCACCGAAGGTCTCGTCCTCTATCTCGACGAGAGCGCCGTGCGCGAGCTCGCTCTCGACCTCGCCGCGCGCAAGACCTTCCACTTTTGGATGCTCGACGTACTCGGCCCGCGCATCCTGCAGATGATGATGAGCAGCATGGGGCCCGAACTCCAAAACGCTCCGTTCAAGTTTGCGCCGGCCAACGGCGTCGCATTTTACGAAGCGCTCGGCTGGGCCCCTCGCGAGATTCGCTCGCTCTTCCACGAAGGCGTCCGCTTCAAGCGCGTGCCCTGGTTCATGCGACCGTTCGCGGTCTTTCCGGCGCCGGATCCGCGCAATCCGGGCAACCGCCCGTGGTCGGCGATCGTCCGCTTCGAGCAGCAGGTCGTCTGATAAGCAATCCGCACAAGACGCGGTCGGATTCGTGAGCGTGGGCGGTAACTCTCCGTCACGCCACGCGTAGTATGCTCCGATGGTGTCCAGCGCGCCGTTCGACCCTGCGCAGCTTCATTTCCGCCCCCTCACCCACGCGGATTTGCCTCTCCTGCATCGCTGGCTGAACGAGCCACACGTCAGGCCTTGGTTTCACGGCGGACCGCCGCTCTCGGACGTCGTCGCGGAATATTCCGCATACATCGAGGGTCGCGAGCCGATCGCGCCCTTTTTGGTGAGCTACGGCGAGCGACCAATCGGCATGATGAACTGGCAGCGCTGCGGCGACTTTCCTGACTTCATGGTGCTGTATCAAATCGAGGACCCCAACGCGGCAAACTGCGATGTGGTGCTCGGCGAGCCGGAGTTCGCGCACCGCGGCCTCGGACCCTTGATGATCCGCAAGTTCTTGCGCGAGATTATTTTTGCCGACCCGCGCATCACGACCTCTATCATCGACCCCGAGCGGGGCAATGCCATTGCCATTCGGGCTTATGAAAAAGCCGGCTTTCGCTTCCTGCGCTTCATCGACGACGACGGCGAGGGCAAACCACTGCGGTTGATGGAGCTGCGGCGGGATGAACTCTGAACGTCTCTCGGCTCAAGTCCTTTCGACGACGAGCGTCGGATCGATCGCCTGGACACGCGCGCTCGCCGGGCTAAAATCGGCTCCGAATGGAGCGCACTCCCGTCGATTCGACGAGCATCGCGTCAGTCGGTTACGACGCGCGCACGTTTACGCTCGAGCTCGAGTATAAAAATGGGCGCGTGTACCGCTACGTGCAGGTGCCCGCCGCGGCGTACCGACTCCTGCTGCAAGCGCCCTCGATCGGCGAATTCGTGAACCGGCAGATCAAGCCGCGCTTCGACGCGACGGAAGTCTGAACGCGCCTGCGCCGACGCGCGCACAGGACTGGTGCACGCGGGTTTCGCGAGGCAGCCCAATCCTCAAACGGTCGCCAACCTGAGAGATCCCCTCAGCTGTTTCAACGCTCATTTTTTTTTGTGGGTCTGCGGGGGCCCACCCTTCGGTTACTACGAAGCGCAGCCGAGCCCCGCAGACGGCGAGCTGCTGGATTTCTGCCGAAAAATGCGGGGACATCTCAGGTCGCGAACACCAACCACTCGACGAGCGGGGCGGCTGCCTTGGCGTGGGTTACGAGCCACGGCACGAGCTTTTTCGAGGCGAGCGCGCCCTTCGGCAGCGGGGGAAAGCTGACGGTGAGGCCTTTGCGCTTGAGGTGTTCGGCCCGCGGGTGCTCGGGATCGTAGCCCTTGGGTACGCGCTGGTAGTTTTGGTAGGAGTGAGCAGCGAAGCCCTTTTTTGCGAGGGCGGCGAGTAGCTTGTCGAGCTCGCGCCCGCGTTTGGCGTCCGCGACGGCCGCGCGAAATTTCAGGAGCTGCGCGCTATCCATCATGTAGTGCCCGGCCGCGGCGAACGAGCTCGGCTGTCCGACGTGAAAATAGAGCGCCATGGGCACTTCCGTCATCTTCCCTTGACGGCGGATCGGGATGACGCCGCCGATGTGCGTTTTGTACGGTGACTTGTCCTTGGAGAAGCGCACGTCGCGAAAGATGCGAAAGATCTTGGGCGCGTCGAGCTCGGAGTGTTTGAAGGCGGGGTCGACGCCCGCGTGGACTTCGGCGAGCAGCTCTTTCATCGGCGCTTGCCAGCCTGCCTCGAACTCGGCCTTGTGCGCCTGAAACCAAGCGCGGTCTTGGTTCTTGGCGAGCAGGCGAAAGAACTTGGCGTCAGCGTCGGCGAATCCCTGAAAGCTCATGCTCGCAGAATATCACCGGGCGAGCGCCGTGTTTTGTCCACGAAATCCCGGCTATTTACCGCTCTCCACGTTACCTGCACGCGAGCTCCTCGAGCTCTCCACGCTGCCTCCCCAACGGGCGAGCGCGTTCGGCGTTTCATCGGACGAAGCACCGAACCCGGAGGTCACCGAGATGAACAGCCAAGCCTGGCTCGACTATTTCGAACACAATCGCACACCGCGCTCGAACGCGCTTGCCCCCGAAGCCGGAGCGAGTCTTTTACCCGAGCTACGCGCGGCGCTCATCCATTCACTGCAATGCTTTCAAATCGGCGAGGTCGGCGAGGGCCGCGTCGTGCACCAGGTAGCCGCGAGCGCGAGCAGCGTTTTCGACGACGCGACTCGTCGAGCGATCGACCTGTATGTGCGTGAAGAGGGCCGCCATGCCCGCGAGCTCTCGGACGCGATCGTCGCGCTCGGGGCGAGGCCGCTCGGGCGGCACTGGTCCGCGCTTCTGTTCAAACGCTGCCGTCGTTTGCTCGGCGTGCAGACCAAGCTGATGAGCATGGCGGCCGCTGAAATCGTGGGTGGCACGCTGTACGAGCTCGTGCGCGATCGCGTGCCGTGCGCGAGTCTGTCGCGGGTGATGGCCAAGATCGCCGCTGACGAAGCGCGCCACCTCGACTTTCAAGCGGAGCTGTTCGGCCGCATCGCGCGCCGAGCGCCGCGCGCGCTGCAAGCGCCGTATGCGCTCTGGCTGAGCGGCGAATTCGCGCTGATCCTGGCCGCCGCGATCGCGACGGTCGCATTCGACCATCGCTGTCTGCTCGCGTTGTTGGATGTCTCGCCCGCGGCGTTCGCGCGGGCTTGTCTGCGCACGGGATCCGCGCGTCTGCCGCTGCTCGCGAGTAGGCCAGCGTCGCCGCCGGAGCTGGCTACTGACGGGGTGGGATGAGCGTTCCGGTTGGGCTGCCGCTCTTGAGCGAGCTGGCAAAGGCCGCGATCGCTTCCGCTCGAGCGATGATCGTGTCGAGCTTGGCCTCGCGATCCGGATCGGGCGGGTTGACGTCCGAGTCGGGCTCGGGCGGGCTGCCCGCGCCGATTTCGTCGAGGCGCAGCGCGGCGATGTCGAGCGCGGCACCGACGTGGTCGAGACGGCGCTCAATCGACGCGGGCGCCGCGCACTGATCGACACGCGACGCGCCCGCGGCGATCACCTCGGCCGAGCGCGACAGCACCTCGATGGCCTCCGTAGCGGCCGGCGTGCACGGATCGGGTGGGAACTCGAGCCAGTCCGCGCTCAAGCCCTCCACGCGCGTAGCATTCCAGGCAGATGTGGTGGCCTCGCGGTCGAGTCGTCGCAAGAGCGCGCTCTCGTCCGTGCCGTTGTCGATGGCCGCGACCAGCGCGAGCAAACCCTCGGACTGGCCGTTGATATTGCCCAGCAAGCGCGTATCGCGGCACGCAAACGAGATCCCACGACAGGGATCCGGAGGCGCTTCGCGGCTCGGACCCGGCGGCAACACGCGGCACGGACCGGGCGGGATCGCGGCGCGACACGGATCCGGAGGCACCTGAATGCCGCCCTGTGCCGGGATAGTGGAGAGCCGCTCACTGGCTCGCTCGAGTTCGCCGTCGACGCGATCCAATCGTTCAAAGGCTTCGACGGGGCGCAGCCCGGTGTCTCGACTCTGCGCCCAGGCGAACGCCGAGAGCCCGCTGATTGCCGCGAATCCCAAGACCATCTGGCGTGTTTTCATGGCAAATATCCCCTTTGGTTGGGGGCATTAGACACAACTTGGGCGCAGAAGTCGCGCGTAAAAAATATCGACTTTTATGAGAACTTCGTGAGGCGCTCAGGCGACGCGCGCCATCGCCATCTTGCGAATATCGTCGATGCCGTAGCGCAGGCCGGCATTGCGTTCGAGCCCGTAGCCCGCGCCGTAAGCCGCATGCCGCGCCGGGTCCGCGCCGAGTGCGCGCAAGACCCAGTCCGCGTACTTACCCCAGGCGAGCACCTCGACCCATTCGCCGCGATGGCTCACATCGAGGCTCCAGGCGCGAGCGCACATCGGATACTCGGTCGGCGTCACGCGCACTTCCGAACGCGGCAGCAAGCGGTCGATCGAGTCGAGCACGCGCCCGGCGAACGACCACGACTCGGCCGATGCCAGGTCGTCGATCACGAACACTTCGAGTTGATGAAACGCCTCCAAGTGGGTCGCGCTGACTTCCTCCCGCCGATAGACCTTGCCGGACGCGGTCAGCCGGAGGGGCTTGCCCTCGAAGCGGATGCTCAGCAAGAGCGGTAAACTGAGATCGTAACGGAGCACTCGCTCGCCCGCGATGCGCTGCAATTTCGAACGATCGATGTACACGGCGTCGCCGCCGAGTTCACGTTCTGCTTGCTTGAGGTCGATCTCTTCGGGTAGTTCGATGCTCGCGAAGCCGGCGAACGCGCCGCTCAGCGTGGCGAGCGCGGCGGCCACGGGATTGTCGGGCATTTCTACCAGGCGCGGCCGCGCGAGCAGCTCGACGATGCCGGCCGGCAGATCCGTGGGCAAACTCTCACTCCCGAGCATGCGTTTTTCGTCCATCTCGATTTCCTTTCGCAATCGGTCACGAATTCGCTGCAAGCGCTTGCGCATGGCGCTCGGCTCGACGCCCGCGCGCTCCGCGAGCTGCTCTGCGCTCTGGCCCGCGTAGTAGTAGAGCTCGCACAGGCGGCGCTCGGCCGAGCTCAAGGTGAGTAACGCTCGCGACAGCGCGCGCTGCTGCTCCTCCGTCCAGCGCCGCTCGGCCTCGTCGAGCACCGGCGGCGAAGCTGGCTCGTCGAGCGGAACCCAGAGCACGCGCGTGCGCCGGCGCTGATTCTGCGCCGTGTTGAGCACGATACGGCGAAGCCAACCTGCAAACGCCTCCGGCTCTGCGAGCTCCGCGAGCCGGCGAAATGCAACCAGATACGCCTCTTGCGTGGCGTCGCGCGCGTCCGCTTCACTCCGCAAAACCCGGCGCGCCGCCGCATAGGCCATGGCTTGCGTGGCTTCCACGAGCACGGCATAGGCCCCTAAATCGCCCGCTTGAGCGGCGACCACGGCCTGCGAAATAGAGAGCGGGATCATCTCGGTTCTACTGGGAGGACACGCAGAGAGCCGGAGTGTGACTGATTTTTTTATCTGGACCGAGACGAAACTCTCCGAATTTCACAAACCGATCGCGCGCTGCCACCGTACGCTTCCACCATGGCCATCCCCCTCCCGGTTCGTTTCGTCGGCGGCGCGACCGGAGCGTATCGCGTGCTGAGCCAGAAGACCCTGATCGGCTCGCCGCTCGCGCCGGTGCTCCGAGTCGCGCTCTTGGAGGGCGGAGCGTCCGAGCGACTCACGCGCCCGGACGGGTGGGTTCTGAGTGGCGTGACGAGCCACCAGCGCTACGTCGAGCGGACGGAAGCGGACGCTTTGCGAGCGAAACAAGCCGCACTCGGACGCAGCGAGGCCACGCGCACCGCGCTGATTCCGATCAGCAAATCCGAAGCCTGGTGGGAGCTCACGCAAGACGAGCGCCGCGCCATCTTCGAAGCTCGCTCGCGACATATCGCCGGCACGCTGAAATACCTGCCCATGATCGCGCGCCGCCTCCACCACTCGCGAGATCTAGGCGAGCCGTTCGACTTTCTGACCTGGTTCGAATACGCCCCCGAACACGACGCCTTGTTCGACGAGCTGCTCGCGCTGCTGCGCGCGAGCGAGGAGTGGACCTACGTCGTGCGGGAGGTCGAGCTGCGGCTCGAGCGGGACTAGAGCCTCGAGTCCGAACGACCGCGCTTGTAGCCCAGCGCGGCGACAGGCGGGGGTCCGTGCGGCACGTGAGCGGCGTCTGCGATCGGTTCGCCTGCGCGGAGCGAGAGCGGAATCTGCCCCGCCCAATAAGCCAACGCGAGGTCTTCCGCGTCGTCGAGCGGGCCTCCATGGCGGCACTTGACGGACGCTTCCTCGATCGGCAGCGCGAGTACGCGCGTGGCCCGCATTTCGAGCTCGTTTGGCGCACGAGTTTGCGCCGAACGACCGGGCAGCACGTGCTCGACCAGCCGCACGAGAGCGGCGCGCTTCTCGTCCGGATCGACGAGTTCGACGGGGGAACCGAAGACCACCACCGCGCGGTAGTTGAGCGAGTGGTGCATCGCCGAACGCGCGAGCACGATCCCGTCGAGCAGCGTGACCGTCACACAGATGCGCGGGCCCTCACACAGAGTCGTCACGAGGCGGCTCTTGGACGCCCCATGCAAGATCAACCGATCGTCGAGGCGCGCGAAGGCCATCGGCATCACGTGCGCTTCACCGCGCGCCAGAAAGCCTACGGAACACACGAGCGCTTCGTCCAAGATCTCGTACGCCAGCGCGCGGTCGTAGCTGCCGCGATCTGGGCGCCGCTGCAGCTTGGTCTGCGGAGTCACGGGGAACGTGGGAGAGTTCGACACCCCGCGATGTTGCCCTTTTCTGGTAGCCATAAAAGATCCAGTATCGTAAATTCTGACATACCAGTGCGTTCGCCTGAATTTCTCCTCTCGTTGGACGAAGCCACGGATTTGCCCTTATTTTTGCGCATTTCCCGGGCCATCGTGCGGGATATCGCGCGCGGGCGCCTGCGCGCAGGAGACCCATTGCCCGGCTCGCGCACGCTGGCGGAAACCCTGCGCGTACACCGCAGCACCGTGGTGGCGGCGTATGCCGAGCTCGCCACGCAAGGCTGGCTGGTATCGAGGCAAGGCGGCGCCACTTGCGTCGCTCGCGTCCCGCCCGAGGTGACGGCGCGGCGCTTTGCGGCCAGCGCCGCGCTGCGCCCAAGCGTACCGAGCCGCACCGGGTTTGCGGTCGAGCCCGCCCCCACGCGCGGCATCGGTTATCCGCTCGTCGCACCTGGTGCGCTCATGCTGTGGGGTGGCGTCCCCGACCTCCGACTGGTGCCACCCCAACTGCTCGGTCTGCTCGTGCGCGCGTACCGGCGCGCAACCAAGCAGCACGGCCGCGCGCTGCTCGGCTATGCGCGGAGCGCGCGCGGGCACGTGCGCCTGCGCGCGGCGCTCGCCGAGCTCGTCTCCAGCACTCGCGGGCTCGCCGCCAACGCCGACTCGCTGTTGATCACGCGCGGGAGCCAAATGGCGCTGGATCTGGTGGCGCGCTCGCTGCTGCGCCCGGGTGATGTCGTGGCGGTAGAAGCGCTCGGCTACCCCAGCGCGTTCAACATGTTCCGGCGCGCCGGGGCGCTCGTGGTGCCAGTCGCGCTGGACGCTCAAGGCCTCGATGTGGCGGCTCTCGCCAAGTTGAGCGCCAAGCGCCGCGTGCGTCTCGTTTACCTCACGCCGCATCACCAATACCCCACCACCGTGACGCTCGCGCCCGCCCGTCGCCTGGCCTTGCTCGATCTCGCACAGCGCGAGCAGATAGCCATCGTCGAAGACGACTACGACCAGGAGTTCCACTACGACGGGCGGCCCGTGCTGCCGCTCGCCAGCAGCGATCCGCACGGCAACGTGATTTACGTCGGCACGCTGGCCAAGAGTTTGGCGCCGGGCTTGCGGCTCGCCTTCGTGGTGGCGCCCGAGCCGCTGCTCGAACGCATGGAGTATGAGCGGCTGCTCGCCGATCGGCAGGGCGATCACGTGCTGGAGTGCGCAGTCGCTGAATTGCTCGAAGACGGCGAACTGCAGCGTCACGTGCGCCGCGTGCGCCGCGTTTACGAGCAGCGGCGTGACGCGTTTTGTGCGGCGCTCGAGCGCGAGCTCGGCGGCGCGATTTCCTATCGGCGACCGGCCGGAGGCCTTGCGCTGTGGGCGCGCGCCGCGCCCGATTTAGACGTAGAAACCTGGCAAGCGCGCGCGGCCGAGCGCGGCGTCCATTTTCAAATCGGCCGTCAATTCAGCCTCACCGGCAGAGCCCTGCCCTACGCGCGCTTCGGCTACGCGCTGCTCGACGAGCGCGAGCTCGCGCTTGCCGTGCGGCGGCTCGTGCAGAGCCTGCCCACACGCGGGCGGCGCGGCGCCTAGACGACAACACCTCCAAGCGCGCGAAACCAGTCCGTCAGCGCTCCGACGTCCGAGATGGCACCCAGCATGCTGCTCACGAAGAGTTCCGCATAACGTACTTGCTGCGCTTGCCAACGGGCGACCTGAGCCAAAGCGACCAACGGCAACCGTAGCTCGAGTGGACTCAGAAATTCCGTTGCGACCTGATGGTATCCGCCCGCCCACTGCTCGACCGAGCGGACTGGAAAGACACCCGCCAAGCGCCGCGCCTGCTCTTCGCACGCCGGGTCGTCACTGCCGAGCGCGCGCAGCATGGCCGGATCGAGGATACCGTCGAGGTGACAGTGGAGCTCGGCCTTCTGCGCACGGGTAATGAAGCTTGCTCGCGCGCCGTTCATCGTACTCGTCACGATAGCGCACTTGACATTCCCCCCGTTTGGCGAGACACTCAAATCACGCTCATGTCCTTTTCGTGTCACCTCCTTCCGACTTATTGCGCTCTCGTCGACGAGATCCGCATGGAGGTCTGCGACTGACGCGGAATGGTAAATCGAGCGAATTTCGCGCCCTTCCGGAGCTTCTGGAAGGGCGTTTCGCTTTTCCGGGGTCTCAGCGGCAGGGCGCATGGGAGTGGATCTCATGCTGGCCATCGACGTAGACGGACTCACCAAAACCTTTCGCACACGGCGCGCTGCGGGCACGACGTGGCTCGCGCGCGCACGCGGCATTGCCTGGCCGTCGTTCGACGATGCGCTCGCCGTCGACCGCGTTTCGTTCTCGATCCGCGAAGGTGAGCGCGTCGCCTTCATCGGCCCGAACGGCGCCGGCAAGTCCACCACGCTCAAGATCTTGAGCGGCATACTGTTTCCAGACTCGGGTAAGGCCGAGGTCCTCGGGCGCGTCCCGTGGCACGACCGCCAAGAGCTCGCGTTCTCCATCGGCACCGTGTTCGGCCAGCGCTCCCAGCTCTGGTACCATCTGCCACCACGCGAAACCTTCGCGCTGCTCGGGCACGTCTACGAGCTCGATCCGAAAACGACGCGCCGACGCCTGGATTTGCTGGTCAGCGCGTTCGATCTGGAAGCGTTGCTGGATCGGCCCGTGCGCCAGCTTTCACTGGGCGAGCGCATGCGCTGCGAGATCGCGGCGAGTCTATTGCACGAGCCGCGCGTGCTGTTCCTGGACGAGCCGACGATCGGCCTCGACGTGGCGGCCAAAGCCGTGATCCGCGAGCTCTTGCAAGCCCGCTCGCAGCAGGACGGCTCCACCTTGTTGCTCACCTCACACGACACGGGCGACATCGAGCGCGTCTGTGAGCGGGCGATCGTGATTCACCGCGGGCGCGTGCTGTCGGACGGTCCGCTTTCAGACTTGCGCCGCGGCCACCTGAACACCAAGCGGCTCACGTTCTGGAGCGACAACGCGGCGCTCACGCTGGCTTTGCCCGGAGTGCGCACGATCGCGACGCTTCCGTACGAGACGCGCGTGGAGGTCGAGCTCGACGTGACACCGCTCGGCGTCGTGATCGACGCCGCGCTCAAACAAGGCACCTTGCGCGATCTGCGCATCGACGATCCGCCGCTCGACGACGTGATCCGCGCGCTCTACGCCCGTGCAGAAGGGAGTATCGCCGCATGAACCGCTTACGCTTTGCCAAATACGCCGCCTTCGCGCGGATCGCGGCGGCGCTGGCGCGCGCCGAGCGTGGTGAGCTACTCGGCCGCGCGCTGTTTTTCCCGATCATTTTAGGTGTATTCGCCGCCCTGTGGCGCGCAGTGGGCGAAGCCGGCATGCCGCTCGCTCGCACGCCGAGCACGCTGGTCTGGTACCTCGCGAGCACCGAGTGGGTGCTGTTGAGCACACCTCCCGTGCATTTCGAGATCGAACAAGAGGTGCGACGCGGCGACATCGCCTACCACTTGCCGCGGCCGAGCTCGTACGCCGTCAGTGCGTTCGCCCAGGGCCTCGGAGTGCTCTCGGTACGCGCGCCGGTCTTGGCGGCGGCCGCGTTCGTCTGCGCGTTCGTCTACGGCAAGGGTTTGCCCGAACACCCGCTCGCGCTCTTGTACGTCGTGCCGTTCGGGTTGGCCGCGCAGGTGGTATTGCTCACGTTCCAGCTGACGATCGGGCTCTTGGCGTTTTGGTTGCAAAACGTGGGGCCAGTCTACTGGGTCTGGCAAAAGTCCGCGTTCGTGCTGGGCGGGCTGATGCTGCCGCTCGAGCTCTATCCCGCGGCCGTCCAGCGTTTGGCGCATTTCACGCCTTTTCCCGCGTTGCTCTATGGTCCGGCGCGCTTCATTCTGGGCGCGCCGCCCACGCACGGCGTCGAACTCGCGTGGGCTCTGGCTGGTTGGTTTGCGGTAGCCGTGCTGCTGGCGACCGCGGTGTACGGCCGCGCATTGCGCGCGCTTGCCGTGAACGGAGGTTGACGATGACTCGACGATCCCTGTTTGGAACCGCGCGCTTCGCGCGGGCACTCGCGACGACCAGCATCCGAAGCGCGATGGCGCTGCGGGCTTCTTTCTGGATGCAGGTCGTGTTCATGGTGCTCAACAACTTTACGTTCTTGGTATTCTGGTGGGCGCTGCTCGCCAAGGTGCCGAGCATTCGCGGCTGGCGGCTCGCCGACGTGGCGGTGCTCTATGGCGTGACCGCTGCCGGCTTCGGACTCGCGGTGACGTTCTTCGGCGGCGCGCTCCAGCTCGGTCGCACGATCGACGACGGCGAGCTCGATCCGCTGCTCGTCCAACCGAAGCCGACGTTGCTGTACGCGGCGGGCTCGCGCTCGCTCGCGTCCGGGCTCGGCGATTTCGCGTCGGGCATCGCGTTGCTCGCGCTGTCAGGCCAGGTGTCCGTCTGGCGGGCGCCGCTGGCCTTGCTCGCGATCGTGACGAGCGGCCTGGTGTTCATCGCCAGCACGACGATCTTTCAAAGCCTCACATTTTGGCTCGGGCGAAGCGAAGCGTTCGCGCGCCAGCTGTGGGACGCCACGCTCAATTTCTCACTCTACCCGGAGCCGCTCTTCGGGGGTGGCTTGCGCCTGCTCTTGTTCACGATCATTCCGGCAGGCTTCGTGGGATACGTCCCCGCGAATCTCGTCAGGCATCCGAGCGCTGCGGGTGCGTCGCTCGCCGTCACGGCGGCGCTCGCCTACGTCGCGCTGGCGCACTGGGTGTTTCGGCGCGGACTCAAACGCTACGCTTCGGGCAGTCGCTTTGGCGTGTTTGGCTGAGTCAGCTGTCGTGTACGTAGCGTTCCGGATCCCATGTGCGCCGCTGATGGTTCGGTCCTACTATGTGCCGATGCCCCGCGCACTCCCCGAGCTCAGAACGGAGCGATTGCTGCTGCGTGCTTGGCGCTCCGAGGACCTCGAGGCCTACGCCGCCATGAGCGCCGACCCACGCGTAATGGAGCACTACCCGAGCCGGTGGACGCGCGAACAGTGCGCCGAGCACGTCGCGCACATCGAGCAACAATTTGCCGAACGAGGCTTCGGCTTGTGGGCGGTCGAATTGTCGAGCGCGGCCTCGTTCATTGGCTACGCGGGGCTCGCCGTTCCACAGTTCCAGGCGCCTTTCACACCCTGCGTGGAGGTCGGTTGGCGCTTGGCGGCCGAGCATTGGAGA